>DATLDR010000029.1:0-3879 GCA_035525775.1 Flavitalea sp.
CGAAATGCAACACCACATGGTTTGGTAAGTTTACTATCAATAATGTAAACAGAATCTGCAGTACCGTCATTGTTGTTATCGACAACTGCGTAAACTTTGTCTTCATCTCTGTTGCCAACAAACAAAGTTCCCTTCTCCCCAAAAACCATACTGCGTGCATTCGGGACTTCCGCATAAACATTGATGTGAAAACCGGATGGAAGTCGCACTCTCTCTAATTTATATTTTGAAAAAAGAGCGTCCGGGGTTGAGGTAACTGCAGAATCAGAATTTGTGACAGCTTCTTTATCTGATTTATCATTACAACCAATTACAGGGATCAGAACAATTGCCAGGAGAAAAAACATCAGAAAACGCATATTTTTTTTTTGAAAAGTTAATACATTATGCGGTGTTGGAATTTTGGAAAAATTCCCAAGCCCTGATTTATTTTCCAATTCCGGGAAAAAATCCCGGAACTGCTGCCGCTCCCAACATCCCGTTCGTCGAAATATTCAGCCCATTCATACAGCTACAATGGATTGATACACAGCATATAGGTGCCTTTATTCACATAATTCCCGCTAACCGAATGGACTAATACTGGCATGGATAAAGATGGGTATGCCCCTTGTCATATAAGTGTAACCACTAAAGGTTACCTTATGAAAAGCCTCTACACCACATTCATCACCCTGGCACTAGCCACCAGTGCGCTGGCAGGTAAGATTACCGCTGTCCAGAACAATGGTCAATGGAATACCAATTCGACCTGGAACCTGAACAGAACGCCTCAGGATAATGATACCATTGTTATCCCGGCCGGTATCAATGTTATTCTTAATTATAATTGTTCGCTCAACAATGTCTATATAAAGATCCTCGGAACATTAACTTTTTCAGGAGGAAAACTTGACCTGGATGCTTTAGGTAATATCATGATCTATACAGGAGGAAGTATTTCCGGAACAAATAACGGGGAACAAATAAGAATTGGGGGAGTGCATAAATATAAGGGATCAGAGGGAACGCTTACTGGTCCTGCTCAGGCAAACATCACAACCGGAAGCGCTCCGAATGGCTTTGCATCACTCCTTCCCGTTAAATTCATCAGCTTTTATGTACGTAAATCGGGTTTAGGTGTCGAACTTACCTGGTCTACTGCTGAAGAAAAAAATAACAGCCATTTTCAAATTGAGCGTAGTGCTGACGGACGTAACTGGAAAGATGTTGCTGTCGTCTTTGCTGCGGCCAATTCTTTCCCGGTAAATCAATATCAATACAACGACAAGTTTGCTTCAACCGGAACAATTTATTACAGGTTAAAACAAGTTGATAAAGATGGCCAGTTTTCATACAGTACCATCAAAACTATATATGGTGACAATCGTGGAGGAATTGCTAAAATCTACGTAGCATCAACTAAAACCATTGCAATTGAATTCAATGAACAAATTACTGGAAACGTATTGGTCCGTGTGATTTCAATGAATGGACAATCGATCCACGAACAAGTGATCAGCCAACCTTCTTATCGTTATGAAATGAAGGTTACTAATGCCCTGTCCGGTACTTATGCTGTGCAGATCATTAGCGACGGCAAACCTGCTGATGTGAAAAAAGTGGTCCTATAATATTTGAACTCTTTCATAGGTAACATGGAGACTCCCTGGCTGATAGCCGGGGGTTTCTTTTTTTATAGGGTATCCTATGGAAGTATATCGTGCAGGTATCTAATGGCGAGCACTCATTCAGCAGCCCTTCAAATAGTATTACGGTGTTTGGAAAAATATCAAATGATAAAGAGTGGAATGAAAATGGAAGCCACAGATCAGCAACGGTTGCCCGGCAGTAGTATAGAAGTTTGTATACTCCTGAATGTTACGAAAGTTGCAAAACTCTTAATGCTCTTCAGCATGGGATTCCTTTTATCTACCCTTCAGGGTTTTGTCATGACCAGTTCAATCAATAACCCATTGGTTGACTTCGGATGCAGGAAACAAACCATTTTATTATCGGCCCCCGGTCTGGGTTCTTTATCAAGTAAAACAAATCCTTCCTCAGCAAGGCGTTTCATTTCGGACCGAATATCGTTTACTTCAAATGCGATATGATGAATGCCCTCTCCTCTTTGGGATAAAAACCTCGATATTACCCCCTCTGTGGATAAGCTTTCGAGCAACTCAAGTTTGGTATCGCCGTCGAAAAAAAACGCCGTCCTGACGTTTTCACTTTCGACCGTCTCCATCTTATAATGCTGCCGATTTAACAGTTTTTCAAATAACGGAATGGAGGTAGCAAGGCTTTTCACGGCAATTCCAATATGTTCTACGCGATTCATTCAGGTAACTTTACGAAGGGGGTTGCGAAATTGGTAAAATAACAGGCAGATGGCGTTAACAGTCTGAAAATAGAACCATTTAGACTAATTTTGTGTTTAATCTGAAAGGTATTAAAACTGATTTTGAATATGTTGAAATTACCGGTCTATCTGGATCATAATGCGACCACCCCGTGTGATCCCCGCGTGGTAGAGGCAATGATCCCTTATTTTACGGAACAATTTGGTAACGCTGCCAGCCGGAACCACCCTTTTGGATGGCAGGCAGAAGAGGCGGTCGATTATGCACGTGAACAGGTGGCGAAATTGATCGGATGCGATCCTAAAGAGATCATCTTTACATCAGGGGCTACAGAAAGCGATAATCTTGCTATCAAAGGAGTGTTCGACATGTATGCCAGTAAAGGAAATCATATTATTACAGCAACCACCGAACATAAAGCCGTTCTGGATACATGTAAACATGTTGAAAAGGCCGGTGGAGAAGTAACTTATCTTGAAGTCAATCCGGAAGGCCTTATCAACCTGGAAGAACTCGAAGCAGCCATCACGCCAAAAACGATCCTTATTGCAATCATGTTTGCAAATAATGAGATCGGTACTATACAACCAGTTAGGGAGATCAGTCGTATTGCAAAGAAACACGGGGTATTGTTTTTTACCGATGCCACACAGGCTGTTGGTAAAGTTCCGGTCGATGTACAGCAGGATGGTATTGATCTCATGGCTTTTTCAAGTCATAAGATGTACGGACCGAAAGGTATCGGCGCTTTGTATGTAAGAAGAAAAAATCCGCGCGTGAAAGTAACTGCACAGATGGACGGCGGTGGACATGAACGTGGCATGCGTAGCGGAACCTTGAATGTGCCCGGTATCGTGGGCTTTGGTAAGGCGTGTGAAGTTGCGAGGCAGGATATGGATTCAGATAATGCAAGGATCAGTAAACTTCGGGATAAACTCGAAAATGCCTTAATGAAATTGGAAGAAGCTTATATAAACGGAAGTCGCGAAAGCAGGCTTCCGCAGGTCACCAATATCAGTTTTAAATATGTTGAAGGAGAAGGACTGATGATGGGATTCAACAAAGATATTGCGTTGTCTTCCGGTTCTGCATGTACATCAGCATCACTGGAACCATCCTATGTTTTGAAAGCATTGGGTCTTGGTGATGATCTCGCTCACAGTTCTCTTCGCTTTGGACTCGGAAGGTTCACAACAGAAGAACAAATTGATTATACGATCGAGCAGGTAAGTAAAACTGTGATCAAGTTGAGAGAAATGAGTCCGCTATGGGAAATGTACAAAGAAGGAATTGATTTGAATAAAATTGAATGGGCGCATCACTGATGCAAAGGCACACAATTGCACCCATCTATAACTGTTTTTTAAATAAAGTTTATCATGGCATATTCAGAAAAAGTGATTGATCATTATTCCAACCCAAAAAATGTTGGAACACTCGATAAAAGCAAAAAAAATGTGGGAACCGGACTTGTTGGTGCACCCGAATGTGGTGATGTTATGCGCCTTCAGATCGAAGTAGATGAGGTTACGGGTGT
>DATLDR010000041.1:0-29067 GCA_035525775.1 Flavitalea sp.
TTTTATTTTTCCTGCTGAGAAATTGATAATTTCTTCAAGCTCCTGCATCAGATCGTCGTCTTCAATCATCTGTTCATACAGCATCTGCAGCTTTTCCATCTGTATCATGCTGAGCTTTTTTGGAAATTGCTCCTGCAGGTACTTTTTATTTTCTCTGAACGCTACAAGATTATTGTAATGGAAGATAATGTCACCGAGCTGGGGATACAATTTATTTTCGTCGAAATACTTGTTTACTTCTTGAAGATAGGCGAGGAGCGTGTATTTTTTTAATTCGAAATCTATATATCCATCTGCGAACCAGGTTTCCGATAATGTTTTCATAAAGTTTACTGTTACAGTAATTTACGAAAATTTTACGGAAATGTCAACAGCTTCATCGCAGACTAAATATCTCTTTCTCCATTAAAGTTTTCCAATTCCTTGGCAACGGCATTAAGGAAAGTAGAACCAAGCGCGCCGTCAATAACACGATGATCATACGACATTGACAAAAACATCATATGCCTTATCGCGATTGAATCTCCCTGGGCTGATTCAATTACAACCGGTTTCTTCTTGATTGCGCCAACTGCAAGTATGGCTACCTGTGGCTGATTAATGATAGGAGTACCCATGATGCTTCCGAATGAACCTACATTGGTAAGTGTGAAAGTTCCATCCGCAGTGTCATCAGGTTTTAATTTGTTTGAACGCGCATCATTAGCGAGCCTGTTCACCTGCCTGGTTAACCCTACAAGATTAAGCTGGTCTGCATTTTTAATTACAGGCACAATCAGGTTACCGGAAGGCAATGCAGTTGCCATACCAATATTAATATCTTTTTTTACGATCAGCCTGTCTCCATCAACACTGCTGTTAAGCCACGGATATTTCTTTATGCATTTTGTTATCGCTTCTATGAACAGCGGAGTGAATGTGATCTTTTCATTTTCTCTCTTCTCAAACTCTTTCTTAACCCTGTCTCTCCATAGTACCATATTTGTAACATCCGCTTCAGCAAAGCTTGTTACATGTGCACTGGTATGAACGCTTTCAATCATATGCTTTGCGATCATTTTCCTCATGCGGTCAAGTTCAATGATCTCAACGTTACCTGATGAAAAAACAGGAGTTGCATATTGTTTTTGTGCAGGTGGCTCGAAAGTTTGCTGATGGCTTACCACCTCAGCATTGGCATAACCGTTTCCTGACTTTCTTTCTTCAACAAATTGCAGAATGTCTCTTTTGGTAACACGTCCTTCGTTGCCTGTTCCCGGTATCATTTCAAGGTCATGCATGCTTATTCCCTCACTGGCCGCTATATTCAACACGAGCGGAGAATAAAAACGGTTTGTATTGCCGGCAGGTTTAAATTGTTGCTGACTCTGGTATGCAGGCTGCGGCTTCTGCTCATTGTAAGTAGCCTGTTGCGCTGCCTGGCGTGGTTGTTCCGGCTGAGAATGTTTGTGCGATTGATTTTCTTCAACTGCAGTTTTTATTCTGGCGATGACAGCTCCAACAGGCACCACATCATTTACATTAAATAACACTTCTTCCAGCGTTCCTTCAATACTCGAAGGCACTTCACTGTCTACTTTATCGGTAGCAATATCCAGGACTGTTTCATCCATCTTGACATGGTCGCCGGGATGCTTATGCCACTTCAGTATCGTGGCTTCCATGATGCTTTCTCCCAATTTTGGCATTACCAGGTCAACTATTGCCATAAATTCTTGATTAATTTACAATTCCGGACAAAAGTAAGGAATACATTTTTTTGCATCCAAATAAAACTAACAAATGTTAGCTCCCAACCTCCACCCTTCTTCATTCTTCCTTCTCCTCCACTAAAATCTTTCTCATCATATTCAACGCCTGAACAGCCGTTATCTCAATATTTCTCGCCCGGTCGAACCTGAAACTGAATTTTTGTGTGACAATATTTGCTGCATTTCCAACTCCAACCCAAACAGTGCCCACCGGCTTGTCAGCAGTACCACCATCCGGGCCCATTATACCTGAAGTTGCAATAGCATAATCTCCTTTCAGTTTTATTAATGCACCTTTAACCATTGCAGTAACTGTTTGTTCACTCACGGCTCCATGTTGTTCCAGGATTTCAGCGTCTACCTCAAGAATATCTTTCTTAACGCTGTTGGCATAGCTTACGACGGCACCGTTGAAAACTGCGGATGATCCGGGTTCACTCGTAATCAGTTGCGAAATATACCCGCCTGTGCAACTTTCGGCTGTAACCACTTTTTTATTTCTTTCCCTCAGCAGGTTACTTACCACCTGCACCATCGTTTTATCCTCTGCAGCCACCAGCCACTTGTTTACCAGCGAAACAAGCGTGTTAAAATATTCCGACATCTGCTCGTCAAGCTTTATCGGATTACTACCGGTACCGGTTATACGCAAACGCACCATGCCATAATTGGGCAGGTAGGCAAGCTTGATAAAAGGTGGCAAAGCAGCTTCCCATTCTTTAATATGTTCGGCGAGGGCCGATTCACCGATGCCTGCTGTAAGCAAAGTTTTATGCAGAATGGATCCGCTAGTAATTGTCGTACGGATCTTAGGTATAACAACATCACTCATCATACCTTTCATCTCATGAGGAACTCCCGGCATGGACACATATATAACATCATCCTTTTCAAACCACATTCCTGGTGCGGTTCCCCTTGGATTATGCAATACGGTACAACCATCAGGTACCTCTGCCTGTTTCCTGTTGATATCGGTGAAAGTTCTTTTATAGATATTTTCAAAAAGATGCTGCACATGCATTAATACTTCCTGATCGGTGATCAGTTTCATGCCGAAATACTCACACAGCAATGGCTTTGTAATATCATCTGCCGTTGGCCCGAGGCCTCCGGTAATCAGAATGATTTTTGATGAAATACATTCTTCGTTGAGTGCTTTGATAATTTCATCACGGTCGTCGCCGACAGACACACGTTTTCTTATCCATATCCCTTCCTTATTGAGTTGCTGCGCTATCCATGCACTGTTGGTGTCCGTCACCTGTCCGATCATCAGTTCATCTCCGATCGTAATGATGGAAGCCTTCACTATTTCATTTTCCATGTCAAAAATTTAAGGAGCTGGAAACATGACATCCGGGTGGCTACCGGTCTTTACAATTGCAGCAGGGTTGCCCATAACAGTGGAATACGGTGGTATGCTTTCCGTAATAAATGCTCCTCCTGCAATTCTTGATCCTTTTCCTATCACCACACCTCCCACAATTATGGCATGCGGACCTACCCACACCTCATCTTCAATTACAGGGTATTCTGTTGAACGCGTTCCGTCTTTTGCGATCCTGTCGCGCTGTCCAAGTGTAACGCCATTAAAAAAAGTTACGTTCTTTCCGATGATCGCATTCGGGTTTATAACAACACCCCATCCATGCGTTAGGCAAAATCCACCGGCTATCCTGGTTTTCCATGGCAAGTCAATTCCTGCGTTCTTGCATGCCCACCGGTGGAGCAATCTGAAGAACCAGTGAACGGGTTTAGCTGCTTTCCAGTTGCCGGTTGCCTGACACAACCTGAAGGTGACCATAGACCTGTACGTACGATCCATAATATAACCTGATATTACGTACCTGAATTTGTATTTACCTTTTTTCCTTATTGTGTCAGCTTTTAATGGACTTAAATTCATACTCGGGTCATTATTTATTGATCAGGCCGTCAACACTTATTCTGCCAGGTCCTATAAATAAAATGGTAAGATAAATCAGGAAGAATAAAGACGCATGCTCTCCATCACCCATTACATCATAATGATGTCCTTTTGCCACTGCAAAAAATGTATCGACCAGTAATGGAATGCATGCAAGCCTGGTGAAAAGCCCAAGCATCATAAAAATTGAACAGAAAAATTCGGCAAAGATCACCAATGCGAGTGAAATAGCACCGCTTGCGCCTAAAAAGTGCATGAACTTTGGTGAGTAAGCGTTGAAGTGAACAAGCTTGTCATATCCATGATGTATCATCAGTATGCCGCTTCCAATCCGCAATATGAACAGAGCCAGATTAAAAACAGATGTACTGTATCCGGTGCTGATCAATTTTTTCATGGTCAAAATTTTGTCAAATGTAATAAACAGGATTCTTTATCAAAATGAATTGTTAATCCTATCCATTTTATCCACAGGTGTTTGGAACGATGTTTGGTCGAAATACAAATATTCAGAATCTTTACAATAGCCGTCCTTAAAAAGACCAAAAACGAATACTAATCCATGAAGCACGCGCCTGTACTAATCCTGATGATGATCCTGTGTTCTTTTTTTTCATCAGCGCAGCAATCCCGGTTTCTCAACGACCCGCAGGCAGCATTCAACCAGGCTAAAGAATTTTTTCAGAAGGAACAATACAGTCTCGCTTATCCTATTTTAAAAGATCTTGAACAAAGAAGAAGGGAAACCGACCGCAGCAACGACGCTCTCAATTACCAGGATATCAGGTATTATGCAACAGTGTGCGCACTAAAGCAGAATGAAGAAAGAGCCGTTTTCAAAGCCCAGGAATTTATAGATCTCGAAGACAATGCTGCACGTGTGCAGATGATGAGCTTTCACCTTGCGGAATATTTTTACAGGAAACAGGATTTCTCTAAAGCAATTGAAGCCTTTGAAAAAGTCAACATCTCTAATCTTTCCAATGAAGAGATAGCAGATCTTAAATTCCATCTGGGATATTCATACTTTACAGTACAGCGTTTCGAACAGGCAAAACCTTTGCTTAATACAATCCGGCAAATGCCAAAAGATGCGAATTACCTGGATGCAAATTATTATTATGGCTTTATAGCGTTTTACGACCATGATTACAGCGACGCCCTGCAGGCGTTCAGGGTAGTGGAGAATCATGAACGCTATGGCAAGGTTGTTCCCTATTATATTTCTACCATTCAATATTCAACGAACCAGGAAGACAAAGCTGTAACGTACGCTGAAACTAAACTCAAGAACGGCAACCAGGTGTACGACCTCGAAATGAGACAACTGGTGGGCCACAGTTATTTTCAGAAAAAACAATATGATAAAGCTATTCCTTACCTGCAGGATTTTGTTACAAAATCAAAAAAGGTAAGCCGCCAGGATCTTTATGAACTTTCTTACAGCTATTATCAGACGGGGGAACTTACCAAAGCCATCAATGGATTCAAACAGCTCGGAGGAAAAGAAGATTCACTTGCACAGAATGCCATGTATCTTCTGGGAGATGCTTACCTGAAAACAAACCAGAAACCAAATGCACGCAATGCATTTTTATTTTGTGCCGCAAACAGCAGCAACGAAAAACAAAAGGAAATTTCACAATTCAATTATGCAAAGCTTTCATTTGAGCTGGGCTACCAGGACGTTGCCCTCAACGAGCTGCAGAAATTCATTGCAAAATATCCGCAGTCAGATTACAGCACTGAAGCAAAAGACCTGCTGGTAGGCGTTCTTGCCAATACAAGTAATTATCAGGATGCCATAACGCTGATCGGTGAAATGAAAAATCCTTCCCCAACTGCTAAACAGGTGTATCCGCGGATATTATATGGCAGAGCCACTGAACTCATAAATGACGGTCATGCAGAAGATGCACGTCAGCTGCTTGATATTGCAGAAAAAGCGCCGGGCAATACTTCTGTGCTGCCTCTGGTGCAGTTCTGGAAAGGTGAACTGGCTTACCGAAGCAATAACATTGATGATGCCATCCGTTATTATTTTGATTACCTCAGGAGCGGGATGGTACTTGGCGACGTATCGCCTGAAAATGCAAAATACAATCTGGGATACTGCTTTCTTAAAAAAGAAAATTACAATCAGGCGACAGGATTTTTTGAAGAAATTGTAAAAACACCTAAGATAAATTCACCGGCCATAGAGCAGGATGCATACCTGCGCACGGCCGACTGCTATTATATGAACCGCGATTATAAACGCGCGGAGACGATGTACAATAAAGTGCTTGACTATTCATGGCCATCATCCGACTACGCTACTTTCCAGAAGGCAATGATTGAAGGCGTCAGAAGCGGTAAGAAAAAGATAGATCTGTTAAGTTCAATGAGCAGAAAGTTCCCGGCTTCATCGCTTCGTCCGGATGCGAATATGGAGATCGCAAATACTTACCTGGCCAACGAGCAATACCAGGAAGCTGTACCGTTTTTAAAGAATGTGGTTAATGATCCTAATTCATCACTTAAGCCTGCGGCGCATCTGAGGCTTGGCATTGCCTATTATAATCTTGACAATAACACCGAAGCGCTAAAGCAATATTCTACCTTGCTGGAGAAATTCCCCAATTCTCCGGAAGCAGAATCCGCACTCGACAATGCAAAAACAATTTATGTTGAAGAAGGCCGGACTGCTGAATATGTGAACTTTTCAAAAAAACTTGGAAGGGAAATAACCAGCACGCAGGAAGATGAGCTTGCTTACCAGGAAGCGGAAGTGCAGTTTAACAACGGAAACTTTGCAGGCGCAGTCAATAAGTTTGAAAATTACCTGTCGAAGTTTCCTACAGGAAAATATTCACTCGAAGCTTTGTATTATAAAAGTGAAATCTATCTGAACCAGAAAAATCTGGCTAAAGCTGTAGAAGGCTACGAAGCGCTGGCAGACCGTGTGCCCCATAAATTTGGTGAGAAGTCGCTGCTGCAGGCAGCCCGCATCAATTTCTTTGATCTTAAGAGATATGAGAATGCAGAAAAATATTTCATGAAGCTTAAAGACTTTGCATCGAACCAGGAATCGAGGATGGAAGCGATGAGAGGATTGCTGCGCAGCCAGTTCCAGTTGCAGAAATGGGAAGAAGCCGTTGCGAATGCAAAAGATCTTCTTGCAGAAAAAGCGGCGGGCACGGATGACAGGGTGCTGGCGAATATGGCGATAGCGCGGTCGGCCCAACTGAATAACGATTGCGAAGCTGCCATCACCAGCTACAGAACAGTTGCTTCACTAAGCAAAGCAGCCTATGGCGCTGAAGCACGCTATCAGATTGCCAACTGCTTCTTCTCGGAGAATAAATACAGCGACGCTGAAAAGGCCGCCTTTGAAGTAATAAAGAAAGCCGGCTCCTATGAGGAGTGGGTAACAAGAGCATATATTTTACTTGGCGACATCTATTACAAACAAAAAGACTATTTCAATGCAAAGGCAACATATAAAAGTGTTGTAGACAATGCCAAAATAGAAAGCATGAGGCAGGAGGCGGAAAGGAAACTTAAGGAAGTTACCGCTGAAGAGGCAAGTGGAAGTAAGGTAGGGGAATAAAGAAAGATAAATTAACCAACAGACTATGATCAAAAAATGGAAATACTTTTTAATTGCGATAACCGCAATAAATATTTCTTTATACTCATCCGCCCAGGATTCAACGAAAAGAAGAACAATCGATATCACCTCGACATTTAAACCCGTGCTCCGAGATCCATCAAAGTTAAACTTCCAGGCATCGCCGGTAAATGCCGATACAACCCCTCCAAAACTTGCTTACAATATACCGGCTGAAAACCTGCTGTTCAAATATCAGCCCGTAGAACTGAAACCGGTATCCCTCGACCCCGATTCATCAGCGGATTGGGGATACAGCAATTTTATTAAACTAGGAATTGGAAACGTACATCAGCCGTATGTAAAAGCAGGATTCAGCTTTGGCGACGGAGAGAATACATTCTTCAACATCTTCGCAGACCATTATACATCAAAGGGCCACCTGCCATTTCAAAAGAATAGTTTAAGTAAAGTGGGTGCAATGGTAACCTATAAAACGCCCACTAGTCTCGAATGGACCGCAGGGCTCGGATTTACAAGTGATGATTATTATTTATACGGCTTCAGGCCAGATACTTTGAATTTTACAAAGAATCAGCTCAAACAACGTTTTCAAACAATCGAAGGAAGAGTAAGCCTGAGAAATATTGAACCAACAGATTTTGGATTGAGCTACAACCCCTCTGCAAGGGTTTCTGTTTTTACTGACAATCATAAACCCGATGCTTCTGAAGCTAATTCAGTTGTAACCCTGCCGGTACAAAAAAACTTTGGTAAAAGCACAGCATTCAATCTGGGTGTGACCGCTGATCTGACAAATTACCGCAACGAAGCTCTATCAAAAAAAACAGATAATAATAACATTTTCCTGATCAATCCTTCAGTGCTCCTGAAGACACCTAATCTATATCTTCAGGCTGGAATCACACCATCATGGGACAATGGAAACTTTCACATGCTCCCAAATGCGATGGCCGACATCACTACAGATGACCAGCGTTTCACCTTGCAGCTCGGATGGATAGGTTATTATAATAAAGGATCGTATCAGCGGTTTGCTTCCATCAATCCCTGGCTGGCACGACCGGATTCCTTGCTGAATACAAGGGTGCAGGAGGGATATGTTGGTTTCAAAGGTTCAATATTTGATCATCTCAGCTATTCTGCTAAAATCGGATTTCAGCAACACAGGAACATGCCTTTATTTGTGAACGACAACAAGGATGGTAAAACATTTGTGATCTTGTATGAAGACAAACTCAATATCTTCCAGACACATGCAGAAGCTGAATATCGCTTTGGCGAAAAGTTCAGCGCAAAAGGAACATTCAACTGGAACATCTTCAATATGCAAAGCCAGGAAAGGGCATGGGGATTAATACCCCTTGAACTCACTACAGGGCTCCGCTGGCAGGTTATGCGCGATCTTTTTGTTCGCGCCGATCTGTGGACCTGGGACGGAGCAAAATACCGTGGAAAGAACGGCGAATCATTTAAAGGAGAAACGGGGTTCGACCTGAATGCCGGCGCCGAATTTAAAATAAATAGAAATTTCAGTGTGTGGTTGCAGATGAACAATATCATGAACAACAGGTATGAACGCTGGCACCAGTATGAAGTGTTTGGCTTCAATATACTTGGAGGAATTGTATATTCGTTCAATCAATAGTATGGAGAAACTGATAAGAACATACCTTCTGCAGAAATCAAGTGTTAGTATTCCGGGCCTGGGAACGATTTATGTTGAAAGGAGCCCGGCGAGGTCGGACTTTGTCAACAGGCAGGTGCTTCCTCCATCTTATCATTTCCGTTTTGATAAATATTTTGACGCGCCAGGAAAAGATTTCTTCACTTTTCTTGCTTCAAGGAAAAATATTGAAGATTACGAAGCCATCAAATTGTATAATGAATGGGCTCATTCATTAAGAAATAGTATCGGCGCGGATCAGTCATCTTCAATCGAAGGCATAGGAGTACTTAAAAGAGATTCATCCGGAGAAATCGTATTTGAACCGCAAAATCCTAATAACATACTGAGTGTTCCGGTTCCGGCGCAGCGCGTAGTGCGTACGAACTCAAAGCATACAATGCTGGTGGGAGACAAAGAAGTAAGCAATATTGAGATGACCGGTTATCTGCAGGATGGAGTGCATAAAGAAAAAACTTCGTGGTGGATATATGCTTTGATCATCGCAGCGGTGGCCCTGACAGCTATACTATTTCATTTCTTCAGAGATGCCCAGGCATCACCGTTTGGTAACCACCAAACCATACAGGCTAAATGATCAGTTACCAGCGTTGTCCGGTTTGTGATTCTTCAGGAATTCAACAGGCGCTTACTGCAACGGATCATACGGTAACGCTGGAAAAATTCAGCATCTGGCAATGTGCAAATTGTTCTTTGAGGTTTACGCAGGATGTGCCTGATGCTAATGAAATCGCAAAATATTACAAGTCTGAAAATTACATCTCCCATTCGGAAACCGACAAAGGAATCATTAACTGGCTTTACCTGCAGGTAAGAAAGTATACGCTGTCGTCGAAAAGAAATTTTATCTGCAATGAAACCGGCATAAAAAAAGGCATTTTGCTCGACATTGGTGCAGGTGCCGGAGCTTTTGTTCATCACATGAAGTTCCATGGCTGGAAGGTCAATGGGGTGGAGCCGGATACAACGGCCATTGAAAGAGCAAGCAGTGAATATGGAATTCAACTGCTTCCTGCAGCATCATTATTTTCTTTACAGGGTCAGCTTTATGATGCGATAACCATGTGGCACGTATTAGAACATGTTCATGACCTGCATGCTTACATCAGCCATATAAAAAGTATTTGCAAAACCGGAGGTAAAATTTTCATTGCTGTTCCTAATTACACTTCGTATGATGCAATACACTATGAATCGACATGGGCTGCCTATGATGTTCCAAGACACTTGTTTCATTTTTCACCTGCATCGATGCAGGAATTAATGAAAAAGCATGGATGTGTAATCGAAAAAATTCAACCTATGTGGTTTGATAGCTTTTACGTGAGTTTGTTAAGTGAAAGATATAAAACAGGTCATCCGAACCTTTTGAAAGGATTTTGGAATGGTTTGCGCTCCAATATGAAAGCGGCTTCAAAATTCCGCAGGGCAAGTTCTATTATTTATGTAATCAGGGTAGGTGGTCAGCTACCCGCATAAATCAGCAAAGCGAGTCCTGCTACAAAAAAGAAGAACATGGCTGTGATATAAATATTTGTTTTCGGAGGAGCGTTCCTGAATTCTTTCCATATAAAAACTCCCCACAATGCAGCTACAAGCGTAGCACCCTGGCCAAGGCCATAGCTGATTGCAGGACCGGCTTTTTCCGCTGCGATCAGGTTGAATGAATTTCCAAGTCCCCATATCATTCCACCGAGAATACCTGTCATGTGCGTTTTATAATTCCCACGGAAATATTCTTTGTAACTGGTAGGAGTTCCTGCGATAGGATTTTTTATAAGTATGGTGTTGAAAATAAAATTGCTTAGAAAAATGCCACAGGAAAAAATAAAGACAGCAGTATAAGGTGTCATTTTTCCGGAAGCCGGAGATTCGAAGTTTTCAAGGTCCATTGATGAAGCGATAAAGCGATAAAAAAAAGACATCAGCAATCCTGCAATCAGCGAAAGGGCTATTCCTTTTGATGATACTTTTTTATCGCTTGCATTTGCCTTCCGGTATGCCACAGCGTTCAGAATGATGGCAATCACAATGAGTGCAACACCAGTGAACAAAATTAAGGGATCGCCTTTTTGTGCAACCGCGTAATTCAGAATAACCCCAAGAACAAGTGCCAGTCCTATGCCAACGGGGAAGGCAACCGACATCCCGGCAATGGCAATTGCAGCAGAAAATAAAATATTAGCTGCATTAAAAATTACGCCGCCGAGTAAAGCACTGCCAATATTGTTGCTGTCTGCTTGCTTAAGATCTGTTATGAAAGGTCGTCCATGTTCTCCTATGCTACCCAATGTTAAACCCGAGATAAGAGAAAAAAGAATAATGCCTGTCACATAATCCCAATAAAATAATTCGAACCTCCATGTTTTGCCGGCAAGCTTTTGTGTGTTGGCCCATGAACCCCAGCAGAGCATCGTGATGAAACAGAATATAATGGCCAGACCGTAACTGTTTACTATAAACATTTGTTGATAGATTAAGTGGTTTATGTATGCTTACAATAATTCTTTTCTGAATGGCGCTGATGACTGTGCTCCTTTTCGTGTAACTGAAACGGCTGCCGCTTTACATGCAAATTCCGTGGCTTCAATAAGTGATCTCCCCTCATACAGGGCCACTGCGAGTGCACCGTTAAAAATATCGCCGGCTGCAGTAGTGTCAACAGCTTTAACCTCGATGGCCTTCACATGTTCAAAGGTATTGCCATCATAAATTAATGCGCCTTTTGCACCAAGTGTAATGATCACCGTTTTAACTCCCTTTGCTGCGAGTGCTTTAGCAGCATCTTTGGCACTATCAATGTTTATCACCTGTATACCGGTAAGCATTTCCGCTTCTTTTTCATTAGGAGTAATGATCGAAAGATTTTTTAGAAGGCCGTCGGGCAAATTACAAGCAGGCGCAGGGTTTAAAATTACTTTTACATTTTTTGACTTTGCAGCTTCTGCAACATATTGTACAGTATCCACAGGAATTTCAAGTTGCATCAGGAGTATTGAAGCATTGCTTATCACCTTTACAAAAGGTGATATATCCGTCCGGCTAAGTGTGCCATTCGCGCCAGATGCAACAACTATTGTATTCTCCCCGCTATCATCAACGGTGATAAGCGCAACACCTGAAGGGTTTAACGTATCTTCAACCATATATGAAATGTTGATCCCTTCATTTTTAAAATTTTCGGCGGCCTGTTTTCCAAATATATCGTTACCCGTTTTACAGATTAAAGTTACAGGACCACCAAGCCGTGCGGCTGCTACAGCCTGGTTAGCACCCTTGCCTCCTGGATTCATGAAAAATGCAGATCCGATAATAGTTTCACCCGGGGCTGGAAGATGAGTGGAATTAATTACCATATCCGTATTTGAGCTGCCTATGATAAGAATCATCTTAAGTTAAAAGTGAAAAGTTAAAAGTGAAAAGTTAGTAGTTAAAGTGAAAAGTAAAAAGTCAAAGTCAAATGTGAAAAGTGAAAGGCTTAAGGATCAAGTAATTTGATAGTAGTCTATTCATAATTGTTGCCTACACTTTTTTGTTAATGAGTTTTGCAAGCATGCTGCCATTCTAATTTTAACCTTTCACTTTTCACTTTTAACTTTCACTCTCCATACCAATATAGTCCGTACATTCGTCGTAATCAAAAATCTTTTGAAAATGTTCAGGTGCCTATTGATCACCGGCTTCATGATTGTATGCGTTTTTTCATTCGCAAAAAGTCAGAAGCCGTCCATCATACCACAACCGGTATCGGTAAAAGAGGGAAGCGGATCTTTTAAAATTACCAGCGGAACTCCTATCGAATTATCAGGTTCAAACCTTACCGGCATAGGCAAATACCTGTCACAAATTTTATCGCCTGCAACGGGTTTTTCCTTAAAGATCAATACCGTTTCTTCTTTCTCAAATGGCTCCATACAACTTCGCTTATCAGGTAAACCAGCTAAAAATAAAGAAGCGTATGAACTGGTTGTCACACCTTCTGCCATCACCATAACAGCCGATTCCACGGCCGGTTTATTTTATGGAATACAAACGATTTTACAATTACTGCCTAAAGAAATTGAGAGCAAAAAAGAATTAAAAAATATCGAGTGGGTGGTTCCTGCTGTTACAATTAACGATTACCCGCGTTTTGCTTGGCGCGGTGCAATGCTGGATGTTGCACGCCATTTCTTTACGAAAGAAGAGGTAAAGGATTTTATAAACAACATGGTGAAATATAAATTCAACGTGCTTCACTTTCATCTTACGGATGACCAGGGTTGGAGAATTGAAATTAAATCGCTTCCACAATTAACCAGGGTTGGAGCATGGCGTCCTCTGCGCACAGGGAAATGGGGCAACACGCCTAAACCAGATCCTTCCGAACCAAAAACCTACGGCGGATATTATACGCATGACGATATACGTGAGCTCGTAAAATATGCTGCCGACAGATTTATGACCATTCTTCCTGAAATAGAAGGTCCCGGTCATAGCCTGGCTACAATAGCCTCATACCCTGAGTTATCATGCACAGATAGCAATTATTATGTAAGTGTGGGAGATAAAATCATCAACTGGCATTCCAAAGGATTTACTGCATTACTGGATAACACACTTTGTCCGGCCAATGAAAAAGTATATGCATTTTTAGATAAGGTGTTCACAGAAGTAGCGGACCTTTTTCCATCAGAATACATTCATATGGGTGGAGATGAATGTCCGAAGGATTTCTGGCGCAATAATCCTCAGGTCAAAGACCTTATGCAACAAGAGAATCTGAAAGACATGAATGAAGTTCAAAGTTATTATGTGAAGAGGGTAGAAAAAATCCTGCGATCAAAAGGAAAAAAGCTGATAGGATGGGATGAGATACTTGAAGGTGGTTTACCTGCAGATGCTGCAGTGATGAGCTGGCGCGGTATGAAAGGTGGAGTTCATGCAGCTAAAGAAGGACATAAAGTTGTAATGAGCCCATACAACCACGCATACTATGATCTTTATCAGGGCGATCCTCTTGCAGAACCGCCTACTTATGATATGTTACGCCTGCGCGACTCTTATAAATTTGAACCTGTTCCGGAAGGAGTGGATCCTGTAATGGTCATGGGAGGTCAGGGAAATTTGTGGACGGAACAAATACAGAACATGCGTGCGGTACAATACATGGTGTGGCCACGTGCACTGGCCGTATCAGAATCGGTATGGTCACCGAAAGACAGCCGCAACTGGAAAAATTTTGTTGCAAGAGTAGAAAATCAGTTTGAAAGAATGGATGTGGCGGACATCAAATATTCGAGAAGCATGTTCGATCCGATCTTCAAAACATCTGCAGAAGGAACCGGTCTTAAATTGCAGATGGAAACTGAAATAGAAGGTCTGGATATTTTTTATTCATATGACGGATCTTTTCCCGATAATCATTATCCAAAATATACCAAGCCGCTGATAATTCCTAAAGATGCGCTGGATGTGAGAGTAGTAACATACCGCGATGGAAAGCCGGTTGGTAAACAGATCAGGCTTCCTGTTGCTGAATTAGAAAAAAGAGTCAAAAGGAGTTGATTATTTTTTTATCTTTTTTCGCAGGCGCTGCGCTATAGTCGGCTTTGCCAGCGAGCGGTCATCGCCAAGTATCATTCCCCATGGTTCCAGGCCATCAACCCTGTCGAATACAGCCTTCATGATAGCAATACCAGGAATCGATAAAAACATACCTGAAACTCCGGCAAGCGCGCCGCCTATAAGAACGCCAATGATACTTACCAATGCATTGATCTTAACTTTTGAGCTCACCACATAGGGCATCAGGATGTTATTATCAATGAATTGTACAATCGTGAGAGCTACACCTACCCAGATG
This sequence comes from Flavitalea sp., assembly GCA_035525775.1. Lineage (GTDB taxonomy): Bacteria > Bacteroidota > Bacteroidia > Chitinophagales > Chitinophagaceae > Flavitalea. Next base: position 14,827 of record DATLDR010000041.1, read on the forward strand.
ATGTCAGAAATATTATTTGTATTGGCAAGCGTAATAAGCATACATACGATGCTCGCGACAAGCATTCCTACATAAGGAATCATATTCAATATCGCGGCGAGCACAGACAGAAATATAGCATAATGAATGCCGATGATCAAAAATCCTGTTGCGTTCAATGCGGCGACAATCGCCATCTCTATAAGCAACCCAACCATATAACTTTGGATGATCACTCTCGATTCGATGAGAACTTCTTCAACACTGATACGGTGCTTATCAGGAAAAATGCTGATAAAAAATTTCCTGATCAGCTCACGGTAATAGAGTATCAGAAAAGTATAAATAGGAAGAAGGAATATAAGCAGCACCACTGAGGCAGCTGTTACGAATGTTGTGCCCAGCATGCCGGGCCCCGTAGTTTTCATGTCTTCTGATGCGCTTTCAATTGCCTGCTGCTGCTCTTTTCTGCTAATATTGAAATTATGCCTTATCCATTGCTGCACTGTGTTCATATGCTTGTCAAGATTACGCCTGATGGCCGGAAGGTCTTCGATAAACTGCGCTATCTGTGTAGATAAAAAATAAACAATTCCAATAATCAGTAAAACTGCAGCGACTATAGATATGATCATAGCTGGCACCTGCGGCATCCCTTGTTTAACCAGCCATTTGTTTACAGGCAGCAATAAAAACGCCAGCACAATTGCAAAACACAAGGGCATGAAAATATCCTGGCCCAGGAAAATGATGGTGCCTAATAAAACAATTGTCAGCAGGTTGAGGCTAAACTTTGCGTAAAAAGGCAGGGTGTCATTGTTCGGCATAAGCAGTTATATTAAACGGATTTTTCAGGTAATTTATCGTATTTTGATTTAATGCGAAAAAGTGCAGGAATATTATTATATCGCATCAGTAAGATGGGTACAGAATATTTTCTTGTGCATCCCGGGGGCCCTTTCTGGAAAAATAAAGATAACGGCGCATGGTCCGTTCCCAAAGGTGAGTTCTCAGATGATGAAGATCCTCTCAAAGCAGCTCAGCGTGAGTTTGAAGAAGAAACCGGAATTGCAATCAAAGGAAAATTTATTGAATTGTCACCGGTAAAACAAAAATCAGGCAAGATGGTATACACCTGGGCCTGCGAAGGAAACCTGGATCATAATATTATTCGCTCCAACACATTTTCTTTTGAATGGCCTCCGCGATCAGGAAAATATATTGAAATCCCCGAAGTAGATAAAGGCGATTGGTTTACATACGATGTGGCAAAATTGAAGTTGATACCGGGACAAGTACCGATACTTGACCAGCTGCACAACATGCTTACACGGCAATAAAAAAAGTGTTCGGGGCCAGAGCTGCCCCGAACACCTTAACAAAAAACGACTGATTGCGATACGGATCAAAAAGTTATCAGTTATTACCCCCCTTAACCCTGTTTTGTTCTTCAGGCGCACTTTCTCTTCTTCGCGGTCCTTCAACCTTGAAAGGTTTTCCGAAACGGTAAGTGAACGTAATGTTTACAATCCTTGAATCCCAATGTGAACGGAAATGTGCTTCTGTCGATTTAAAATTGATATCACCTTTTGCTGGTTGCGTATAGAATATGTCGCGTACAGACAATTTAACTGAGCCCTTTGCTTTCAATACCTGTTTTGATACACCTGTTGTAAGCGCACCCATGGGGTAGCTCTTGATTTGTCCCCAGATACCTTTTGATCTGTACCATCCACTCACTTCAGCGCTCCATCCTTTTTTGAATGTGAACTGGTTGTTCACGTTCATGGTAATATTGCTCGCATCAACTTCGAAGTCTTCTCCGATGAGTTTGCCATTCAGTTTATCGTAATTGTAGTTCACATATACACTGCTGTTGAGCCATTTTGCTACAGGAATCTGCGCACTCATCGCAATACCCATGTTTTTGCGCTTGCCAATGTTACCCTGTGTAACAATAGTAGCATAAGAACCTTCCTGGTCGAACACTTCAGAGAACATGTCCTTTGTTTCACTGTAATTAAGAGTTGTGGTCAAGAATCCTTTGAATGTGTGCGACAGTTCGATATTATTTGAATATTGTGGTTTCAGATAAGGATTGCCACGGCCATAAGTGTATTTGTCAATGAAAAACATGAATGGATTAAGGTCCTCATATCTTGGCCTTTCAATGCGTCGTCCGATTGATAATCCAACCTGGTTATTTGAATCCACTGCATATTTAAGATAAATTGTAGGAAATAATCCGTTGTAAGAACTTTTAAACGATGAATCACTCTGAGTGGGGTTACCCCATTGCAGACCAGAATAGTTGGTATTCTCAAACCTTAAACCTGTCTGCATCTCCAACTTCTTTGACAGCTTTTTATTATAATTTATGTATGCGGCATTGATATTTTCCTTGTACCGGAAATAATTCGTTTTGCTGTAATCAGGATGTGATACCTGGCCGTTAACATTAAAGTAGTTGGCACGGCTGTCATTTTCCACATAACTGGCTTTCCATCCCGTTTCCAGCTTCCCATCTTTTTTCAGCGGACGCGTGTAATCCATTTTGGCAGAGTAGATACTGATGTTCATGGGTATATTACCACTCAGATTATCTTCAAACTGTTTAACCATTGCTGGTGTGAAAGAAATATTTGAAAAATCCTGTGTGTTGGTAACAGCATATTTCACTACATCAATATCGGCGGTAAGCTCGCGCCCTGTAGAATCATATGCATGACGCATATTCAGGTTGATGGCGCCATTACTCCATCTTTGATGGGTGTGAGATCGGGACTCTACTATCGAATCTGTTATAGAAGATGGGTTTTTAAGAAAACTTTTATTAAAGCCGCTTTCCACGGATGGATTAGTAAATCCACTCGCCACTATACCGATGGTTGTTTTTCTGGTGAGATAATAATCCATTCCGATCTTTGCATTGTAATTATTCCAGTTATTTCGATTAAAGGCTGTCTGCTCAAAAATAGCCCGTGTGGATTCATTTTCATTTTTATACCTGCGGTAAATATCCAGCTGATTATAGTTGTTGTAGCGGCCCTGGCTGAAATTTCCAAAAAGATTGAATTTTTTGTTTCTGTAGTTAAGAGAAACGCTTTCATTGAACTTACTGTACTTGCCCTGACCTAACGTAGCACTTGCGCTACCATTGAAACCTTTAAGTTTATTTTTTTTGGTTTTGATGTTGATGACACCTGAATTTCCTGCTGCATCATATTTAGCAGGAGGATTGGTCATGATCTCGATCTGTTCAATCTGCGATGATTCCATTCCTCTAAGGAAATTTGCCAGCTCTGCACCTGAAAGATACGTGGGGCGTCCATCAAGCATCACCATAACTCCTTGCTTGCCTTTAAGACTTATGTTACCATCTTTATCTACCTGAATGCCGGGCGATTTTTCGAGAACATCCATTACGGTAGTGCCGGTGTTGGTGATCGCTGCATCTACATTGATCACCATTTTATCAATTTTCTGTTCAACCATTTTTTTTCTGGCAACAACTTTTACTTCTTTAAGCTGCTGACTTTGAAAGGGAAGTATGGTATCCGTAACTGTTGTATCTGACTTTTGCGTGGTGGTCTGACTGAAACTTACGTAACCTGTACTGATTGACAAGGCTAGTAATAGTGTATATTTTCTCATGACTTGATACTTGATTATTGCTAATTGTATCATGTGACGAGATGATAAAATAAAAGGTTACAGGGGATCACAAAAAACGGCGAAGGTTGCCCTTTGCCCCCTGCCCTTTGCCCCCTTCTTATTTCGGTCTCAACGTTGCTACGGGTAACGTTACCCCTATATTAATTCCTATACTCCTGTACTTTCCTTTTACATCGAACTTCGGAACGTTCGTTAATCCATGGTAATAGGTTGCATCCAGGTTAAGCCATGTTGCGCGTGCAATTCTGATATTTGCTCCTGCTGCGGCATTGATGCCAAAATCAAAATTATTCCATGAATCTGTTGTTTTCGATTCTGTATCATTTAATGTATTTGTGATTTTTCCTCCTATCAGAAATCCAAAAGAAGGTCCAACAGATATCTTCGGTCTTACCATATCACCAAATTTTCCAAAAAAGTAAATTCCCTGCAGCGGAATCCTGATGTAATTACCTCTTGCTTTTATCTTGGCATCACTATTAATGATTTTAACGGTCTGCCCTTCACTTGAAAATTTTATATCGCCGCTTATACCCCAATGAGTAACAAAACTGTACACCATCTTTCCGCCTATATTATAGGAAGGATGAAAAGTTCTTTCAGCATTTACCAGTGGTGCATTTGTCCAACTATGCCCGAAGCCAATGGTTGGACCAAAAGAAAGATTCTGTGCCTGAACTGCAAAAGCGATCATGGGTAAAGCCATTACTATTAATAGTTTTTTCATAAACAGGTATTTATAGCACTTGATGAATAAAAACAGTGCCAGCCGCAACATTATTTATTACCCTAGAAATTGCAATTGTTGTTAATAAATTTTAACATTTATGTTTGTAGTATGATTAGATGGGGAATACTCGGCGCAGGTAATATTGCGCGAAAATTAGCTTCGGACATGGCACTTGTTGATAACGCAGAGCTTGTTGCCGTTGGAAGCCGTTCAAACGAAAGCGCATCAGCATTCATAAAAGACTTTCCCGTACGGCATGTTCATCTTAGTTATGAGGACCTCGCCGCAAATCCCGAAGTTGATGTGATCTACATTGCTACGCCGCATAGCCATCATCACGAAAACGCGCTGATGTGCCTTGAAAACAACAAAGCAGTTTTATGTGAAAAAGCATTTGCCGTTAATTCCCGCCAAGCGAAAGAAATGATTGATAAGGCAAGGGAAAAGAAGCTATTTATTATGGAAGCGATGTGGACGAAATTCCTTCCTCACTACAGTAAGATGAAATCTATTGTTGATAGCGGTGACCTGGGCAACATCAGTTCAGTGCTGATTAATTTCGGATTCAGGCCCCGTACACCAGTACCCGCCCGGTTATTTGATCCTGCACTCGCAGGAGGCACCATTATGGATATAGGTGTGTACAATGTATTTATAGCGATGAGCGTACTTGGTAAACCGGATGAAATAGTAGCTCACATGACTCCATCTTCTACAGGAGTTGATGAACAATGTTCGGTGCTTTTTAATTATAATAATGGTGCAATGGCTCAGTTATTCTCCAGCTTTGTGGCCCATCTTCCGACAGAAGCGGAAATTAGCGGATCAAATGGAAGACTAAAGCTTACTCACCGTTTTTATGCGCCGGAAAGCAGACTTGAATTATATCCTGAAAAAATGGAATCAAAAAAAGATATTGCCTTTGATTATCCTGACAGAGGATGGGGTTATCAATATGAAGTGCAACATGTTTGCGATTGCCTTCAAAACAGGTTAACAGAAAGCCCGGTGATGTCGCACAACGATACATTAGAGATAATGGGTGTGCTGGATGAAATAAGAATCAAAGCAGGTATTAAATATCCTGCCGATGTTGTGTAATAAACTGATTTAAAATTTTATTGATCTCTGTATTTCGGGTAAGGATCATCAGGTGACCTCCTCCTTTAATGATATGTGTTGGACGGCAAAATCTAACAGGCAACACAGCGTCTCTGGAGCCGTGTATATGTATATAAGATTTGCTGGCAGCACTTCCATGCCAGTTAACAATTGCATCGAGTCCCCATCGAATAAATGAAGCATCCACATCACGTATCGCCATTTTCAGGTAAGCTTTCTGTTCAGCAGTTTCAGCAGTAAATAACCGTTTCATAAGCGATGCTGATTTCAACAATGATACCGGCACCAGCCTGTGGAGATTTATTTTTCCTGCAATCCTGTAATAAAAAGGCAGTTGCCAGGATGAAGCGACACTTGAAAGGATAGCTAATTTACCTATGGGATAGCTGTTCACAATTTCTGCTCCAAGCATACCTCCAAATGATAATCCTACAACAATAAAAGGGCGTGAAGTATCTATTTTTTCAGCGAGCCTTAGTGCATAATTCCGAAGAGTTTCGTTTTTCAGCGGAGCAATCCAGTCGAAGTAATAACCTTTGCAGCCTTCCGGTACGATGATGTTTCTGAATATTCTTTTATCTGCGCCCAATCCCGGAATGAAGTAAATGTTCATTAATGTAATTTAAAGCAGCAACAGGTGACTCAAATAATTTGGGCTGCCCGTCATCGTCTATCAATACTTTACCTTCAGCATTCAGTGGTTCTTCCAGATAATATCTTGCTGTAAAATATTCCGTTGGGATTGTATTGGGATTTGGTCTGTTGGCCGGTTGTTGCAAAACTTCTAGCCATACATCTCTGTCATTGATCGAGTGTTTTTCTATCATAACTAATATTTGTAATTGTTTATACAAACAAAGGGCCATGCTTTTTAAAACTTATATTACATCATTGATGGAAAAAATTATAAAGGTGGTTAAGTTGAATTTCAGGCATCCTGATCTTCAGAAAGCCCTGGAAATACGGCGGAGGGTTTTTGTTGATGAACAGCATTGCCCCGCTGATCTTGAATACCGGAATGATGATGAATCAACGCATTTTCTTGCGACCTGCAATGACGTTCCGTGTGGTGCATCCAGATGGAGAAAAACCGTGAATGGCATCAAACTCGAGCGGTTTGCCGTATTACCGGAATATCGCGGTAATGGGGTAGGGGCCTCTTTGGTAAAAGCTGTTCTTGATGATATTGATTCAATGTCAGGAAAAATTTACCTTAATGCCCAGCTATCGGCAATTACTTTTTATACACCTTTCGGATTCAAACCTGTAGGAGCCCAGTTTGAAGAAGCAGGTATTATGCACCAGCAGATGCTTTACGCTGCCCGTAACTGAATGTGAGAGATACAAGCATCATCGGACCAGCCATCATTCCTAAAGCCACTGGTAGCGATGAACTGTTAGCTATGAACCCGATCAGCGCCGGACCTGCCAGCTGTCCCGCATATCCCATGGTCGTCACTGCTGCCAGTCCGAGTTCAGGAGCGTGTTTATCGGCTTTTCCTGCAGCGCTGAATATTACTGGTACAACATTCGCCGCTCCAATTCCAATAAATAAAAAACCAGCAAGTACTGTGGCCAACCACGTAGTAAGCACGGCTATTAATAAACCGATCGCTGCAAGACCGGCGCCCCATAAAACAATTTTATCCGGACCATATTTATGTACAAGTCGATCTCCGGTAAAACGCATCAATGCCATGGCTACTGAAAAAACACCATAACCAGCACCGGTCATAGCAACTGAAAATCCCCGGTTTTCTCTCAGGAACAAGGCACTCCAGTCGAGCAAAGCGCCTTCCGTTAAAAAAGTTATCAGGCAGAAAGCTCCGAGTAATATCACTGGTCCACGTGGAAGCTTCAGCATGAATGACTTTTTTCCTTCCTCTCTTTCAGGATGGTCAAGAAAATATCTGAATTGCGTAAATGCAATGATCAAAAGTGTGATGGCTATTACACATGCGGAAACAAATGGCGAAAGTCCTGCAAACAAAAAAACTCCGAAGATCATTGCGCCAAAAAGCCCGCCCAGGCTGAACATCCCGTGAAATGACGACATTACAGGCCTGGTCATCCTGTCCTGCACAATTACAGCCTGGGAATTCATGGCTACATCAAGACAGCCAAGTGCAGCTCCGAAAATAAACAGGGTAACTCCGAGCGTAAAAGGAGTATCAGCAATTGTAAGAAAAGGTAAAGTCGCCGCTGCGGCAATTGCGGTAAAAAGTATGATCATCCTGCTGCCGATATGCTGGATCAAGGGTCCTACAAATGGCATGGATAATATTGCGCCACCGCCCATGCAAAGCAGAATGAGACCTAGCCCTGCTTCATTCAATCCGGTTCGTTGTTTAGCAAGCGGAACCATTGGTGCCCAGCTCGACACAGCAATCCCGCATATCAGGAACATCAGGTACGTTGCATTACGTGCTTTGTTTACTGAATAATCAATCGCGACAATCATTTTGTCATTATACAACGGGCCATTTAAATTTCGACACAAGATTTATTCTCTTTCCTGTTTTTTGTGATGCCCTCGTCGCTTCTATTACTTCCAGTACGTGAAGTGCATGTTCTGCATTGATGAGTGGTTCAGTTCCCTTTACCAGAGCTTCTGATATTTTTGAAGCGCCTTCCTGCCACACATATGTTCCCGGATCCGGTATAAATCTTTCTGTTTTTTCATTTTGTTTTGTTGCCATGTCAACACCGGATGGAGCCCAGTCATATCCAACCATCGACATATTACCTTCACTTCCGTAGATCATTATAGTCGCTTTTTCCTGTCCCTTCCCCTGATGGCCATAAGGATCGAAATAATTGAATCCGCACATTACATGCGAAATTATTCCTGATCCATGATCCATCAGCAACATTGCATTATCTTCCGCTTTCACAGGTATTTTACCTTTATCATCTACAGTTCTTTCGTGTGTTACAATGCTTGTCATTGCTACTACAGATTTAGCTGGGCCAAGCAGTCCGGTAAGCGTTGCGATGTTATATACACCCAGGTCAGGAAGGCTTCCACCTCCTTCTTCATAAAAGAATGCTGACCAGGTAGGTCCTGTGTGTCCATAATGTGCATGAGCCGCAGCGATCTTTCCCATTTTTCCTTCTTGCAGCGCTTTCGACATAAATGCGAATTGCGGGCTGTTCACTACTGCAGGGGCTCCCCATATTCTCAGTTTTTTTTGATTTGCAAGATCAAGCAATGCTCTTCCTTCCCTGTAAGTGTTTGCCATTGGCTTTTCACTCCACACATTTCTGCCAGCGTGAAGGGCCTGTTTGTTCAGATGGCCATGTTCCTGCATGTTGGTTAGTGTGACCATTAAATCAAAATGCGGACCTGCAAGAAGTTTGTCGATATGTGGGAATGTATTGGGAACATTGAATTCTTTCGCGCGTTTCAAAGCACGATCATATTTAATGTCACAGACACTTACAACTTCAACAAAAGGACTCTTCGTTAAATGAGGCAGGTAAACACCGGATACACTACCACAACCTATGATGGCTACTTTAACTTTTTTATCGTCATTTGAAGCGGCAAAGGTTTTAAGGTTGGAAAGTAATACACCTGCACCAGCCATCGCGGTATAATGCAGGAAATCTTTTCTTGACAGGCTATTCATGTTATATTTTTTTATTTATTGATGCGCGGACTTGTAAATCCTAATTTTTTGAGTCCGTTCTGTACTTCAGGAATATTCATAAAGAGGTTCCAGAGAAGTCCCGTCCGATAGTTCTCTATCATAACTATTATCGGACCCTGGTCAATGGCCAGATGACTTTTTGCATACCAATTCTTATCTAAGCTGAATCCATCCACAAATCCGTACTCACTCCAAATCTTATCACCAAGATTGTAATAAAAATTTTTCAGTGCCTGCATCGAATATTCAGGTGTGTACGGAAATGCAGACAGTGCGGCTGTTGGCTGTATCACACCCAGATCCTCCTGGGGGCAATGGGCCACATAGCCTTTGTAGCTGTCACCTGCGGTAAGTCCCCAGCAATCAGGGCCATAGCCTTTATATTTTTTTGGATTGTCGATGCACCATGCACGGTTGATGAGGGTATGGTGTAAATTCTGCTCCCAGTAATTTACCTGGTAACTTTTTAATTCATGCGGATCAACACCCATAAATGTATAATGGGAAAAAAAGAGTGGTCCGCCATATTCAAATCCCAGGGGAAGTGTGATGTTAAAATATTTTTTTCCATTGAAATATGATGCGCTGTTCACAAAGCTGTTGAAATAAACATCAGAAGTTATAGAGTGAGAGGGAGAGGATGCAGCCATAATGAAAGTGATGAGACATTCATTCCAGCCCCTTATCGGAAAGTTCATGTCAAACCCATTCGATGGGCTCCAGTGCCAGTAATATAAAGCGTTGCCACCTTTCGTATGCCAATCGAAATTGGCAGAGCGCCATAATTCATTTATTCTGTTTCTGAAATATTTTTCCAGTGGTACATCTTTGTTGAAATATTCACGTGCACATAAAAATCCCATCAGGATATAACTTGTTTCCACTACATCAGAACCATCATCAAGTTTTCCAAAAGGAATGGTTTTACCTGTTTCACCATTCATGAAATGCGGGAAAATTCCGTGATACGAATCCGCCTTGTTTAGAAAATCCACCATTTTTACCAGCCGTTTCAATCCCGTATCCCGGCCTATCCAGCCTCTTTCTATCGCAACAATGGTTGACATGATGCCAAAACCGGTGCCACCAATTGCACATGCTTCAGGGCCATAAGTGCCCTTGCTGAAATTGGGTTCGTCGTATGCTTCATTAGCATAATCCCAGAAATAATTCGCACGTACGGTATTACTTCGTTCCCTTGATAGTCCACTTACGGGATGAGCAAAGTGCCAGAAATAACGGAACGTTTGCCTTTGTACTATTTCAAGAAGGGTGCTGTCAGGGATATCTTTAATGATGCCAACAGGCTTTATGCTATTGGGATAACCATCTTTAAAATTTACTTTTTGAGCTACAGCAGTAACATAGCAAATAAGTATTGCAAGCACATTCAGTACACCCACACCTGTCCGTTTAGTTGGCATAGCAACCGTTTAGTTGTCAAAACTAATTTTTAATTCTGATGTTCCTGTATTCCACTTTCATTGGCGGACCAGCATGCACCTGGAAGCCAATGATGCCTTTCATTTTGCGAAGGCTTTCATCGTTGTCGGTAACATCGCTCATTAAATGACCATTAATAAAGTGGCGCATCCGGTTGCCTTCTGCTAAAATGCGTATCTCATTCCAGTCTTCTGTTTTTATAAATGATTTGAGTGAATCAGGATCAGCGATCATAGAAGTGATCTGTGGTTGTTTTTCTTTATCAAGAACGGCAATTTCTCCTCTCTTTGCCAGAAAACCCCGGCCTCTTTCTTCATAATTCTGGCCTGTGTACACATTGTTCCCGTCAATGTCTGCCTGGTAACCTTTTAGTGTATAAGGTAATGTGTCGATGGTTACACTCCTGTACTGGATACCACTGTTACCGCTTGCCGATATTTTGAAATCTGCAACGAGTTCGAAGTCTCCTGGCTGTTCCTTTTCATAGATTAAAAAAGTATTCGATTTTATAGGGTGGTCTGCTGTTGTTTGCCCTTTAATAGTATTGCCCTGAACTTTCCATATTGTTGTATCACCCCGCCATCCTTTAAGAGTTTTTCCATCAAACATGTTTTTAAACAAACCCTTACCCTGCGGTGCTTTTGCTACACAGCTTACTACAGTGAGTAAGGAAAAAAGTAAAATGACTGATGAAAATTTAGTACCGGGAGCATTATTCATAATGGCAATTTTTACGATATAAGTTATACAATGCAATTTCGAAGATAATCATCATACTATTTTCATTAAATTAGATTTTGACTGACGATGCCATCAAACATAACCGGTAACAAACATTTAGGCAATTTTAAAGGCAGAATATCAAATGCTGCCCAGCTTGGAGGCATTGAAACTTCTATACTTGATAATGGTGCCGGACGAAGCACGCGCATAGCCTGGATCAATACAGGCACAGGTTTGCGTTATAAGGTAGTAATCGACCGTGCGATGGACATTGCTGATGCTTTCTATAATCATCACAGTATTGCGTGGTTAAGCCATGCAGGTGTGTCAGCACCTCAGCCATTTGCCAATAAGGGGCTGAACTGGCTATACACTTTTTTCGGAGGTTTACTTACTACGTGCGGACTTTCGCATGTGGGCGGACCGGAAAATGATGAATATGGTGAACGGGGCATCCACGGGAACATCAGTAACATTCCTGCTGAAATAATATCCGTCATTCAGCCGGATCCCTTGCAGGGAAATAGGCACATGAGCATAACAGGCATAATGCGTGAATCAAAGATATTCGGTCCTTCACTTGAACTGCGAAGAACTATTTCCGGTACACTGGGCGAACCATACCTGAGCATACATGATGAAGTAACGAACAGAGCGAACACACCTGCACCTCATATGCTCCTGTATCATTTTAATTTCGGCTGGCCACTGGCAGATGAAGGAGCACAGATTTTATGGAAAGGAAAATGGACATTGCCCAACCGTAAGGGCGACGACAGAATATTTAATGATAAGAATGATTTTCATAAATGTCCCGCACCTGTCGATATTCACAAAGGAACAGGGGAAGCAGTAGCATTTATAGATACTGAGCACGACAAAAACGGTGACTGCCTTGCTGGAATGTATAACCCTGCAATAAATCTTGCAGTAAGTATTAAGTTCAGAAAAGATCAGCTTCCATGGCTCATCAACTGGCAGCATTGGGGATACGGTGAGTATGTAACAGGCATAGAACCTGGCACAAACCCTCCGGTTGGTCAATCAAAAGCCCGGAAAGATAATCAATTGATATTCCTTCTGCCGGGCGAAACCAGATCATATGATTTGCAGATAGATTTGATGCAGGATGAAAATGATATCATGAATTTCACTAACAGGTTTAAAAAATAGTTCACTTTTACAATGGAAAAATCATTAGCACAAAACGCACTGGAACAGGGAAAAGGGATATTAAGACTTGCGCCCACATGGGTACCAAGATCTTTTTGTGTTCCCGGCCGCAGAATAAAACTGCATCCAGACGATTATTATGTACTGGGCGGACAACGCGGAGGTATAGACGAAAGATGGCTTTCCTCCACCACACCTGCCAAAAACGGACCCTTAACCGGAAAAGATGAAGGTTTGAGTGCTATTGTTTTCATGGATGGTAAAAACGAAAAACGTTTATTGCTGAAGGATGCCATTGAAGTTTTACACGGAGCGCTGATAGGTGAGCGCATATGGAGCCAATATAAAGCATGGCCGATGTATTCGAAGTTCTTCGATAATCTTGGTCCATTACCTCATCATCTTCATCATAACGATAAAAAAGCTGCACTCGTGGGTCAGCTCGGTAAACCTGAAGCGTATTATTTTCCGCCTCAGTTAAACAACCATGGCGGAGATTTTCCTTATACATTCATGGGAATTGCACCCGGCACAACAAAAGCCCAAATCAGGGAATGCCTCGTGAATTTCACCAAAGGTGACAATAAAATCACTAACTATTCACAGGCTTACAGGCTGCAACCGGGCACAGGCTGGGATGTTCCACCGGGATTGCTGCATGCACCTGGTAGTCTGTGTACATATGAACCGCAAAAGGCATCCGATATATTTGCCATGTACCAGTCGCTCGTGAACAATGCAGTAATTCCGGAAGAATTATTATGGAACGGCACACCAAAGGATAAGATTGGTGACTATGATGAGTTGGTTGATGTGATCGACTGGGAATTGAATGTTGACCCTGACCTCCGGTTTAACCGTTACATGGAACCAAAGCCAGTATTGCCGGTAAATGAAACCCAAACACAGGGATATATTGATAAATGGATTTGTTATAAGAACGATGCTTTCAGTGCAAAAGAACTTACCATTTTACCCGGGGCTACAGTGGCAATAAAAGATGCGGCGGCTTATGGGTTAATCATGATGCAGGGAAGAGGTACGATGGGAGTGTGGGAGATTGAAACCCCCGCACTGATCAGGTACGGGCAGCTTACTCATGATGAATATTTTGTGAGTGAAGCGGCAGCGGGAGAAGGAATAACAATCGTTAATACTTCCAAAACAGATCCTATAGTAATGCTGAAACATTTCGGCCCGGGAAATCCGGACCTGCAAGGGGTAAATGAAGAACAATAAACGAGAACAATAACCGAGAACAATAACCGAGAAAAAATTTATATTTTTTTTATTCTCGATTCGGTTCTCTATCCCGATAAAATAATAAAAATGAACAACTACCCAAAACTTCACAACGCATCATGGCCGGGTATAGTAGGTAAAGGTGCCGGCTCAGAACCCGTGATCCCATTCGACAAAATGCTTGAGATGACTGCAAACGCAGAGGTGCACGGAGTAAAATTCGATGGCATGGATATAGGACTTTTTGATGCGGACCTGGTGGTGGACACTTCTGTTTCGGGAATAAAAAAAATTGCTGATAAGGTTGCCGGAAAAGGATTAAAGATTGGTAGCCTTGTTGCGGCGATATGGCCACCCACCGGAGGCTCAGCAATGGGAAGCAAAGATGAGCGCAAACGTTTTGTTGATGAAGTAAGAAAAGCATGCGAGTATGGAAAAATTTTACGGAACCATGGTGTACGCACGTATGGCGTAATAAGAATTGATTCGGCTACTACTCCG
>DATLDR010000043.1:0-20049 GCA_035525775.1 Flavitalea sp.
AACCTTGTGGCAACAACAGGCCATGACAAAGGATCAGCAGGATACCAGACAGCACTCAGGCTTATGATGTTCTTTTTATTGCCTGCATGGGGAATGAGCAATGCCGCTGCAACGCTCGTTGGTCAGAACCTTGGAGCTAACAATCCAGATCGTGCCTCACTCTCAGTTATGCAAACAATGAAGTTTAATTTGATCTTCATGGCATTCATCACAGTTTTTACATTTAGCCTGGGTGAATGGCTTATCTCTTTTTTTACCAATGACCCGCATGTGAAGGAAATTGCAGTTACCGCGATCAGGATCATCAGTGCCGGCTATATATTTTATGGCATTGGTATGGTAATGATGAATGCTTTTAACGGTGCTGGCGATACATGGACACCTACCTGGATCAACTTGTTCGGATTCTGGCTGATGCAGATACCACTGGCTTATCTCCTTGCAAAATATTTTGAACTTGGTCCACTGGGCGTATTTATCGATATCCCTGTATCCGAAACATGCATGTCACTTGCATCGTATATTGTATTCAGGAGAGGAAAATGGAAAATGAAAAAAGTATAAATAGTTTTATTTACACGAGGTGCGTGCCATCGGAAGTACGCGCCTCATAATGCGTTAACTTCTTACCCATCTCCTGCTCATATTTTACAGACAGTTCATTCACAAGTTCTTCAACACCGCTATCTTTAATGATGTTAATGGTACATCCACCAAAACCTCCACCCATCATTCTTGCACCTGCCACAAGTGGATTGCCTCTTACAGCATCTACAAGCCAGTCGAGTTCCGGACAACTCACTTCGTATTCATGCTGCAAACCTTCATGGCTCCTGAACATATGGGTGCCCAGTCCTGCAATGTTTCCGCTTTTCATTTGTTCCACTGCCATATGAACGCGGTTATTCTCTTCCACAATAAATCTGCAACGTTTATAGATCAACGGATCCTTCACATACTCGTTAAGCATATTAACTGTTACATCTCGAAGACTAATCACATTCTGAACATGCGCTTTTATCATTCTTACTCCGGCAGCACATTGTTCGCGTCTTTCATTGTAAGCGGTAGAAGCAAGTGAATGTTTTACATTGGTATTGAGAAGAACAATCTGATATCCTTTGAGTACCAGTGGTACTTCTTCGTACTGTAGCGACCTGCAATCGAGTTTGAGCGCATGATCTTTCTTTCCGAACACACTTGCAAACTGATCCATGATGCCACACTGAACCCCGGGAAAAGTATGCTCGGCAATCTGGGAGATCTTAGCAATGTCGAATTTTGATAAACGCAGACCAAACAGCTGGTCAAGCGCATAACATACGGAGCACTCTATTGCTGCAGATGAAGAAAGGCCTGCCCCAACCGGAACGTCACCGGTTACCACCAGGTTAAAGCCATCAATCTTATAATTTCTCTTGATGAGCTGGTCAACAACACCCAGAACATAATTCGTCCATTTCCCTTCAACAGGTTTTATGTCGCTGATGGGGATGCTGAACTTTTCATTGAACTCTATTGCATACAGGGAAATAATATCACTGCCGGTTCGCGATGCCGCCACATGCCCGTACTTGTCGATCGCTGCAGGCAGAACAAAACCTTCATTGTAATCGGTGTGTTCACCTATAACATTTATACGCCCCGGCGACATAACTTCAACAGACGGTGATGTTGCGAATTGTTCCTCAAATATTTTTCTGATCATAAATTAAAAATAAGTTCTTTTTTCAGATGAGGCCAATGAAAACAAAACCGCAATAATCGGGTTTAAATAAGAAACAACCTCTCCTACATTTGCTGAATGAATGCCTCCGATTACAACAGGATAGCCACCGCAATTACATTTATCAGAGAAAACTTCCGGGATCAGCCGTCGCTTGACGATATAGCCGAGCAAGTGCACCTCAGTCCATTTCATTTCCAGAAAATGTTTACCGACTGGGCTGGAGTTAGCCCTAAGAAGTTTTTGCAGTATATGAGTATAGAATATGCAAAAAATATTCTCAGGGAAGAAAAGGCAACATTATTCGATGCAGCGGTAGAAACCGGGTTATCAGGCACCGGCCGGCTGCACGATCTGTTTATGACAATTGAAGGAATGACGCCTGGTGAATATAAAAATGGCGGTGAAATGCTCACCATCAATTACAGCTTTTCAAAAACACCATTTGGAAATGTAATCATAGCTTCTACTCAAAAAGGAGTATGCTATCTCGCTTTTTACGATGATCAAATACAGGCATTTGAGGAGTTACAGAAAATGTTTCCTCATGCCCGTTACCAGCATCTTACAGACATTTGCCAGGCGAATGCCCTTACATTTTTCAGTAAGAACTGGAATGTCCCATCCAACGTAAGGCTGCACCTGAAAGGCACTCCTTTCCAGATAAAAGTATGGGAAGCGCTGCTGAAAATTCCTATGGGAAAATTTACAACATACTCTTCGATTGCCTGTTCAATCAATAATGCGGAAGCAAACCGAGCAGTAGGGTCTGCAGTTGGCGATAACCCTGTAGCTTTTCTTATTCCTTGCCACAGGGTGATCCGTTCATCAGGCGAATTTGGCAACTACCATTGGGGGGCAGTAAGAAAAACCGCAATGATAGGATGGGAAGCAGGTGTTTTATAATGTTCCCAATGGTAACACCTTTCTGCCATAAACCTCATTGAGTAAATTCGCTATACCGGTATAGATGGCAGAAGAACCACAGATGATCCCTTCAAAGCCAGCGATCCTGATAATACTTTCACTCTCTGTATAATTACCAATGGCAAGTAAAAAGAAAAGTATGGTAAGAGAAGCAAAAACAAACTGAAGCGCCCTGTTTAACCTGAGTGTTCCGATAAATAACAGCAAAGTGAAAATCCCCCACACGAGAAGATAAGTAGCAAGTGAACTTTTAGAAGTTGCCGTGATCCAGCCCCATTTCGACATAAATATCAACGCAACAAGGCTTAGCCAGAAAAATCCATAAGAAATGAATGCGGTCATGCCAAATGTGTTGTTCTTTTTTGATTCAAGCACTCCGGCGATTACCTGGGCAAGCCCGCCATAAAAGATACCCATGGCGAGGATCATTGAGTTCATCTCGTAAAAACCTGCATTGTGAATGTTGAGTAAAACTGTCGTCATTCCAAAACCGAATAAACCTAGTGGTGCTGGATTCGCGCTGTTGTCGCGAATAACAATAGAATTGTCCTGGCTGGAGATCATCGTTAGTTAGTTTGGTGAGTGATACCGCAATGCGGCGATTAAAGAATAAATATAATAGTTTACGCGAGAATTTTTTCTATCACTTCAAGTTCTTCTTTAGCAAAATAAATTTTATCTAGTGTAGCAATGTTTTCTTCCAGCTGCTCAACCGAACTTACTCCTATCAGAATGGAGGTGATCACTGGCTTGCGCATCAGCCAGGCTATTGCCATTTGCGATAAGGATTGTCCCCTCTTAATGGCAAGTTCATTCATCTTTTTTATTTTGTGGAGCTTGTCGCTTGTAATATCCTTCGTTTTTAAAAAACCATGTTCCTTGGCAGCTCGCGAATCCGGCGGGATGCCTTTTATATATTTGTCTGTCAGCATTCCCTGAGCAAGCGGTGAAAAAGGTATGCATCCCACTCCGTTCTTTTCAAGCACATCCAGTAATCCTTTTTCAGGTGTTCTTTCAAACATTGAATACTTTGGCTGGTGAATAAGTAAAGGCGTACCAAGACTTTTTAAAATGCTGATTGCCTTTTGTGTTTGTTCAGGGTTGTAATTAGAGATCCCCGCATACAAAGCCTTTCCCCGGCGTACTGCATAATCAAGTGCCATCATGGTTTCTTCCACAGGTGTATCAGGGTCAGGCCTGTGTGAATAAAATATATCTACATAATCCACCTGCATTCTTTTCAGGCTCTGGTCAAGACTTGATATCAGGTATTTTCGTGATCCCCAGTCGCCATATGGGCCGTCCCACATGGTATACCCGGCTTTAGTGGTGATGGTAATATGGTCGCGGAGATATCCGGGAAAATCTTTTTTCAGTATGATTCCGAAATTTTCTTCCGCTGATCCCGGTGGCGGGCCATAGTTATTCGCAAGATCAAAATGAGTTATGCCCATATCAAAAGCACGGCGGATGATCTTTCTGCCATTCTCAAAAGCATCTACTCCCCCGAAATTATGCCACAATCCTATTGATATAGCGGGTAGCAGCAGACCTGATTTTCCGCAACGATTATATTTCATGCCCATAAATCTATAAAATTAAATTTGGCAGGTAAAAAAGATATAGTATTTTTGTCTACCATTTTAGTAGACTATGCATTTAAAATACACTTACAGCAACATTTTTATGCAGCCCCACACGATCTGTTGTTGCTGTTGTTGCTGACAGACTTCCTTCTAACATGATCGCTCCGCCAGTACCACGATTTTCTAAAAAATTTATTCTAACCACCAGATAACAAGATCAATCCATGTTCATCATTAATTACAGAAAGGCTTTATCGGTTCTTCTATTAACTTTTTCATTTATTATGGTTGCAAGCGCGCAACAGGAAAGTTCACTCATTGAAATTTCCGGTCGCGTAGCCAGCCAGGAAACAAAAGAACCACTCCCGAATGTCAGTGTAAATATCAAAGGGACTGTAGCCGGAACCATTACCAATAGCAACGGCCAATTCAAACTGAGAACAAAACTGAAATTTCCTTTCAAGCTCATCTTTTCATCAATAGGATTCGAGCAGCAGGAATATGAAATAACAGGTTACGACTCAAAGCTTGACATCGAACTCACTACTCAGACAGTTGTGCTTGGCAAGGAAGTAGTGGTAACCGCTTCACGTGTTGCTGAAAGTATTTTAAAGTCGCCCGTAGCCATCGAAAAACTTGACATCAGGGCCATTCGTGAAACACCGGCCCCAAGCTTTTATGATGCACTTGAAAATGTGAAAGGTGTGCAAATGACGACATCAAGTCTTACATTCAAAGTGCCTAACACCAGAGGATTCAATATTCCAAACAACTTCAGATTCATGCAGCTTGTTGATGGGGTGGACATGCAGGCAGCTACACTCGGTGTTCCTCTCGGAAATGCAATCGGACCAACTGAGCTCGACATCGCTAGTGTTGAAATCACACCCGGGGCAGCCTCGGCATTATATGGAATGAGTGCCATCAATGGTATGGCTAACCTTCTCACAAAAAGTCCATTCCAGTACCAGGGATTAAGTTTCTACCAGAAAACAGGTGTTAACCATGTTGGTGGCACAGGCAGGGATGCAAGCATACTAACGGAAACGTCTATACGCTACGCAAAAGCGTTTAACAATAAATTCGCCTTTAAGATCAACGCTGGTTATATGCGCGGAACAGACTGGCTTTCTGACACAAGAAAAGACCAGAATCCAAATAATCTGAAAAGTGCCAACCCGAATTTTCCGGAGCTGAACGGAGAAAAAAATATCGTTTATGATGGATGGAATAAATATGGTGATGATGCGCTTGCAGGAAGCAACACTGTTTCTGTTACAGGGTTAAATATTAACGGCCAGGACAACCAGACACTTACAGTGGGTAGAACAGGATATTGGGAGAAGGATTTAGTAAAACCGATAGTTGATAACTTAAAGTTTGATGTTGCATTGCATTACAAGGTAAATGACCATGCAGAGCTTTCATATGATTACCGTGCTGGAAAGATGGATGGTGTTTTTCAGAGAGGAAACAAGATCCAGCTCGACAATGTAGTGGTACAAAACCACAAGGTTGAACTGAAAGGCGACAACTTCCTTATCCGCGGATATATGTCTGTCGAAAATACCGGCGACTCATACAATGTGAAGCCAACAGCAGACAACCTTGATCTTGCCAGTGGTGGCAGTGGCAGTGTATGGGGTAAGAAATATAAAGATGCGCTAAATGCATATGCCGCAACCAATGGTGCACTTAATTCCGAAAATCTTGCGGCTGCAACACAATATGCTCGTGAACAGGCCGATGCGAGCCGTGTGGTTCCCGGGACTCAGCCGTTTGAAGATCTCAAAAAAACGATCACGGGTATAAACAACTGGGATATTAAATCCTCTACAATACCAGACGCGCCTGCAACAGGTGGTTCTGCATTGGTTCAGAAAAGTAATCTGTACCATGTGGAAGGACAGTGGGATCTTTCTAAAAAAATCAAAGTCTTTAACTTTTTGATTGGTGCAGATGCACGCGTTTATGAGATCATTCCTGATGGAAATAATTTCGTTGACTTCAGCCGTCCTATTGCTGAACGCAACAAGCCTGTTTCAATAGACGGTAAAGTTTCGGATTCCAGTAATTTCGGTAAAAATGTTTACTATAAAAAGTTTGGTGGCTTTGCGCAGGCAACAAAAACTTTCTTCGATGAAAAGCTGAAGGTGTGGGCGTCAGTGAGAGGCGATTACAATCCCGAGTTCACACTCGAATACACACCGAGGATCGCAGCGGTTTACACTGTGAACAAGAATCATAATTTCAGGTTTACTTATCAGCAGGGTTATCGTTTCCCTGCATTATTCGAAGCTCTTTCTTATGTAAATAACGGCAGGGTGAAACGAGTGGGTAGCCTTTCCTATATTAACGAAGGTCTCGGCTATCTCGACAACAGTTATACGCAGTCGTCCGTAGTAAATTTCAATGCGGCGGTTAAAGCAGCTGGAAATACTGATGAGGCGGCTCTTTCGAACCGGGATCTGCTGGTGGTGGCCAATCTGCCTAAGGCGGCGCCTGAAAAGATAAATTCATATGAAGCCGGCTATAAAAGTGTACTCTTGAATAATAAGATCATCCTGGATATTGATGCTTACCTGAACAGGTATGAAGGATTTCTGGGACAGGTACAGGTGTTTGTTCCAAAAGGACAAACGGTTGGCAGTGATGCCGCGGTGCTTGCAATGACCGACCGGAACAGGGATGCTACAGCAGCCACGGCCACAACTGCTGCGAGTAATGGTCAGGACAGGTACCGTGTATACACCAATGCAAAAAATAAATATACAAACTATGGCGCATCGCTTGGCGCAACATACATTTTCTACAAGAAATTTACAGTGTCAGGTAACCTGAATTACAACAAAATGAAGGCAAACAAAACCAATGATATTTTTATTACAGGATTCAATACACCCGAATGGAGCACTAATGTATCATTCGGCAACAGGGAGCTTACGAAAAATGTAGGTTTCAGCGTGGCATACAGGTGGCAGAAAGCATTCCTTTGGGAAAGTCCACTGGTCACCGGCAAGATAGATGCCTTCAACACATTTGATGCGCAGGTTACTTACCGCGTTCCTACGCTGCATGCAACTTTCAAACTCGGTGGAAGTAATATTTTCAACAACAATTACATTCAGTACGCTGGAGGCCCCACACTCGGAGGGTTGTATTACCTGGCTATCACGGTGGATGGTCTGTTGAACAAGTAGGCTAAAAAAAATCCCCACCTTGAAAAGTGGGGACGTTGGTTGTTGCTGTATAAAAAAACCTGTTAGTGGTTAGGTCTTTAGTAAAACGTTAGCAGTTAGTTTTGACATACCGAAGATGAGGGTTAATTATATCCCGGAAAGACTTTTCACTTTAAATAAAGCTTATTTATTTATTACCCCTTAAAGCAACTAGAAAGAAACTCTTAAAATCCTTGAAGGCTAGGCTTGTTTTGCTACATTTGGTGACGCAAAAAATAGCCGATGCCTACACAAAAAAAAACCACCCGAACCTCACTACGTGCGCAGAATCAGAAAACTAACGGCCATCACTCCCCGGCAATACAGCAGATCAGAAATTCAATAAAAAAAGGTACGAACGGTACAAATGCCAATGGTAAACATTCGCTTGCGGAGCCGGATAAGAACTTTTTAAATGACGAAGAACTGCTCCGTGTACTTACCGAAGTAAAGAACGGCAACTTTACCGTTCGTATGCCTATCAACCAGGTTGGCGTAAATGGTAAGATCTGCGACCTTCTGAATGATGTGATTTCGCTGAATGAAAAAATGATGCAGGAATTTACCCGTGCCGGTAACACAATCGGTAAACAGGGTAAGCTTACACAACGCATAGAAGTGCCTGCAGCAAAAGGTTCGTGGAGTACAGGTGTTGAATCACTGAATGCACTGATCTCTGATCTTGTACACCCCACCATAGAAATCGCGCATGTGATCAGTTCGGTGGCAAAGGGTAACCTGCTTGAGAAGATGCCGGAAGAAATAGGTGGCCATACCCTGCAGGGGGAATTCGCGAGGATTGCTAAAGAAGTGAATGACATGGTGAAGCAGCTGAACCTGTTTTCCATGGAAGTAACACGTGTGGCCCGTGAAGTGGGTTCTGAAGGTAAACTCGGAGGCCAGGCAAAAGTAAAAGGTGTGGCAGGGGTGTGGAAGGACCTTACCGATTCCGTGAACCAGATGGGGTCTAATCTAACAGCACAGGTACGTAATATCGCAGAGGTAACAACAGCGGTGGCCAAAGGCGACCTTTCCAAAAAAATTACAGTGGATGTTAAAGGAGAAATCCTTGAGCTGAAGAATACGATTAACACCATGGTGGATCAGCTTAACTCTTTTTCATCCGAAGTAACGCGCGTGGCCCTTGAAGTGGGTACCGAAGGTAAACTTGGCGGACAGGCGCAGGTACGTGGTGTGGCAGGTACCTGGAAAGATCTTACTGACTCGGTAAACCAGATGGCCTCGAATTTAACAGGCCAGGTGCGTAACATCGCCGAGGTAACCACTGCTGTGGCAAAAGGTGACCTGTCAAGACAGATCACAGTGGATGTTAAAGGTGAAATTCTAGAACTTAAGAATACAATTAATACAATGGTGGACCAGCTGAACTCTTTCTCCGCCGAAGTAACGCGCGTGGCGCGTGAGGTGGGATCTGAAGGAAAGCTGGGAGGACAGGCGAAAGTAAAAGGAGTAGGTGGAGTTTGGAAAGACCTTACTGATTCCGTGAATCAGATGGGCTCGAATCTTACTGCACAGGTGCGTAACATCGCTGAAGTGACCACAGCGGTGGCAAAGGGTGACCTTTCAAGAAAGATCACCGTGGATGTGAAAGGAGAAATCCTTGAGCTGAAAAATACGATCAACACCATGGTGGATCAGCTAAACTCATTCGGTTCCGAGGTAACGCGTGTGGCGCGTGAAGTGGGATCGGAAGGAAAACTTGGCGGACAGGCAACAGTGAAGGGGGTGGGTGGCGTATGGAAAGATCTGACAGACTCTGTGAACCAGATGGCATCGAACCTTACCGGACAGGTGCGAAATATCGCAGAAGTAACTACAGCGGTGGCGAAAGGTGACCTTTCAAGAAAGATCACCGTGGACGTTAAAGGAGAGATCCTTGAACTGAAAAAGACCATCAATACAATGGTGGATCAGCTAAACTCATTTGCTTCTGAGGTAACACGAGTGGCACTGGAAGTGGGTACTGAAGGAAAGCTTGGTGGTCAGGCGAAAGTAACCGGTGTGGGTGGTACATGGAAAGATCTTACCGATTCCGTGAACCAGATGGGATCAAACCTTACAAGCCAGGTACGTAACATCGCGGAAGTAACAACAGCCGTGGCCAACGGTGACCTTTCAAGAAAGATCACAGTGGATGTAAAGGGGGAAATCCTTGAGTTGAAAAACACGATCAACACCATGGTGGATCAGCTGAATTCATTCGGTTCCGAGGTAACGCGTGTTGCGCGTGAAGTGGGGTCGGAAGGAAAACTTGGCGGCCAAGCGACAGTGAAAGGTGTGGGAGGTGTATGGAAAGATCTTACCGATTCTGTGAACCAGATGGCATCGAACCTTACAGGCCAGGTGCGTAATATCGCAGAAGTAACTACAGCGGTAGCGAAGGGAGACCTGTCAAGGAAGATCACAGTGGATGTGCGCGGAGAAATCCTTGAGCTGAAGAATACCATCAACACCATGGTGGATCAGCTTAACTCTTTTGGTTCCGAAGTAACGCGTGTTGCCCGTGAAGTGGGATCAGAAGGAAAACTGGGTGGACAGGCGGATGTACCTGGTGTGGGTGGAACATGGAAAGATTTAACTGACTCAGTAAATAAAATGGCATCGAACCTTACGAGCCAGGTACGTAACATCGCGGAGGTAACAACAGCCGTGGCGAATGGTGACCTGTCAAGAAAGATCGGTGTGGACGTTAAAGGAGAAATCCTTGAATTGAAAAACACCATTAATACGATGGTGGATCAGTTGCGCGGCTTCGCTTCTGAAGTTACACGTGTGGCGCGGGAAGTAGGAACAGAAGGTAAGCTGGGAGGCCAGGCGAATGTGCCTGGAGTTGCAGGTACATGGAAAGACCTTACCGACTCCGTGAACCAAATGGCCGGTAACCTGACAGCACAGGTGCGAAACATCGCCGAAGTGGCGATCGCGGTGGCAAATGGTGACATGTCGAAAAAAATTACTGTTGACGTACGGGGAGAAATATTACAGCTGAAAGAAACACTTAATACCATGGTGGATCAGCTGCGCGCATTCGCATCAGAAGTAACACGCGTTGCACGGGAAGTAGGAACAGACGGTAAACTTGGAGGTTACGCATTCGTGCCGGGTGTTGCAGGTACATGGAAAGACCTTACCGATTCTGTGAACCAGATGACGGGTAACCTTACTGCACAGGTGCGTAATATCGCCGAAGTAACAAAGGCTGTGGCCAGTGGTGACCTTTCGAAAACCGTGGCTATCGACGTTAAAGGAGAGATCCTCGATCTTAAAAATACCATCAACACAATGGTGGAACAGCTTAACTCATTTGCTTTTGAGGTAACACGTGTGGCACGCGAAGTGGGTACTGAAGGTAAGCTTGGAGGTCAGGCAGAAGTAAAAGGCGTCGCGGGAACATGGAAAGATCTTACGGACTCTGTGAACATGATGGGATCGAACCTGACGAGCCAGGTACGGGGTATTGCTAAAGTGGTAACATCCGTGGCAACCGGTAACCTTCGGCAAAAACTCTCAATTAATGCGAAAGGCGAGGTTGCACAGCTTACAGAAACAATCAATGAAATGATTGAAACACTCGCGCTTTTTGCCGACCAGGTAACAACGGTGGCACGTGAAGTGGGTGTTGAAGGAAAGCTCGGTGGTCAGGCGAGTGTACCGGGCGCCTCAGGGATATGGAAGAATCTTACAGATAATGTGAACCAGCTGGCTCAGAACCTTACCACACAGGTGCGTTCAATTTCCGAAGTGGCATCGGCTGTAACAAAAGGCGATCTTACACGAAACATTGCAGTGCAGGCGAAAGGTGAAGTGGAAGCATTAAAGGACACCATCAACCAGATGATCGCTAACCTGCGCGAAACAACATTAAGGAACCAGGAGCAGGATTGGCTGAAATCAAACCTTGCGCAGTTCACACAAATGCTGCAGGGTCAGAAAGACCTTAATACGGTTACAAAACGTATCCTGTCAGAACTTGCACAGGTGGTTACTGCACATTATGGTGCATTTTACATATTGCAGCAGGATGATGATTCACAGCAGATGAAACTGAAACTGTTTGCCGCTTATGCTTATAAATCGGATAAAAACATTCCAAAGGAATTCGCGATAGGAGAAGGATTGGTTGGGCAGTGCGCCTTTGAAAAGGAAAGGATCATTCTGTCGAAAGTGCCTGACAACTATGTTAAGATCAGCTCGTCGCTAGGCTTTGTAAAGCCAACAAACCTTATAGTGCTTCCGGTGTTATTCGAAAATGATGTGAAAGCGGTTATTGAACTTGCTTCAATAGATGAGTTCAACGAAACTCACCTCGACTTCCTCAGCCAGCTCACTGAAAGTATCGGAATCGTATTGAACACGATCGAAACAAATACAAGAACAGAAGAGTTGCTGGCACAGTCGCAATCACTTGCAGGTGAACTTAAAATACAACAGGAAGAGCTTAGAAGAACAAATGATGAGCTGCAGGATAAAGCGCTGTTGCTGGTGAAACAGAAGAATGAAGTGGAAGCAAAGAACAAAGAAGTGGAAGAAGCACGCCGTTCACTGGAGGAAAAAGCAGAACAGCTTACACTTACTTCCAAGTATAAATCGGAGTTCCTCGCCAACATGTCACATGAGTTGAGAACACCACTCAATTCCCTTCTCATCCTCGCCCAGCAGTTGTATGAAAATGCAGAAGGCAACTTAAATGATAAGCAGATACGTTATGCGAAAACGATTCACTCATGCGGTGATGACCTGATCAACCTGATCAATGACATCCTTGATCTTTCGAAGATCGAATCAGGATTTATTTCAGCCAACTTCTCAAAAGTTCGCTTTGCTGAAATTGCATCGTTTGTTGAAACCACCTTCAAACCGATTGCAGAAGCAAGACATCTTAAATTCAATATTCAAACAGATAAAAAACTTCAGGAAGCACTCGAAACAGACCAGCAAAGGCTCAACCAGATCCTCAAGAACCTTTTGTCCAATGCATTCAAGTTTACTGAAAAGGGCGAAGTAAAGCTGAGGATATATGAGGCAGATAAAACCAGAAAGTTTGGTAATGCAAGTCTCGACAACGCTTCAAAAATTGTTGCATTTGCCATTAGCGACACAGGTATCGGTATTCCACAGGATAAGCAGAATATTATCTTCGAGGCATTCCAGCAGGCAGAGGGTTCTACGAGCCGTAAATATGGTGGTACAGGTCTTGGATTATCTATCAGCCGTGGTCTTGCTGAACTTCTTGGCGGCACAATTGAACTTGAAAGCGCACCGGGCAGTGGCAGCGTATTCACCTTGTATGTACCGATAGAGAATATGTCGGTGGTGACCTCAAAAGAAGTTGTTGAAACGATCAATACTTATCAGCAAATGCAGGTTGGCGCTGACACCGGCGACATCGACACACTGCTGAACTCTATCAGACTTTCAGAGAATTCAGACACACGCAATCTTGAGATCGTCAATGAGATGATCAATGAAACGGGTGATGACCGGAGCCATCTTTCCGGAGGAGATAAAACCATTCTGATTGTAGAAGATGACTTGCGCTTTGCCAAGATCCTCATTGATAAAGCGCATGAAGAAAACATGAAAGCTGTGGTGGCAACAAATTACCTGGAAGTGTTTGATTTCATCAACAGGTTCTCTCCTATTGCTATCACGCTCGATGTAAAACTTCCTGATACCAGTGGATGGAAAGTACTTGACCTGCTGAGAAACGATCTTAACTACCGTCATATACCCATTCATTTAATATCAGGAGAAGAAAATCAGATACTTGCCCTGAAGAGAGGTGCCCGCAGCTTTCATCTCAAACCTCTTGAGAATGCAGGCCTGACAGATCTTTTCACTGACATCGTAACATTTCATAATAAGGAGAAAAAAAGTGTATTGGTTGTAGAGGATAATGAGATCGAATCATCGCAGATCGTGAAAATGCTTGACGGTGAAGGACTTGAAGTTTCCATTGCAGATACTGGTGAGAAAGCGTTCCACCTGCTGAACAGCAAAGAATTCGATTGTATCATTCTTGATTATACACTTCCGGATATTTCAGGCACAGACCTTGTGAAGAAGGTTGCGCAGATTAAGAAAAAGCTTACGCCTGTTATCGTTTATTCCGCAAAGGAATTCAACAAGAACGAGCTGAAGCATCTTAACAGCAATTCGAATACTATACTGCTTAAAGGAGTAAATTCGCTTGAGAACTTATTGGAAGAGATCGTTCTTCATCTCCACATCAATCATATAACGCTTGCTCCTGAAAAGAAAAAGATCATTGAAAACATAAGGAGAAAGGAAGATATTCTTACAGGAAAGAATATTTTAGTTGTAGATGATGATGTAAGAAATTTGTTTGCACTCACAACGGTGTTCGAACGGTTCAACATTAATGTGATCACGGCTGAAAGCGGACGTGAAGCAATCAATTTACTGATGAACGATAACCAGAGGATCGACATGGTGCTTATGGATATCATGATGCCTGAAATGGATGGATATGAAACCACCCAGAAGATCAGGAGAGAGCACAAGAACAGCTCACTTCCGATAATAGCAGTAACAGCAAAAGCGATGAAGGGCGACAGGCAGAAATGTATTGAAGCAGGAGCATCGGATTACATCACAAAACCATTAAAAATTGACCAGCTTCTTTCGCTAATGAGGATGTGGTTTTATAAATAAGTGAAAAATTAAAAGTGAAAAGTTAAAAGTTATGTCAAAAGTGAAAAACTCTCTCACTTTTAACTTTAAACTTTTAACCTTTAAGATATAAAAGATGCAGCAAAAGATATTATTAGTTGATGACCGTGAAGACAATCTGTTGTCCATCGAAACCATTCTGGAACCGGCAGGCTATACATTTGTAAAAGCAATATCAGGTCGGGAGGCGCTTAAAGTTTTGCTTAACGAATTTGACTTCGCCCTTATTCTGATGGACGTAAAGATGCCTAACCTGAACGGGTTCGAAACAGCGTCACTTATCTACCAGCGCGAAAAGCTCAGGCATATCCCCATAATTTTTATCACTGCTAACAATTACGGCGACGAACAGGTATTCAAAGGATACATGACCGGTGCAGTCGATTATATTTACAAACCGATCAACCCGGATCTTCTGCGTGCAAAAGTTGGTGTGTTCATAGATCTATACAAAAAGAATCACAAACTGCTGGCACAGGAACAAAAACTTGTTGCCATCAATAAAAATCTTGAACTGGAAATTCATGAAAGAAAAGTTTCCGAAGACAAGATCAAGGAACTTAACCACAAACTTCTCGAAAATATAGAACGACTTGAATCAGCAAACAGGGACCTCGACCGTTTTGCATTCATGGCATCGCATGATCTGCAGGAACCATTGAGAAAGATGCTCATGTTCAGCGACAGGCTCGGGCATAAATACAAGCAGCTTCTCGACGATGAAGGCAAAATGTTTATCAGCCGCATTCAACATGCAGGAGAACGGATGCAGGCGCTGATCAAAGACATCCTTCTGTTCTCAAAAACATCCATTGAAAAGCCAACTTTCATCGATACAAATCTTAACGACATTCTTCGTGACGTACTCATTGAAATGGAAAATGTAATTAAAGACAAAAACGCGGTCATCAATGCAGACGAGCTGCCAAATTTATCGGTAAACCCTGTGCTCATGCGTCCGTTGTTCCATAATCTGATCAGCAACGCGATCAAGTATTCGAAGAAAGATACTCAGCCAGTTGTTAAAATATATTCAGAATACAGTGCAGGCCAGAATGGCTTACCATCGAAAGAGGTGAAAAATAAATATTGCCGGATTTACGTGGAAGATAATGGTATAGGATTCGACCAGAAATATTCTGAGCAGATCTTCGGCATGTTCAAGCGTCTTCATCTGCACAGTGAGTTTGAAGGCACAGGAATTGGCCTTGCTTTATGTAAGAAGATTGTTGAAGAACATAATGGCTTCATTACAGCACGCAGTAAATTAGATGAAGGGTCAGTATTTATCATTTCATTGCCTGTTCAGCAGCCTATGAAGCAGATAACGGCTGATGCACCACACACGTATTAATCTTAAAGACACGCGAAATTTTCCAGCAGCTTCATTCCAAACTTATGGCTTTTTTCAGGATGGAACTGTGCACCAAAAATGTTTTCTTTCTGAATAATAGAATTGAATTCAACGCCATGTGTTGTAGTGGCAACCACGTGCTTCTCATTTTCTGTAAGCACGTAATAGGAATGAACAAAATAAAATCGTGGTTCCGGTGGTAGCTCATTCGTTAAGGCACTCGGATTTTTTTCATATACCCGGTTCCATCCCATGTGAGGCACTTTGAGATTTGAATGTTCATCAAATCTAAACCTCGAAGTTCTTGCAGGTATCCATCCGAGCCCCGGCAATTTTCCTTCTTCACTTGAATTCGTGAGTAGCTGCATGCCAAGACATATACCTAAAACAGGCACTTTTTCGTTGAGCACTTTTTCGTTGAGTAGTGGTTTGAGGCCACCTTCATTTATTCTTTCCATCGCTGCATCAAAAGCACCTACTCCAGGCAATAGTATTTTCTTCGCGGCCCTGATTTTTCCATGGTCTCCGGTAACCTCCGATGCCACTCCAATACGTTTGAACATATTGCTGATAGATCCGAGATTACCCATCCCATAATCAATGATTGTGATCATAACATTCACTTAAACGGATGTTGGGTTAATGGCAGACTTGCAAAAGGATGAAAATCGCCTTTAACCCCTGCTGGTGTGGCTGTGCGGATATGATGAACAAGATCAATCGAGAGCATCGCTTCCTTGAGTTCGAAACCCTTACCTGATAATATTTCTTTATAACTATTTGTGTGAAGGTCCTTGAAGCCATCGCTGAATTCTATTTCCTCTCCTTCCATTGTTAGTGAACGGTATGTTCTTTGCCCTTTTTCCTTCACTTCTTTAGGAAGCGTAGATTCATCAATGCTAAGGAACCATCGAACCCTTGCTTTTTCCAGTTGAAGAAAACCCGCTGCACGGTCGTGCTGGTGAACATGAACGATATTTTGTTTCACCGTACCGAATATCCATAATAGCATATCAAAAAAGTGAATGCCTATGTTCGTGGCAATACCGCCTGATTTCATAGGGTCGCCTTTCCAGCTGGTATAATACCAGTTGCCGCGCGAAGTAATATAAGTGAGGTCGATGTCAAATATTTTGCCATTATCTGCCTGGGAAACTTTATCCTTTAATGCGATCATATCGGGATGAAGACGAAGCTGGAGAATGTTATAAACCTTTTTACCTGTTTCCTCCTGTATCTGGTTAAGTGCTTCAACATTCCAGGGATTCAGCACTAGCGGTTTTTCGCAAATAACGGTAGCACCATGTCGAAGGCCAAACCTGATGTGTGAATCATGAAGATAGTTAGGTGAACAGATGGAGAGGTAATCAACAGATTGTCCTTCTCTTTTTATTTTTTCGATATGACGGTCGAACCGTTCAAATTCCACAAAAAAGCTTGCTTCAGGGAAATAACCATCCAGTATACCTACCGAATCGAATTTATCGAGCGCTGCAACAAGTTTATTTCCAGTGTCTTTTATGGCTTTGAGATGCCTGGGCGCTATGTATCCTGCTGCTCCTATTAGAATAAAATCTTTCATGAAATTTATTAGATTTATAAAGATATGAGAGATAACATTCGTAATTGAACGTCTTGTACAATTTGGACTAATAAGTGTTTTTATGTAATTTAATTAAGTGAAATTCAATAATACTAACCGCCTTCCTAATAATAGTACGGATAACAGTGCTGTCCGCAATTCTATTCAGCAAGAAAAAGAAGAATTAATTTCTCTTTTCCTTGCTAATGCACACTGCCGGCAATTAGAAGAGAAATTCAAGCGCATTGATGAATTGAATGCCAAAATTTCTAAAAAAAATCCCCACTGATATCTCACTTATATCGACTTCGTATCAAATACAACTATCATATTTGTTTGTTATCTTTAGGCGGTTTTAATTAATATCTATCATTCAAACCCAATTTCCAATAATTTTTTTCTAATTATGGAGGCCAAAACCAACGTTCCACAGAGAACAAAACCTCAGAATGATGATATTGACCTTGGCCATCTGTTTGATAAGACAGGAGGGGCTATTGTGAGTTTTTTTACCTGGGTTGACACAATATTTTCCCGACTTGGCGATGCATTATTGCAACTGCTTTTTTTATTACGGCGCAATGCGATCTGGCTGCTTGCCGGTACTTTAATCGGGGTGGGGATAGGCATTTATTTTCAGTCCAAAGAAGGTGCCCGGTATAGTTCCACTATGACTGTACGTGCAAACTTTAATAGTACTCTGTCACTTTATAATTCGTTGGATTATTTCAATGCACTGATCGCTAACAGGGAGACCGGTCAGCTTGTTAAACTTTTCAATATATCGCCAGCTGAAGCATCATCTTTGAAAATGTTTGAAGCAACACCAGTCAAAAGTGAGAAAATTGTTTCAGACATGTACAATGAGCAGTTTATGCGCCAGGAGAAGGATGCAGTTAAGCGGATGGATACTTTCTGGACAAAAACAATTCCTTACAAAGATTTTAAATCTTCCCTGACAAAATACGATTATCCGCTGCACGACATTACTGTGATAAGTTCAAATGTAATGATCTTTCAAAAGCTGCAGCAGGGCATTTTGAATGAGATAAATTCTAATAAACTTTTACAGGATATTAAAAATACTGAACTCAACATCAATAAAGATGAAGTGGAGATTCTTACTTCTTCAATAAAAAGTATCGATACATTAAGAAGTGTTTATTACAAAAGATTGTCTGCAGTAAAAAGTGGTGAACAGGGAAACAATCTCACTCTCATGGAGGGTGGCTTTAAAACACAGGCTCCGGAACTCGAACTCTATGATAAACTGCTTGATCTGAAAAATGAACTTAAATCTGTGAAGACAAATTCAGTTTTAGAAACTGATATTCTGCTGGCGTATACCTCTTTTGGAAAAATCGGTCAGAAGGAAAGTTTCCTCAAGCAGACGATAGCAAGATGGTCTCTTATCGGATTGCTTACATCGTTATGTATCATTTTACTTATTTCGCTCTATAAAAATCTTAAGGATTTTGAAACCAGATATAATAAGAAACAAGCAATGTCAAGATCATAAAGGCACAGAAAGCGAATTCAAAAATCATAAGATTTGTTCAAAATTGAATCTTACAAAAGAGGCATAGTACTTTCTACAGTCTTCAATGTTTTTAACAAGGGCCTTGTTTTTTTGAATGGTATTGTTGTCGCTTATTACTTTGGAGCAAGCGAAGGGACTGATATTTTCTTTTATACATACAACACACTTATCATCTTAGGGGCCTTTGTGATGAGTATGAACAGTTCCGTGATCATCCCCGAATCAATGCGGATAAGAGCAGAGGAAGGTGAAAAGAAATCAATGCAGTTCCTTAATTTTTTTATTCGTTTTTATGGCAGTATACTCGCTTGTGGAATTCTTCTCTTATTGATCAATCCTGTTGCATTTTTTTCTCTCATCTCCAACTTCAAAACAGAACAACTTATACAGCATGAAATTTTGCTGTATCTCTCTCTACCCTTATTCGCACTAATCTGCCTGATTACCTTACTGGTGGATATAATGACATCCTATAAATTTTTTACGATTTCCATGATTATAGGCATCATTAACGGTACATGTTCAATTATTCTGGTCATGGGTTTACACAATATTGCTGGCGTTAAAAGTGTATTCTATGGATTCATAATATCATACGTTGTCAATCTTTTGCTGCTGTTGTTCCTGTTAAGAAAATATATCGGATGGAAGTTTACAATACAAAAAGAAAAGATTCAACCGCGTATCTGGAAAAATCTGGGTTTTGCGCAGATTGGTAACCTGGCGAGCACACTATCACTATATACACCTATGTATATACTCAGTGGTTTTAATGCAGGCATTATTACAGGTCTTACTTTTGCACAACAGATTGCATCATTGCCTAATGCGCTGATTACAACACAATTTTCAACAGTTGCAGGGATTAAACTGAATGAACTATACGCCGCTGCACGTACAAAAGATATCAACAAAGTATTTGGTGAAACAGCTAACTTTCTTCATTTTATTCTCATCCCGATCAGTTGCATCATGTTTCTTTATGCCCCTGAAATTGTTCAGTTATTGCTTCAGTTAACCCGTCTGGATAGAAGTATTGGCAAATACATCTCATTGTTCATGCAATATCTTGGTCTCATCCTCCCTTTTTATGTTACAAACACTTTAACATCCCGGCTTTTTATGGCCACCCATAAAATAAAGGCAGCATTCTTTTACCAGTTGATCTTTAACATAATTCAGATAATTTGCATTTACATAGCAGTAAACAAATTCGGAATTAAAGGCTACCCAATAACACTTGTTCTAATATATGTTTCGAATACACTTATCTATTACTTTGTACAAAAACATTTCTTCAATTTTATAAATTATGTGAAGGTGTTGAAAAACCTATTTCTTTTTATTCTGGTAAATTCAATTATTGCTGTTCTAATATTTTTTGGAATTCATCAGTTAGGAT
>DATLDR010000046.1:0-14647 GCA_035525775.1 Flavitalea sp.
ATGGACGAAACTATGATATGCCTTAGGTCGTATTTAATAGCTATAATTGTATAAAAAAATACTGAACAGAGTATGAAGCTGAGGATATTATTTGTTGTTATATCAGTTATTGGAATATTTTCTTCATGTAAAAAAAATGACAGTGTTGGTGGAAACGATGAACCGACACCTGCAGATATAATCAAAGATTCCACGCTCGCAATCACACGTGATGTCTACTTGTGGAAAGACCAGATACCATCCGATTTCAATGCAAGAAGTTATGATGATCCTTCCGCAATAATGAAGGCCATCCGTAAATATAGTGTAGAACCCGGCTTTGCAGATCCTGTAGATCATTACAGTTTTGCTATGAAACAAAGTGAATGGGATAACCTTAGCAACGGTATTACTTCTGATTTCGGGCTCAACGCATTTTTCTTTGCGGACAATGACCTCAGAGTGCGGCTGGTTGAAGAAGCTTCGCCGGCAGGAAAAGCAGGCATAAAAAGAGGATGGAAATTTCTGAAAATTGCTGGTAGTACTGATATAAATGCCAACAACGCCGACTTTCTCATTCAGAAAATATATCAATCACCAGCTACTGATTTTACTTTTGAAAAACCTGATGGAAGCACAGTTGATATTACCCTTGAATCAGAAACATACCAGGAAAATCCTGTAATACTGGACAGTGTTTACACAGCCGGGTCTAATAAAGCAGGTTACATTGTATTCAATTCTTTTCTTGGTGATACATCACAGGTGATGAACGACCTCACTGCAGTTTTCAACAGATTTGTTGCCCAGAATGTAACAGATGTTATTGTTGACCTGCGCTATAATGGTGGTGGTTATGTAAGTGTGTCCGAAGCACTTGCTAATTTTATTGTTAAGCCTTCGGCCAGCGGAAGTATCATGATGACCCAGCAATACAATTCAAATTATGCTGACCTGAACGAAGTAACGATGTTCCATAAACGTGGATCCCTAAATGTTAACAATGTATTCTTTGTAGTGACTGATAATACTGCTTCTGCAAGTGAATTGCTGATTAATAACCTGAAGCCATACATGAACGTAAAACTTGTGGGTCCGGAAGCAACATATGGAAAGCCAGTTGGATTTTTCCCGATTCCTGTGGGTGATTCTTACTTATTTCCGGTGTCTTTCCGCAGTACTAACGGACAGAATCAGGGTAATTATTTTAATGGTATCCCTGTTGACCAGCAGGTAAGTGATGGATTGGATAAGGATTGGGGCGACCGGTCTGAAACTGCACTCGCAAGCGTCCTATCATATATAGGTACTGGAAGCTTCACCGACGGTGGATTGAATAGCAGGCTCGATAGAGGTAAAATTTCAGTCAATAAAAAGCTTGACAGAAACTTCAAGGGAGCAGTTAAGTAGGCAGAAGGCAGAAGGAAAAGGGGTGATAACAAACTTACTCATCACAAATTAAATTTCTTTTGCCTTTTGCGTTTTTAAAAATCCCACACTCTCGTTGGCGGCATAGGTGAAGTCATCTGCATTTTACTGCCAGGCACCTGTGCATTACTTTTCATGGCTTTAAGCATATATACCACATGATTAAAAACTTCTTCCACTACCGGAACAAACATTACATAATCATAACTGAATCTTTTTCCATTCTCATCACGTACTACATTGAGCAACTGCTCGCGGGTAACTTCATTATTTCCAAGCGAAATCCTGTTTGTGAAATTAACGGGCAGGCTGTCATCCAGAATTGAAAGCGTGTCTGGCATCCAGCTGTTGTTATAGTCGCGTAATGTATCGAACGCATAGGATATTAATTGAAAAGCAGTATTATTGTTGCCGGCATCACGTAGTATCATTTGAAATTCAAGTCCCCTGTTATGAATGGAATCAAGGCGATACTCCACAGCAGCGGAATCATAACGCAGATATGCAAAATTAAATTTGCCGTTATTGTGAACAGTTGATTGGGATTGTTGATGTGATCCGCATGCTATAAAAAACAAAATGGAAATAAAGATGACCGGTAAAAGGAAGTGTCTCATATTATTGAACAATATTAAAATAAAATGGCAATAAAAGGTTGGCTGAATTTAAACGGAAGTCTTATTGAAGAAAAAACTCCTGTTATAAGGGCCGACAACAGGGCGTTTAGATATGGTGATGGATTATTCGAAACAATGAAAGTAGTGGTAGGATCGATACGCCTTAAAGACTTGCACTTTGAACGGCTGTTCACGGGAATGGATACTTTACAGATAACGTTACAGGGATTTGTAACTGCAGAGATGTTTGAAGAGCAGATCATGAAAACAATTTTAAAAAACCGGATCAGTGGGCCGGCACGTGTAAGGCTAACTGTTTTCAGGGGCGACGGCGGCCTTTATGAATTCAATACTACCAGCTCAGGATATGTGATACAGGTATGGTCGTTATCCTCATCGTCGATGATGATGAATGACAATGGACTAAAGGTAGGTTTGTACGAAGGTGGCAGAAAAGCTATAGATGAGCTTTCCAATATCAAGTCTAACAATTACCTGGTTTATGTAATGGGTGCAGTTAGAGCAAAAAAATACCAGCATGATGATAGTATCATTCTGAATACAAACGGAAGGGTATGTGATTCAACAATAGCGAATGTTTTTTATATAAAAGACGGCACAATTTTTACACCCCCGCTCACGGAAGGTTGTGTTGCCGGCATTATGCGCAATCACCTGCTTTTGCAATTGCCGCAACAAGGTTATAGCGTTGTTGAAAAAGAGACTTCAGTGGATGACCTTTTGGATGCAGATGAAATGTTTCTTACGAATGCAGTAAGCGGATTGAGGTGGGTAGGGGAGTTTAAAAGCAAAAAATATGGTAACAGCATCGCGTCAAAAATCTATCATTCCACCATGTAAATGAATATATTCTGGTTCCGGCGCGATCTGAGGCTGGATGATAATGCAGGATTATATCATGCCCTGAAACAGGGGAAGCCTGTTATTCCGGTTTTTATTTTAGATACCAACATTCTTGATGATCTTGAAGATAAGGATGATGCTCGCGTTAATTTTATCTGTGGTGCTCTATCTGAATTGAATGAACAGCTTATTAAATTCAACTCTTCACTGCATGTATATCATGGTGATCCCGAAACGGTATTCAAAGATATTGTGACAAAATTCCAAGTAGAAAAAGTTTTTACAAACGGAGATTATGAAACGTACGCAACAGAAAGAGATAATACTATCCGCAACTTACTTGCCCAAAAAGGGATCACCTTTCATTCTTACAAGGATCATGTGATCTTTGAAAAGAATGAGGTGGTAAAAGATGACGGTTCCCCATATGTTGTGTTCACTCCGTATAGCAGAAAGTGGAAGTTTTTATTGAATGACTTCTACCTGCGGGCATATCCAACAGAAAAGTATTTCAACAACTTCTATAGATGCTCACCTCTTGTGGTTCCTTCCATTGAAAGTATCGGGTTTAGTGAAAGCCGGATAACTATTCCTGGTAAAGAAGTTGGTGATGTAATTTTTAAAAATTATAAAAACGCGCGTGATTATCCAGGTGAACAAGGCACCTCGAGAATTGGTATTCATCTAAGGTTTGGAACATTAAGCATTCGTCAACTTGCACGTCAGGTAAGAGAAACAAGTGAAGCGTATCTTAATGAGCTCATCTGGCGGGATTTTTATCAGATGGTATTGTTTGAATTTCCTCATGTTGGCAGGGGGGCGGCATTTAAAAAGGAGTATGATCAAATTGAATGGCGAAATAATGAAGATGAGTTTTTGCTGTGGTGCAAAGGCGAGACAGGATACCCGCTGGTAGATGCAGGGATGAGACAGTTGAATGCTACCGGATTTATGCATAACAGGGTACGGATGGTGACCGCTTCTTTTCTTACTAAACACCTGCTCATAGACTGGCGATGGGGAGAAGCCTATTTTGCAAGATTTTTGCTTGATTATGATTTTGCATCTAATAATGGCGGCTGGCAATGGGCGGCGGGATCTGGTTGCGACGCTTCACCATACTTTAGAATATTCAATCCAACAGCCCAGGCAAAAAAATTTGATCCTGAATTGAAGTACATAAATAAATGGGTTCCGGAAATTAATTCCTTTCAGTACCCGGCACCGATAGTAGCGCACGAGTTTGCGCGCGAACGCTGCCTCTCTGTTTACAGTAAGGGGTTAAAGAAATAGATTGCGGTCATCTACAGGAATCTTATTGATTGAACTATGTATCTGTAAAAATTTTCTGATTGCTTTCCTCCCGTTTTCTCCCAGGTCCATGGTGAATTCGTTAACATAAAGGTCAATATGCATTTGCATAACAACGGAACTCATTTCCTGCGCGTTGAATTTAACAAACTCACTAAGTTCATCTCCATTCACATATGAATATGCGACACTTTCGCGGATAAGTGATTGCACCTTTTCTTTTATATTATGATCAAGGCTGCGTTTGGCCACGATGCCACCAAGAGGTACAGGCAAGCCGGTTTCGGTTTCCCAGAAATGGCCAAGGTCAGTTTGTTTAACCAATCCTTTATCCTGGTAAGTGAACCTGTTCTCATGAATGATTACACCGAGCTTAACAGATTGAATATTCAGGAGACTTCCATTATTGCTCAGTACAAAGTTTTCTATTTCATCATATCGTAAAAAAACTTTGTTGTTCGCTTCCGGATATGCAAGCGAAAATAAAACATGGGCTGTGGTGAGCCTGCCAGGAATGGCTACTACGCATTGGTTAACAGCCGGATCAGGTAATTCAAAGGGAGCAATAAGCATGGGCCCTACGCCTTTTCCGAGAGCACTTCCAGATGAAAGTACAATGTAGTGGTCGAGTAAAAGCGGTAAACTTCCGTAACTGATTTTGGTAACGTCCAATTTTCCACCGACCGCCATTTCATTGAGGGTTTGCACATCGTCCATTACTACTTCGAATTCCAGGTCGCCGGTATCAATTTTCCTGTTTACCAGTGCATCAAAGATGAATGTATCGTTAGGGCAAGGAGAAAATCCTATGGTTAGTTTCATTGTTTTATTTTTTAAATAAGTTCTGCCCTCTGCCTTCTGCCCTCATATCCATCCCAATATCCTCCTCAGTTTCTCATTCAGCACAGCTATTGCTTCTTTCAACTTCCAGTTGTCTTTATTCCTTTCTCCTGCAAAGTTCGATACTGCCCGTAATTGAATGAATGGAATATGCTCCATCAGGCAAGCATAATGCAACGCTGCTCCTTCCATTGATTCAATAACAGGAGTATATATCCTTTTTATCCATTCCACCTGATCCCTGTTGGAACTAATGCAATTCAGCGTGGCACCAGAAACAAATGGCAAACCATATTTTACCCATTGTTCGAGTTGTGCATTTACAAGCTTTCTGTTGGTGAACGGGTGGTCGTCAGTGCCTGCGAGGCCAAGGTCAAAAATATCTGTAAACCCTCCATCCTGGAAAGATCCAAGATCGGCAAACACTTCTTCGCTGATGAATACTACGGACTCGGGCGGATAGTCGTTACTGAAACTGCCGCCTATACCTGCCTGAATAACCATTTCAGGTGATCGCCATAACAATTGACGCGTAAGGGCATATGCTGTGGCAGTACTGCCGATACCTGTTATCAGTACTTCAATTTCATTATTGTTCACCGATCCCTTTACTGATGAGAGCCAGTCGTAAGTGGGTCTGATCTCATTTTCTGTAGCAGACACCAGGAGTATATACATATGTAAATGTAAAATAATTGGAATTGTATTTCCTTCCCCCTTTTCGCCGTCTGACCCCCAAACCCTCTTTTGGCGCCCCATTGTCCGCTTTGGTCGCTTCCCTACCTTTGCGAAAATTTTCAACCTGAATGGTTTACCTTACCCGCCACGAACATTTTAACGCCGCCCATAAACTGTACAACCCTGCATGGAGCATGGAACGGAACGAAGAAGTTTTCGGAAAGTGCGCCAACGAAAACTGGCATGGCCATAATTATGAGTTACTGGTAACAGTAAAAGGTGATCCGGATCCCGGAACCGGCTTTCTTTTCGATGTAAAAAAGTTAAGTAACATCATTAAAGAATATGTTACAGAAAAACTTGATCATAAGAATCTCAACGTTGATGTTGACTTCATGAGCGGCAAAATGTGCTCAACAGAAAATCTCGCAATAGAAATATGGAAGCAGTTACAACCACATATTCCGGAGCCGGTTAAGCTGCATTGCATAAAACTTTATGAAACACCAAGAATTTACATTGAATATTTTGGCAACCAATAAAAAATTAAAAAATTGTCAAACAGAGTAGCGGTATTCAGGAAAGAACATTTTAACGCAGCACACAGGCTGTTTAATCCATCATGGGATAATGACACGAACAATAATGTTTTCGGCAAATGTAACAACCCTAACTTTCATGGACACAACTATGATTTGATTGTGAAACTTGTAGGGGAACCTGATCCTGTAACCGGTTATGTGATGGACATGAAAGTACTGAGCAATATCATTAAGGATAATGTACTGCAAAGGTTTGATCATAAAAATCTTAACCTGGATACTCAATATTTTAAAGATCTGAATCCCACAGCCGAGAACATTTGTGTGGTAATCTATAATATCTTAAGAGAAAAAATAGATAAGCGTTTAGACATGCAGGTGAGACTGTATGAAACCGAGCGCAATTATGTTGAATACCCAGTTTTCTAACTTTAAATAGAATCTTTAAGTATGGGATATAAAAAAACGGAACAGTTTGATGATGCTACTACATCCCGGATGATTAGCAGTTACCATGATATTCTTCAGCTCATAGGTGAAGACCCTGGAAGGGAGGGCCTTGTAAAAACACCAGAGCGGCTTGCTAAAGCCATGCAATACCTTACTCATGGCTACCAGATGGATGCCCATGCCATTCTGGACTCTGCTAAATTCAGTGAAGACATCAGTGAAATGATCATTGTGAAAGACATTGAAGTGTACAGTATGTGCGAGCATCATATGCTGCCTTTTTTCGGTAAGGCCCATGTGGCATACATACCAAATGGATGGATCACCGGGCTCAGTAAAATTGCCAGGGTGGTTGATGTATATGCACGCCGGCTGCAGGTGCAGGAAAGGCTAACAACGCAGATACTTAGTGCAATCAAGGAAACCCTTCAGCCGCTTGGTGTTGCTGTTGTGATCGAAGCATCGCATCTGTGCATGATGATGCGAGGTGTGCAGAAACAGAATTCTGTTACCACTACATCAGCCTTCTATGGAGAGTTTGAAAAAAATGAAACACGAAGTGAATTCACAAAGCTGATATCTTCACGGCTCCATTAAGTAAATGATCTTTTATTAAATTATTATAGAAACCACCGTAGAATAAAATGAAACATGCTTTTATCTTTCCCGGGCAAGGATCACAATTCACAGGAATGGGCAAAGAGTTATATCAAGAAAATGCTTTTGCAAAGAAATTGTTTGAACAGGCCAATGAAATATTGAAGTTCCGTATTTCCAATGTAATGTTCGAAGGAACTGACGAGGATATAAAAAAAACAAATGTTACCCAGCCCGCAGTATTTCTTCATTCTGTAATTGCGTACAAGTCGGCTCAACAGGTTCGGCCCGACATGGTCGCCGGCCACTCTCTTGGTGAATTTTCTGCACTCGTTGCAAATGGTGCATTAAGTTTTGAAGACGGACTGAACCTGGTTGCAATCCGCGCAAATGCCATGCACAAAGCCTGCGAAACGACCCCTTCTACAATGGCAGCAATACTGGGTCTTGAGGATGAAAAAGTAGAAGAGATCTGTTCGCAGGTACAGGAAGAAACAGAAGAAGTAGTGGTGCCCGCAAATTATAACTGCCCAGGACAGATAGTGATCAGCGGCTCCATAAAGGGTGTTGAAATAGCTTGTGAGAAATTAAAGGCTGCCGGCGCAAAAAGAGCTTTGAGATTACCTGTTGGCGGTGCATTTCATTCTCCACTAATGGAACCAGCAAGAAAAGAATTGCAGAAAGCGATAGAGAGAACCACCTTTTATCAGCCATCATGCCATATTTATCAGAATGTTGTTGCGAGGGCGGTGTTCAACCAGGATGAAATAAAAAAGAATCTTGTTGAGCAGCTGACAGGGCCAGTTAAATGGACGCAAACCATTCAATCGATGATTACGGACGGCGCAACAAAATTCACTGAAGTAGGGCCCGGTAAAGTTTTGCAGGGGTTGATTACAAAGATCAGCAAAGAAGTACAGGTAGCAGGGGTATAATAAAAATATTAAAATGATCGCACTTATAACAGGCGCCACATCAGGATTTGGAAAGGCGATAGCGGAAAAATTTGCAGCAAACAATTATTCCGTTATCATCACCGGACGCAGAAACGATCTTTTGCAGAGCGTTGGCCAGACCATCAGGGAAAAGCATAAAGTAGATGTACTCGCCCTTAATTTCGATGTAAGAGACAAGGAGGCGGTAACAGATCATATTGGAAGCCTTTTGAATGATTGGCAAAACATAGATGTTCTCGTGAACAATGCAGGCCTCGCGCTCGGTAAAGATTATTTTGAAGAGGCAGACATGAACGATTGGGAAACAATGATCGACACTAACGTAAAAGGATTGCTGTATGTATCGCGTGCTGTTATACCGTTCATGGCTAAACGAAAATTCGGGCACATTATCAATATCGGATCTGTGGCAGCGAAAGATATTTATGAAAAGGGCAATGTTTATTGTGCAACAAAAAAATCTGTTGAGGCCATTTCGCATGCGATGCGTGTTGATTTATTGCGGCATCGAATAAAGGTTACAGCCATTCATCCGGGCGCTGCAGAAACAGAGTTCTCTATTGTAAGATTCAAGGGCGATGAAAAAGCCGCAAAATCCGTATACGAAGGCTACAAAGCATTAACAGCGGAAGACATTGCGGATGTAGCGTACTATTGTGCAAGCCTTCCCGGGCATGTTTGCATAAATGACCTGACACTTACGCCAACGGCACAGGCAGATGCGTTTTATTTTTATAAAGGTTAATATGCCCACTTAACCAGCGTCGCGCCCCAGGTAAATCCTCCGCCAAATGCAGCCAGTACAATATAATCGCCTTTTTTAAGCCTGCTTTCCCATTCCCACAGGCATAGTGGTATTGTTCCTGAAGTCGTATTGCCGAAGCGCTCAATATTCAACATAACTTTTTCTGAAGAAAGTCCCATCCTGTTAGCCGTGGCATCAATGATTCTTTTATTTGCCTGGTGAGGTACCAGCCACGCAATGTCATCGCCGGTGAGATGATTTCTTTCAATAAGTTCAGCACTTACATCGGCCATGCCTTTAACCGCGAATTTAAAAACAGCCGGCCCTTCCTGGTATATGTAGTGTTGTTTGGCAGTTACGGTTTCAATGGATGCAGGCTTTATAGATCCACCGGCTTTCATATGAAGGTATTTGGCTCCACTTCCGTCACTTTTAAGAATACTGTCCAGCACTCCGGTATCATCTGCAGACGGTTCGAGAAGAATCGCACCTCCTCCATCCCCGAACAGCACACACGTTGTGCGGTCACTGTAGTCAACAATCGCACTCATCTTATCAGCTCCCACTACAACCACTTTCTGATAGCGACTGCTTTCAATGTACATGGCGCCAG
The DNA here is from genome assembly GCA_035525775.1 of Flavitalea sp. GTDB lineage: Bacteria > Bacteroidota > Bacteroidia > Chitinophagales > Chitinophagaceae > Flavitalea. The sequence continues at coordinate 9,621 of DATLDR010000046.1, forward strand.
TTGTTACACCATATAAAAATCCTGAACATGCGGCGCCAAGATCAAAGCTCCATGCGTTGATGGCTCCTATTTTATCGCATATGATGTTGGCGGTTGCCGGGAAAGTCATATCGGGTGTAACCGTACAGCAGATAAGACAATCAATATCCGATGGTTCGATCCCTCTTTTTTTGCATAATTCCAGTACAGCGGGTACTCCGAGATCTGAAGTGCCTTTTCCTGTGCCTTTCAAAATTCTTCTTTCTGAAACACCTGTTCGTGTACGAATCCATTCATCATTGGTGTCTACCATTTTTTCAAGGTCGGCGTTAGTAAGTTTATCATCGGGTACATAGCCGCCCACGGCCGTGATTGCGGCTGTAATTTTTTGACTCATCGGATATTATTAACGGGCGCTAAAATACGGAAAACCGTACTTTTGCCGCCATGATCGCATTTTTGAAGGGCCTCTTCGTACGCAAAACTCCAGCCCTTGTTCATGTTGATGTGAACGGTGTAGGATATGAACTTCATATCAGCCTGAATACTTACTCAAGTATCTCGAACCAGGATCACGGATTATTACACACTTATTTTCATGTTCGTGAAGATGCGCAGATCCTTTACGGCTTTTTTGAAGAAGCCGAAAAGGAGATGTTTATTCAGCTGATCAGCGTATCCGGTGTAGGCGCAGCAACAGCACGGATGATGCTGTCTTCACTTAAACCGCCGGAAATTTCAAAGGCAATTTTACAGGGTAATACAAGGCTTCTTGAAAGCATTAAAGGCATCGGAAGAAAATCTGCTGAGCGTATTGTTCTCGAACTTAAAGATAAAGTTGGAAAAACTTCCTTTGAATCAAATAATGAGCCATTGATAAACAATACCTTGGATCATGATGCGTTAAATGCTTTAATTGCCCTTGGCATCAATAGAACTGCAGGAGAGCAGGCTATTGGCCGGGTGAGAAAATCACACCCGGAACTTCATAAAATAGAGGACATTATCAAACAAGCACTCAAAAACATCTAAGCCTATCAGACGAATCTCTACCTAATTGAATCAATTGTTCCCGAAACTGACTTCTTTTCTTAAAACTGCCATCATGCTAACTGCCGTCATTCTCGCGAATGCGTCCGTTACATCTTTGTTTGCCCAGAAGCAGGATTCATTGCCCCGCCGCAGAGATACTGTCATCACGGTAACAGGTGTTGATACACTGCGGTATCCTATTCACGACCGGAGAAGCGACAGATACTCGCAGCTAAACAGAAATCCACTTGATCTTAAAGATCCTGCAAACATTAGTGACTCTGTTATCTACGATCCTAAGACAAAAGAGTACTATATAATCGAAAAAGTCGGCAGCTTCTATTACCGCAAACCCACTGCAATAACGTTCGATGAATTCCTTAACATGCGTTCGCAAATTCAGGAACGTGATTATTTCAGGCAAAGGGCTAATGTACTTTCAGGGCTCAATTACAAGCTCCCGCGTCCTAAGCTGCAGGTGACAGATAATCTTTTCAACCGAATTTTCGGGCAGGGGAAAATTGACATCAGGCCGCAGGGTGAGATCAATCTCATTGCCGGTTACCAGGGACAAAACATAAAAAATCCTGCATTACCGGAACGTGCAAGAAGAAACGGAGGGTTTGACTTCGACATGAATGCAAACCTTAGCGTGGTAGGTAATATCGGAAGTAAATTGAAACTGCCGATCAGCTACAATACACTGGCGAATTTCGATTTCGAAAATCAGTTGAAACTCGATTATTCAGGAAGCGATGATGAAATCATCAAACGAATAGAAGCGGGTAACGTTTCTTATTCATCCAAAGGTTCGCTTATTCCGGGAGCACAATCTTTATTCGGCGTAAAAACTCAATTGCAGTTCGGTAAATTATTTGTGACAGGGGTTCTCGCCAGTCAGCGTGCGCAACGGCAGTCGCTTGGCGTTCAGGGTGGTTCTACGAACACTGCTTTTGAATTTAAAGCAAACGACTATGAGGAAAACCGGCATTTTTTGATGTCGCAATATTTCCGAAGCAATTACAATAAAGCGATGAAGCAATTACCGATTGTTAATTCACAGATCCAGATTTTACGTATTGAAGTATGGGTAACAAATCGTAATGGCTCAACTACTGAAACAAGGGATATCGTTGGTTTAATGGATCTGGGTGAAGCCAATCCCTATAATTCAGGTAATTCCAGCCTGCAACCATATAAACCCTTGCCTAATGGTCTTCCTGATAACGATGTAACACTTCTTTACAGAAATATTATCAATGATCCGAACGCACGTAATTCATCTGCGATTACTTCGAAGCTTTCTTCCATGGGATTGAGAGCCGTGCAGGATTTTGAAAAAACTTTTGCAAGGCAATTGCGCCCCGAAGAATTTTATTATAATCCTCAGGTTGGCTTTGTTTCGCTTAACCAGCCATTGCAGCCCGATGAAGTGCTGGCCGTAGCATTTCAATACAGCTACAATGGTAAAATTTATAAAGTTGGAGAATTTTCACAGGATGCTCCACCGGATACAACTATAAAAGCAGGCGGATCACAAAAAGTATTATTCCTCAAATTGCTTAAGGCAACATCACAGAGAACTTCGTTGCCTTTGTGGGACCTGATGATGAAGAACGTTTATTCATTGAAATCAAAAGACGGCACTTTCCTCGCAACTATTCAACCAGGCGACTTCAAGCTGAATGTTCTGTATGAAGAACCAAGTCTTGGATTGAAAAGATTTTTACCCGATGAAGTAGGAGCTTCAAGCGGAATTCCACTTCTGTCATTATTAAATCTCGACAGGCTGAATTCCCGTAGTGATCCTCTTCCCGATGGCGTGTTCGATTATATAGAAGGATTTACCGTACGTTCCGACCAGGCACGTGTGATTTTTCCTGAACTGGAGCCGTTCGGCCGCGATCTTGAAACGTCTGCATTTGATGGAGCCTCCCAGGATCTGAAGGATAAATACATCTATTATCCTTTATATGATACGATAAAAGAAATAGCTAAAACATATGCAAACCTCGACAGGTTTGTGATTAGTGGTACTGCGAAAGGAAATGCATCTTCAGAAATTCAGCTAGGTGCATTCAATGTACCGCCAGGTTCTGTTACCGTTTCTGCAGGGGGACAGGTTCTCCAGGAGAATATTGACTATACTATAGATTATAATCTCGGTACTGTTAAGGTTATTAATTCCGCTATCATCAGTTCAGGTGTGCCGGTAAATGTTCAATTTGAAAATAATGCAGGATTTGGCATCCAGCAAAGAAATTTCATCGGTCTGAGGCTGGATTATCTCGCAAAACAAAACGCTCGGGAATCTCTTACCGTAGGAGGTTCATTAGTACGGCTCAGTGAACGTCCTTTTTTCACAAAAACCGGATACAATGAGGATCCAATAAAGAATACCATGTATGGTGTTGATTTCAGTTACCGCACCGAATCACAATGGCTCACCCGGTGGCTTGATAAACTTCCATACTATAATACTACTGAAATAAGTACCATAAATGCATACGGCGAAGGGGCAGTGTTAAAACCTGGTCACCCGAAACAGATAGGTAAAGGAAGTGAAGGACGGATTTTTATTGACGACTTTGAGGGCTCACGAAATGCAATAGACCTTCGTTTTCCTCTGGTAAGCTGGGGACTTGCATCTACCCCGGGGGGTAAAACGAATTTTCCTGAAGCGTCTGCCAGAGACTCACTTGAATATGGTTTTAACAGGGCGAAACTTGCATGGTATAATATCGAACCAATTTTACAGGGAAGAAGTAATTCTAATAATCCTATCGATGATGACCTGCTGAACCTTGCAACTGTAAGGCAGATAAGGGTAACAGAAATATATCCGAACCGTACACCCGATTTCGGTCAGGCACAGCTGGTTACTTTTGACATGGCATATTATCCTACTGACATAGGTCCATACAATTTTGATTCACGTGCTAACAGTGTAACCGCTGATGGCAAACTTCTTAACCCACAAACAAGATGGGGTGGTATTATGCGGGGCCTGGACCAGGTGGATTTTGAAACAGGTAACGTTGAATTCATTGAATTCTGGATGCAGGATCCTTTCCTTAATAACCCGGGCAGTACTGGCGGAGAATTATATTTTAACCTGGGAAATATTTCTGAAGATGTTCTGAAAGACGGCAAACGCTTTTTTGAAAATGGAATAAGTGGTGCCGTGACGCACGCACAGGAAGATTCATCAACCGTTTGGGGCAAGGTACCGGCAAACCCTATACAGGTGACGCAGGCCTTTAGTAACGATCCGGCAGACAGACCATTGCAGGATGCTGGTTTTGACGGGTTGGATGATGAAGGTGAACGAACAAAGTTTCGTCGCTATCTGGATGACCTTGCTGCTGCGTTTGGTGTAAATTCACCGATCTACCAGAAAGCACTTACAGATCCTTCTCATGATGACTTCAAAAATTACCGTGATGCATCGTACACAAACAGGGATGGGATTCTTCAGCGTTATAAACAGATCAATAACCCACAGGGAAATTCACCTGTTGCTTCATCCGGCGACCAGTTTGTAAGCGCGTTTACTTTGTATCCCGACCAGGAAGAATTCAACCGCGACAATACATTAAATGAGCTGGAAGAATATTTTGAATATAAAGTTGAGCTGAAGCCACAGGAGCTTGCAGAGGTAGGAAAAAACTTTATCACGGATGTACGTTCATTTACACCAAACTCAGGTGTACCGGAAAAATGGTACCTGTTTCGTATTCCGGTTGCCGAATTCACCAGTAAAGTGGGTGACATTCCTGACTTTAAATCAATACGTTTTGTGAGGATGTACCTGACAGGATTTGAGGATTCAGTTGTACTTCGTTTCGCAAAACTTGAACTGGTGCGGAATCAATGGAGGCGTTTCAACTATGAACTGGACACCACAGGCCAGTTTAAATTAGTTCCGGCCAATTCACCTACTACCTTCAAGCAGCTGGCTGTTAATGTAGAAGAAAATAATTCACGTTCACCGATCCCATATAAAACGCCCCCTA
>DATLDR010000047.1:0-4418 GCA_035525775.1 Flavitalea sp.
ATCCATAATCGAGATAGGGCAGGTTGATATCAATCGTATCGCCCTGAACACGGAATGTCGCTCTTCCAAAATCGCCCTGGCTTCGCGTATACAGAGAATTCACAAGTGAATGGAGAAAGCCCTGCCGCGAAATAACCTGGCCGGGCTGTAGCCTGATGATACTGTTTTCATACTCGGTAGGGTTACCTATACCGTAAATACAGCTGACCGACGCCACAACAATAATATCACGACGACCACTGAGCAACTGTGCAGTAGCCTGCAGCCGCAACTTGTCAAGCTCCTCATTGATGCTCTGGTCTTTTTCGATATATGTATCGCTTACCGGCATATATGCCTCCGGCTGATAGTAATCGTAATAGCTTACAAAATATCCGACCGCGTTCTCTGGAAAAAACTGCCGGAACTCGCCGTACAATTGTGCTACAAGGGTTTTATTATGTGTAAGTACAAGCGTTGGCCGCTGCACATTCTCGATAACATTGGCAATAGTGAATGTTTTTCCTGAACCTGTTACTCCGAGCAGTGTCTGGTACCGTTCCCCGTCAAGAATGCCATTGGTTAGCTGCTCAATTGCCTGTGGCTGGTCGCCTGAAGGATGATATGGAGTATGTAATTTGAAAGCCATAGTTGCGTCCTTAAAATACCGAATCTTAATTTTTCTGGCTGGTGGAGTCAATTACATCTTTCTTATTTTTTTTTGACAGCCGCAGAGGATCCCAGCTTACTTTTAATTTACCATCATCTCCGGTTTTTGCCCTCAATCTTAAACTTACTCCACGCGCAGCTTTTCCATCATCAGAAATATCAGTGTTTGACTGACTTTTCAGCAAGTTTCGTAAAGGAAGTTTGATGAACATGTCCGTTCCCTTTTTGAAATCGTATACTCCTTCAACCGTAAGGTTTAACGCCGTAGACCGGATGTCCATTGAGTTGATGATAAATGTAGTCCCTTTCAGGTCCAGCTTATTTTTAAGATCTGCAAAACGGATATCGGAAAAATCCTGCTTCTTGAAAGCTTTCTGCGAAATCTCTTTCAATGGTTCAAAATTATTCAGCTCGCCACCCTCCAGCAGAAAATCAATGGAACCTTCGGAATCGTCTTGCACTAATGCCGCTTTATTTGTTATTGAGGTTTTGAAATTGATATTGGCCGACAATTTTCCTTTCAGATTTTTATTGGTAACTGCATCCTGTCCGAAATTGTTAAATGCGGCAAACAATTCCGGTATGTCCATTTTTTGCATGTTTACATTCAGTGTAACCGGGTTTTTTTGAGCGCCGTTTTTCATCAGTCCCTTAACATTCATTGAACCTCCTGCATGATTCAATAAAACCCTGTCGAGTTTAATTTCAACTGGTGTAAAAACAACGTCAGCCTTAACACCGGTTGCATGGAAGGTTTTATATTCCATAACTGGGCTTTCAAGACTTATATACATATCGCCATCAGTAAACATTTTATCAATTTTTGAAGATGTCCTTGCAATTGTGCCTTCAGTCTTCGGCTTTGTACCTGATTTCGATGAAGGCGACAATAAAGGCGTAAAATCAGTAAGATTAATTTCAGGAGATTTGATGTTCCATTTCAGCAACATTTTTTCCGGGCTAACATTCAGCATCGATAAAAAATTAGCAGCACTCCCGTTCATCAATAATTTAGTTTTGCCAATTACTGCGTTAAGCTTGTTCACAATCAGATCATTGTTTATAAATCTGAGGCTGCCGCTACAATCTGATAACACTATGTTACGCGGATTATATTTCATTGACACATCAACAATATCAATACGCCCATTAATAGTAGCTGCACTGCTGTCGCCACCTAAAACCTGTCCCTTGAAATCTATATTGAATGATGTTTTACCATCAAGGAACTTAAATGTTTTACTGTCAGCAAGCTTGCTCAGCGTTTTCATGTCAACATCCGAAGCCACATCACATTCCAGGTAAGGCGTTATGAGATTTGAAATTTTAATTGTGTCAGACACAAGACGAATATCCTCCCACCTGCCGGTAAATTTTTTGAATAACAGGTACGAATTGCGGTCGTTTTTTTCTTTTCCCTTCACCAATTCATTTGAAAAATACCCGTTGAATGAACAATCCTCGAACAGCCCCTGGGGCGTGATTACCTTATTGTTGCGCACTTCCATGAATACTTCAACAAGTGGAATAAAATTCATTGTTGTTTTACCCGACAACTTCACTACTATATCTACAGGGTCATTAGCCGAATAAGGGCGAAGCGCCTTTTGAATAGGGATGGTCAGCAATGACGCACCCTGGGCAAACATAACCTGCTGACTATGAATATTTAAATTAAAGTCGCCTTTATTTTTATCAAGATTGAATTTTCCATTAAAGAAAAAAGGATGGTTGTCAAGGTATAACTTCACGTTCTCAGCAATAATATCTTTAGATTCCCTGTTATACGTTACAGAAAATTTTCCTTCTATCATTTTTTCTTTCATATAGGCGCCGGCAATCGTATTAAAAGCAATGTTCCTCGCCAGCAATCGCGTTTTCACTTTAAACCGGATAATGCTGTCACTTGATTCCGGTGAGCATTTAAATGAGTGCACGTATCCCGAATAATTTTTTTTCCTTTTTGGATCCTTATATAATATCGAAACATTTTGCAGCTCCAGATCGGGTAATGTAGCCGTAACCTGTCTTTTTTCCCCAGGCTTCGATTTAAAAATATATTCGTTGGTATTGCCCGAAGTGTCAGATATAACATTGATCTCTGCTTTCCTGATCAGTACTTTTCCTATGGGCGACCCACCTTTTATCATCCCTGGAATGCTTAGCCGGAGATATATATCAGAAGCTTTTAGAAACTCTTTGTGGTTGAATGCGGTTACACTGTCGCGGATAACCACATTTTTCAACTGCAGCGATAGAATTGGAAAGGTTCGAAAGAAGCTAACAGAAAGACCGCCTATATTAACTTGTCCCCTTGTTTTCTGTTGTATAGCATTTGATACTTTGTTCTTAAAGTATTCTTCATGTGTTATTACATATACCCATAGTATTACCCATATCACTAAAATAAAACCTGCAATCCAGGCCAGTGGCTTTAATCCATACCGCACTATCCTGTTTTGTGTTCTGCTGTTCTTTATTGCCTCTTGTATTTTCAAATGACTATTTTCCTTTCCAGATAAGTTGTGTAATCCGGGATCTTCACATCATACTCTTTCAGCATAATTGGTGACGTAACAATAAAGTCAGCGGTTGAACTATCGCAGGCAACTATACAGTTCCAGGCGATGGCTACCCTGAGCAACGCTTTCACATCACTGTCGTGCGGTTGTGCCTCCATCGGATCCCAAAAAAATATGAGGATGTCCAGCGCGCCCTGCGCTATCATTGCACCTATCTGCTGGTCGCCTCCTATAGGACCACTAAGCAATTTCGATACCGGGCGGTCTAATTGCTCTTCCATCATTTTTCCGGTAGTTCCGGTGGCATATAATTCGTGCCGCGATAATTCTACCCTGTTGCTTTCAACCCACTCCACCAATTCCTTTTTTTTATGATCATGCGCTACAAGAGCAATCCTTTTTCGCGCGAGCACTTTTCTTGTTGTCATAATAATTCTGTTAATTTTCAATGCAATGCGAAGTTTTCCACAAGGCGGCATTAATTTTGTTAATAACTTTTCTGTTCTCTACCCATTAGATTCTATGTTCAAAATACTGCTTTCAATTTACGTAAGCTTTCTTGCGCTTTCGTCTTATTCCCAATCTCCATCGGAACTGTCAGGTCCGTCCGATGTTGTTATTGAAGATCCTAACAGGGTCATAAACGAACTTTTATCACGCATAACGGATAATTCAAAGATCATTTTAAGCTGGATAGTGACCGGCAGTTTACCACGGTATTTTGCAATAGAACGAAGCGATAATGGAAAAAGCTTTGAAGTTGTTAGCGTGTTGAGTAATCTTAATGAGCAAAAGATTTTCCAATGGACCGATGACGATCCCAAAAAAGGCAAAAGTTTTTATAGAATTCGTTATGCCTATCAGCAGGGCGATTCGCTGTATTCTAAAACCATTCCTGTTTCTATTGCAGGGTATGTGGCGTTCAAATTTTACCCCAACCCTGTTGATCATGTTCTTATCGTCAGGACCGATGCACCCCTTGATGTAATGATCACCGACGCTAACGGACGGCTCCGGGTTTCTGTCTCTCATGTACAGGGATTACATACTATCAATGTCTCAAATCTTGAAAAAGGGATTTACCTCATCAGGTTTATTAATAAGCTCACAAACTTAATGTCGCAGGAAAAGCTGATGAAGAATTGAGCTAAGTAAAACTACTCATTCAGAAAATTCTATTGGGCATATCAGTCCTTAACCCTACATTTACAATGGTTTTTCATAGGATATTGGATTTTAAAAACGGGG
>DATLDR010000037.1:0-5141 GCA_035525775.1 Flavitalea sp.
TAGTATCGGCTACCACCAGCGGAAGATCCACTTCAGGGAAGAATTCAATGAAATCAGTAACTTCTACAGGCTCATCGCCTTTGAGGGAAGTCTTCTTTTTATCCTTGCAACTTACTGCTACCCATGCCAAAACAAACAACACCACGAGAAATCTATTCATACCTAACAGCCATTAAGCGGTTAAAAGTAGGTATTCAGGGGCATCAATGAAAATAAAATATGAATAAAAATTGGAGGAAAATTTAGAACAGCCTAAATTTAATTTTAGGTAAACTAAACTTTCCTTCGTCAATGAAAGTTTCATCCAGCAAAGAGAATTACATCAAAGCCATCTTTCACCTGCAGGAAGAAGATGGTATAGTCACAACGAATGCGCTTGCCTACCGCTTGGAAACACGCGCGGCATCTGTAACAGACATGCTCAAAAAGCTTAAAACACAGAAGCTTCTTCTTTATGAAAAATACAAGGGGTTCAGGTTGAGTCCTGAAGGAAAGCGAATGGCGCTGCAGATCATCCGCAAGCACAGGCTGTGGGAACTGTTTCTGGTAAAAAAATTAAGGTTTGGATGGGAGGAAGTGCATGAAATGGCGGAAGAGCTCGAGCACATCAGCAGTAAAAAACTGGTTGACCGTCTTGATGAATTCATGGGATTTCCGAAAACTGATCCGCATGGCGATCCGATCCCTGATAGTAACGGCAAGGTGTTACTCAAAAAACAGCTGAACCTTACTGAAATGAAACTGAATATACCGGGCGTGGTCAGCAACATAGGCGACCAGTCGCCGCAAATGCTGGAACTGTTAAAACAAAAAGGACTTGGATTGGGAACTAAAGTAGAAGTAAAAAAACGTTTCGCGTTTGATGATTCCATAGAGCTGAAAGTGAAAAACCTTCCGTCAGTAACCATCAGCAGCAGCGTTGCTAAAAATGTTTTTGTAACTAATGAGGAATAATTATACAACAGATACATCATTAAGCGAAGTACACAGGTCGGTTGATATCAATAAACACTCACGCAACTGGAAAAAGATATTTGCTTTTTTTGGTCCGGCTTACCTGGTAAGCGTTGGGTATATGGATCCGGGCAACTGGGCCACAGACCTTGCCGGCGGAAGTAAATTCGGATATACGCTGATCTGGGTTTTATTGATGAGCAACCTCATGGCGCTGCTGCTCCAGAGCCTGGCAGCCCGCCTGGGTATTGTGCGTCAGCGCGACCTTGCACAGGCTAACAGGGAAACCTACCCGCGTTACATTAATTACATCCTCTACGTACTCGCGGAAATAGCTATAGCGGCAACAGACCTTGCAGAGGTGCTAGGCATGGCGATAGGAATTAATCTCCTTACCGGATTACCGCTTGTATGGGGCGTTACTTTCACTGTTCTGGATACGTTCCTGTTACTTTTTCTGCAGAAGCTGGGCATGAGAACGCTGGAAGCTTTTATAATAACGCTGGTGGCTATTGTTGGACTATCATTTCTTACAGAAATATTTCTTGCGAAGCCCGGCATGGGAGAAGTAGCTGCAGGATTGATCCCACACATTCCTGATGATGAAGCATTATATATCGCAATAGGAATTATCGGAGCTACCGTAATGCCGCATAACCTGTACCTGCATTCGGCGCTTGTACAGACAAGGAAATTTGAGCACACAGCAAAAGGAATTAAACAGGCCCTAAAATGGAACCTTATCGATTCAACAGTAGCATTGAATATTGCATTTCTTGTGAACACTGCTATACTTGTACTTGCCGCATCCATATTCTTTAAAACAGGGAGAACAGACGTTGCGGAAATAAAAGATGCGCATGAATTACTTGCACCGTTATTAGGATATAAAATAGCCCCGGTACTTTTTGCAGTCGCTTTAATTGCAGCAGGCCAAAGTTCAACTGTTACCGGTACACTTGCGGGACAGATAGTAATGGAAGGTTATCTGAAGCTGAGGCTAAGTCCTATTTTACGAAGATTACTCACCCGTTTACTGGCAATAATTCCGGCGGTGATCGTTATATGGATCTATGGTGACGAGGAAGTAAACAAATTGCTGATTTTTAGCCAGGTGGTGCTGAGCATGCAGCTCGGCTTTGCAGTGATTCCACTCATTCATTTTTGCAGTGATAAAAAATTAATGGGCGAATTTGCGATCAGGCCCTATGTGCAGGTACTGGCATGGATTGTTGCAATAATTCTGGTTTATCTGAATGTAAGATTACTTGCAGGCGAGGCGATAACTTTCTTCGAAACTTCTGATAGTATTTTCTGGAAAGGAGTAATTATTACCATTGGGGCGTTGATAATTGTTTTGCTGGGGTATATTCTTTTGCATCCGGTGCTTAGGAAGAAGGACGAAGAAAGAAGCGGGAACATTTAAATTGTCATGCTGAGGAGGCCTAGACCGGCGAATGATCTGCAGTGAACGTATTATGTGAAGCAGAATTGCTGATGATGGAGGTTCAAGATGTTATTTCAGCAAATGCTTCAGCCTGCTAAACGTTTCCGGCTTAATCTCGAGGTAAGAAGCAAGAATTTTTTGTGGCACGCGCTGCAGCATCTGCGGATGACTTTTTAAATAATAAAGAAATCTTTGTCTTGTAGTATTATTCAGCTGCGCGAAATATTTACCATCTTTTTTTATAAAAAGATGGCTCATCATCTCCCTTCCTATCTGTTCTGCCACAGGAATATGTTCAAGCACATACTGAACATTATTGTACCGCATTGAAACCAGCACAGCAGGTTCTAAAGTTTCAATAATAATATTAGACGGTACCCGCGTATGAAATGAAACTTCTGACTGTATCAATTTTCCTTCAGTAGCCAGTTGCAAAGTTTTTTCATTTTTACCTACAAGCACATATTTTCGGAGCAAACCTTTAACAACGAGGTTCAGGTAATCCTCAGTTTGTCCGTAACGCAGCACCTCTTCTCTTTTTCCGAAAGTTCTTACTTCAAAATAAGGCAGGAACTGGTTGAAGTCGTGCTCCGAAATTTTTATATACTGTTGAACAAACTTTAAAATGTACCCTGCATAATGGTTGATATCAGTGCCGTTTTCCTCCATCAAAAATTATTTATAATGATATAGCAGTATTCGTGGTACTTTTCGTGCGCAATAAATGTTTTAAGCGGCTAAAAGTTTCCGGTTGAATGTTAAGATACGAAGCAAGGTATTTCTGAGGAACGCGCTGAAAAAGATTTGAATTGGTACTGAGAAACCTTACGAAACGTTCCTGTGTACTGTACAGAATGCGTTCAAGATCCCAGTTTTCTTTCTGAAGGAAAAGGTCAGTGATGATAAGACGGCCAAGGCGCTGCCATTTTTTATCTGCAGCATAAAGCTTTTCGATCGAATCACGGCTGAAAGAAAGGAAAGTTGTAGGCTCTATGGTTTCAACAATGTAAAGAGATCTTTCACCTGATAAAAATGAAACAGAGGAATTGATGATCTCACCTTCTTTTGCAAGCTGTGTGATGATCTCTTCATCTTCCCTTAAAAAATATTTACGTGCAAGGCCCCTGATGATAAAATTGAAGTGATTTTCATACTCGCCCTGGTCAATCAGCTTTACTTTTTTATCGTAAGTGCGTACTTCGGCGAGGGTGGTTAGTTGTTCAATCTCCTCTTCAGTTAGTTCGATGAATCTGGCAAGATAATCTTTAAGAGCCTTTACCATACACCTAAGTTAAATTTTATATGCGAAATAATCTATCTCAAACAGAGCATGGATAAAGGTTAAGGGTTTTTGCCTGATCTCGTAAGTGATTTTTCTTACTTTTGCGGTCCGCAAGAACAAATACTTAAACACACACACGGATGAAACAGAAAATTAAAGTAGCAAATCCAGTAGCTGAATTAGATGGTGATGAAATGACACGCATCATCTGGAAGTACATAAAAGATAAACTAATTCTCCCATATCTGGAAATAGATATCCGTTATTTTGACCTGGGCATCGAGCATCGTGATGATACAAATGACCAGGTAACGATTGATGCGGCCAATGCTATCCGTGAACTTGGCGTGGGTATCAAATGCGCCACCATCACTCCTGATGAAGCCAGGGTAAAAGAATTCAAGCTGAAGCAGATGTGGAAAAGCCCGAACGGAACCATCCGGAACATACTCGATGGAACAGTATTCAGGGAACCTATCGTGATCAGTAATATCCCCAGGCTGGTAACCAACTGGACCGCACCAATCATTGTGGGCAGACATGCCTTCGGTGACCAGTATCGTGCAACTGACACAGTAATCAAAGGAAAAGGAAAGCTTACTATGACGTTTACTCCGGAAGATGGAGGAGCGCAGCAGACCTTTGAAGTGTATAATTTTAAAGGTGATGGTGTTGCACTCAGCATGTACAATACCGATGAAAGCATCAAAGGTTTCGCAAGAAGCTGTTTCAACATCGCACTTAATAAAAAATGGCCGCTTTACCTTTCTACAAAAAATACAATCCTCAAAAAATACGACGGACGTTTTAAAGACATTTTTGCTGAAATATTTGAGGCAGAATTCAAGCAAAAATTTGCTGATGCCGGCATTGTGTATGAACACCGGCTGATCGACGACATGGTGGCAAGTGCACTCAAATGGAACGGAAATTTTGTTTGGGCATGTAAAAATTATGATGGTGATGTGCAGAGTGATTCAGTTGCGCAGGGATTCGGTTCTCTTGGTTTAATGACGTCTGTGCTGGTAACTCCTGATGGCAAAACAATGGAAGCAGAAGCAGCGCATGGTACCGTTACGCGTCATTTCAGGGATCACCAGGCTGGCAAGCCTACTTCAACAAATCCTATCGCTTCAATTTTTGCCTGGACAAGGGGTCTTGCCTTCAGGGGCAAACTCGATGGCAACCAGGAGCTGATTGACTTCTGCGATACGCTTGAAAAAGTTTGCATTGAAACCGTTGAAAGTGGAAAGATGACTAAAGACCTTGCAGTTGCGGTACATGGGAATAAAGTGAGCCATGGCGATCATTACCTGTATACAGAAGAATTTCTGGACGCGATTGATGAAAATCTTAAAAATAAGTATTGAGGAGAAGGAAGAACGAGCATTTAACTGATAGCATCCATGTGAAAGCCGGGATTTCTTTGTTCAGCCACGAAATAAAAAAGGCCATCCT
>DATLDR010000053.1:0-15615 GCA_035525775.1 Flavitalea sp.
GGCCCCCAAAGCCGCACAAGAAAAATGCAAGGGTAATGACAATCAGGCGCATCAGGATTATTTTGCTTTACAACGCTGCTATACAACGCTTATTGCAATTTATAGTTTTTTGGAATCCCGAAAGGAAAGTTTAACGGTACATTAAAATCAAATTGCTTGAATTTCATCTCGATGTCGAGTTTTGATTTTTCCGCAACAGTAACTTTTCTGAATGTGGAGAAAGGTTTATCATCCCTGGTTTCATAATCGCCGTATGAAATGTCCGCAGTCCGTGCGCGCACCGGATCAACATCATCAAGCTTGCTATGCATTACTGCCATATTCTCGCGATTAAGTGTAAGCAGGTGCTTGAACAATTTGCCCATGTTCACCACTGACAATGCATTATTATCTTTCTTATATGAAACAATATTATTATCGAAATAAATAGGATTACCCACGATAAGATCCTGCAATTCTTTAAAAGAAAATGGAAGCTTTGTGATCTCCTGCAGATAACTCACCGACCGCAGCTGAACTACTTTATCAAGCTTGTTCAACACTTTTACGCTGTCCGGAGTAATGAGCACCCGGAATGCTTCGATGCCCAGCAAAGCATTTATCGACACCCACAGCACGCTGTCCTTACGTAAACGTATAAACGCATTGAAGTCGTTCTTCTTTCCGTCGCTTCCTTCGAAATCGACCTTTACCTTGGCGGAAAAGGTCTGAAAGTCTATCCGGTTCTTCTCAACAACCTCAGAAATATTTTGCATGAATTTGATAGAATCGTTCCTGCTTAAAGAATCAGGTACAATTAACTGCGCGGAATCTTTTTTTGACATGGCAGTTTGTATTGACTTCGTCGACCTGCAGCTGAAAATGCTGATCACCACAATAACAAAAAAAACTGATACCCCTGTTAGGTTTTTCATATTTTTATATTTTTCCCGTATGGCCGAATCCTCCTTCACCCCTTTTTGTTGCAGATATTTTTTTTGATTCTTTCCACTTGACCTTCTCTACCTTATGAATCACCATTTGCGCAATACGGTCGCCATGCACAATTATATGTTCTTCATTGGAAAGGTTTATCAGCACAATTTTCAGCTCTCCCCTGTAATCGGCGTCAATTGTACCAGGTGAATTAAGGCAGGTGATTCCATATTTGATGGCCAGGCCACTTCGCGGCCTTACCTGCGCTTCAAAATCATCCGGAAGTTCTATGAATAAACCAGTAGGTATCAACAACCGTTGCATGGGACGGAGTGTAACCGGAGCAGTGAGATTTGCCCGAAGATCCATTCCGGCAGAACCTTCAGTAACATATTCAGGTAATGGATTGGCAGACTGATTGATGATCCGCACTTTAACTTTTGACATTCTGCAAATATATGGATGCCAATCAAATCAAATATCCGATTTCAGCAGAACTGTAGCATATGCTGCAAGGCCTTCTTCCCTACCGATAAATCCCATTTTCTCATTGGTAGTAGCCTTAATTGAAACATCATCTTCTGTAATATTCAGGATGCCTGCAATAACTTTTTTCATTTCTCCTGAATACTTTCTGATCTTAGGATTTTCAAGACAGAGTGATGAATCGACATTAACAACAGAATAATGTTTCTGTTTTACCAGGTCAATAGTTTTTTGGAGAAGTTTTTTGCTGTCGATATTTTTAAATGCAGCATCGGTATCGGGAAAATGCATTCCAATGTCACCAAGAGCAAGCGCTCCAAGTAGTGCATCGCATATCGCGTGTAATAATACATCGGCATCACTATGGCCGAGTGCACCCTTGGGATGTGGTACTAAAACACCGCCGATCCAGAGGGAACGTCCTTCCACCAGCTGGTGTACATCCATCCCTGATCCTATGCGGTAGCTCATTTTAACATCAATTAACCGGTGTTGTGGATTCGTCGGGAGTATCAGATGCATCATCCATGTCAAGTATCAGTCCGAACCGCAGCGTATTCGACAACGGATTCCTGTTAATACCAGCGCCGGTTGGAACAAGATAAGAGAAGTTGAGGCCAAACACATTGTATTTGATTCCTACACCCACAGTAAAATATTTTCTGTTACCCTTGTCTTTATCTTCATAGAAGTAACCTGTCCGGGCAAAAAACTGGTTGTTATAAGAATATTCCATACCCAGGGAGAACTGAAATTCTTTCATTTCTTCACTAAAGCCACCGGGAGCATCCCCAAATGAGCTTAACCAGCTGTTCACAACACCTTTGTTCCGGTAATTCACGATTTTGATTGAATCTTCAGAATTATTGCCATTAAGAGATGGTGGTGTGGGAACAAGTAGTTTATGAGCATCTATACCAAACATAATTTTGCTTGTTTCATCAAATACTTTCGTATAGGAAACGCCAAGTCCAAGGTTGGCAGGTATAAAATCTTTTTGTGTAGCATCTTTTGTATAAGCGATCTTGGAACCGAGGTTAGACACCGCTGCTCCAAAATTCCATCCCTGTCCTGCTTCATTCGCTCCAGTGTAGAATAATGAGATATCGCCGGCAACAGCATTACCTGCCTGGTAAGCTGACCCCTGGTCCGGAGCACCGCCTACAAGATTGGAATGAATATATCTTAAGGCGATACCAAGTCCTAAATTATCTGACAATTTACGTGAATAACCTGCATCGATACCGAATTCACGTGGACGGCCGCTACCAAAATCATTTCCATTACCATCGGTAAATTGTATGTTACCAAGACTGAAATAACGGATAGAAGCAGACAATGCCTGTGTTTCATCAAGCTTATGGTAACCACCGAAAGATAACAGATATACATCGTTCAGTCCCAGGTCTTTCAACCAGGGGGTATAAGTTAAACCAAGACCGGATTCACTTTTATTAAAAGGTGTTTTTGCAAGATTGAAAAAACTGGAATTAGCATCGGGGGTCGTGGCCACACCAAGATCTCCCATCCCACCTGCTCTTGCATCAGGTGAAATCCTGAGGAACGGTACCGCAGTGGTCACTACATTTATTCGCTGGGGATCGGATTGAGCTTTAAGGTTTGATATTCCTGCAAAAAGGAACGAAGCAGTAACCAACAGGATGGTTTTTCTTTTCATACATTTTATTTATCCTCACTTTCAACGGCTTCTGCAGGCAAATATTGTTTATGTCCGCCGTATAATCATAGGAAATTATTCGCTTAAAAAGCGCCGCAAAAATAGCCTATTTTTAACGTTATATATCCCGAAATCTACACAATATTTGCAGTACCCTCCCGTTTGAGTAAATTGAACAAGGCAAAAGCTAGCAAAATGAATCTGAAAAACTTTTTCATCCTGATATCATGTGCGATCGTAGTCTCTTCCTGCAGTAAGGTTAAAGGCGTATTTGGAAAAAAATCTGAGAAGTCCGACGTAACAGGTTGGAACTATAACGACAAAAATATGGGTGGCTACCAGGTAGCCCGTGAAAAGGAACAACGTACAGGCCCCGGCCTAATCTTTGTTCAGGGCGGTACATTCACCATGGGATCTGCAGAGGAAGATGTAATGAGCGACTGGAACAACATCCCTACAAGGAAAACTGTGAACTCATTTTACATCGACAGAACTGAAGTAGCTAATATCCATTATCGTGAATACATTTACTGGATCAACAACGTATTCGACGGAGATGAATTCACGGCAGTAAGAGAAGGCGCTCTGCCAGACACCCTTGTATGGCGCAGCGAGCTTGCTTACAACGAACCACTGGTAGAATATTATTTCCGCCATCCATCTTACAACTACTACCCTGTTGTAGGTGTATCCTGGCAGCAGGCACATGACTTCTGTTTGTGGAGAACTGACCGTGTGAATGAAAAAGCGCTTATCGACAAACAGTTCATCAACAAAAACACCCTGAAAAACATCCAGGGCCAGGGATCTGAATCATTCAACACTAAAGCATATCTGCTCGGGCTTACCACACCAACACCGGGTCCAGGCGTTCGTTCAAAAAAGAACCCGCTGAAGAATCCTAATGGTACACCAAGATCGCAGGTAACTTTTGAAGATGGTATCCTATTGCCTGGCTACAGGCTTCCGACAGAAGCTGAATGGGAATATGCTGCAGTGGCACTTGTTGGACAAAATCCGCAAATAAGCCGCAAGGAAGGTAAGCGTGGCGAAGAGCTTATTACCAATAAGCAGGTTTATTCATGGAGCCATAATGCTAACGGTCTTCGTGATACCCGCCGCGGAAGCTGGCAGGGAACATTTCTCGCTAACTTTAAAAGAGGTAGCGGTGATAACATGGGAGTTGCCGGTGGTCTTAACGACCGTGCGGTTTACACAGCTCCTGTGGCTTCTTTCTTTCCTAATGCATTTGGTTTATATAATATGTCAGGAAACGTGAACGAGTGGGTAGCCGACGTTTACCGTCCGCTTTCACTGGTCGACGTCGATGATGTATCACCTTTCCGTGGTAACAGGTTCCAAAAAGATTACAGGACACCAGAAGGAGAATTTGAAAAGGACAGCCTCGGCCGCGTAAAGAGACTTAATGTTACAGATGAAGAAAGCAGAAGGCGCCGAAACTATCAAAAGGGTAATGTGATCAACTATCTGGATGGTGATTCACTTACCGTTGGGGTTAATTACGATTCAACACTGGGCCGCGGCTATGGCCAGACCACACTGATCAGCGATAAATCAAGAGTGATCAAAGGTGGCAGCTGGAACGACCGTCCTTACTGGTTATCACCAGGCACACGCCGCTTCCTTGAAGAAGAACAGGCAAGCAGCACCGTTGGTTTCCGTTGCGCAATGGACAGGCTTGGAAGTCCTGAAGGCAATGGAAGAAAAACCGGTATTGAATACAAACAAAGAAGACAGAACAACAGGAAAAGATAATTTTCCATAAACTTTATACAGGCCACCTTTAACCGGTGGCCTTTTTTATTTGGCAGCGAAGCTGTCATCCCGAACGCACCAATGAGCGCGAGGAATCTGCATAATCAGCGATCTTCCTATTAAATTTACACAATGAACATTGTTGAGCTCTACGAGATATATAAACAATATCCTTCCATTCAAACAGACACAAGAAAATTAAAGAAGGGTGACCTCTTCTTTGCACTTCGCGGCCCCAATTTCAACGCTAATGCCTTCGCTGAAGCTGCACTGTCAAATGGAGCCGTATATGCGGTTATAGATGATGCCACATATAATACGCATGCGAATATGATATTGGTGAACGATACGCTTGATACGCTGCAGCAGCTGGCGTTATACCACAGGAACCAGTTCGATATACCCTTCATTGCCATAACTGGCAGTAACGGTAAAACCACCACGAAGGAGCTGGTGCATGCAGTGCTCAGTTCGCAATTCAAAACTTATACAACCTATGGCAACCTCAATAATCATATAGGTGTGCCGTTAACGATATTAAACATTTGCAAGGATGCAGAAATGGCCGTGATTGAGATGGGTGCTAATCATCAGCGTGAAATTGCTTCATACTGCGTTTATACGAGACCAACACACGGGTTGATCACAAATGTAGGCAAGGCACATCTTGAAGGGTTTGGTGGATATGAAGGTGTAAAGAAAGGCAAGGGTGAGCTGTTTGATTTTTTACGGGCTGCAGATGGTACTGCGTTCGTGATGTGGGATTATGAATATTTAAGAGAAATGAGCAAAGGGATAATTAAAATAATCAGGTACGGTTCTGTAGATGCAGACATTACGGGAAAGATTAAGGAAAGCGAACCCTTTCTTTCTGTTGAAATAAATAAAACGAAAATCAATACACAGCTTGTGGGGGCTTATAATTTTCCGAATGTGATCGCCGCCGGCGCCATAGGAAAACATTTTGGTATTCATGAAGACAAAATAAAGCAGGCACTTGAAGCGTATACACCATCAAATAGCCGTTCTCAGCTGATTGAAAGGGAATCGAACAAAATCATTCTGGATGCATACAATGCAAACCCATCCAGCATGCGGGCTGCTATTGAGAATTTTGAAAAGATACATGCTGAAAGTAAAATTCTCATTTTGGGAGCAATGGCGGAGCTGGGGGATGAAAGTGCATATGAACACAAAGAGATCATTAAATTAATTGATAAATACAAATGGAGTGATGTGGTGCTTGTTGGCGGAGATTTTTTAAAAATTCAAACAAAGTATACAACCTTCGATAATTCACTGAAAGCGAAGGAATGGTACAAGTCGAAAAACATCAGGAATGCATATCTGCTTGTAAAAGGATCACGCAGCATGCAGATGGAACGCGTTTTGGAGAACTAATTCGCACAACTAAAAAAATCAAAAACGAATCGATTTGAAGTAATTTGTATGCTGGAATCAAGTGATCGCGGTGTACATGAAAAAGATATTCTCTTTCTTCCTTTTACTACTTTCAATTACTGCTTACAGCCAGATTGCCGTAACTGTAGATGCCGGTAATGTATTGAAAACATTATCAGGAAAAGAAAATGGCATCAACCTTAACTACCTTATGGATGGCAGTTACCTTTCACCAGCCATTTCCACTACGCAGTCGCTCAAGAATGTGAAAGCTGCAATGCTGCGATACCCCGGAGGTGAAAAATCAGACAACTATTTATTCTCCAGTGCACCTTATACTTCTTCTTCGCCACGCACTGCACTGCTTGATACGTGTTACTGGCCCTCTAACGATGCCAGGTTTGTTGACACGCTTTCATCACAGAGATTATGCAAATCCGTTGTGCTTGACTTTGATGAATTCATTACCATATGTAACAGCGTTGCTGCATCGCCGTTAGTTGTAGTGGCATATGATGCGATATACAATACAAGGAAGTGCGGTGGAAAACCCACAAAGGCACAGCTGATTACAAATGCTGTTGAATGGGTAAGATATGCGAACATCAAAAAGAACTATGGAGTTAAATACTGGATGATTGGTAATGAATCGTGGAACAATTCTGAGTACAATGGAAGAGTTACTCCTGAAAAGTATGCTGAGGACCTGAAAGATTTTGCATCGGCCATGAAAGCTGTTGATCCTTCGATAAAAATTATTGCCAATGGAAGAGCTGGCTGGTGGGAAACCCTGTTAACGAGCAATGCCGTAAGTTTCATTGATTATCTTGGATTAAGTGAATATCCGGTGTTCAATTATACAGGCGGATATGATTACTACCTGGCAAATGATGTAAACCTGACGAGCGAAGTGGATCATGCTATTGAAGACATCAATCAATTTGCACCGGATCAGCATAAATCAAGGATAAAAGTTATCGCCACAGAATACAATTCAATTGACTGGAACAACACATGGCTTAATATCAACAACCTGGGACATGCACTGGTTAATTTTCAGATGTTTGGCGATATGATTGTCAAACCAAAGCTGGAAGCAGCATGCATGTGGAATACAAGATGGGTGCTGAATAATATTTATCAGCAAAGTATATTCGATGCGTTTGACAGTAATGGCAATCTTAACGCCAACGGAACAGCGATGTATATCTGGGGCAGTAATCTTTTACCGGAGATGGTTGCCGCTTTTACTGATGAACCGATAGTGAAAACATATGCATCATATGATGATGCAGCGAAAAAGCTGAATATATTTTTATTGAATAAAGATAAGTCATCACATCAGGCAAAATTTTCTTTAGCTGGATATGTAGATGATTTTACGGGTGCAGTGTGGCAGTTACAGGGAACAGCCATCAACGACAAATTCCCCTCGTTCGTACGGACCGACTCCATATATGAACCGGAAGACATCCATCTGATTTCGTTGCCACCACAAAGTGTAACTGTGATAAGTCTGCAGAAAGATGATGTTACGTTACCTGTCAATCTGTTGAGGTTCGAGGCGAAGAAAAATGACACCGACATCACCTTGAACTGGCTAACGGCAGATGAAAAAGATCTTACGGAATATATTATTGAGCGGAGCAGCGATGGTTATGTCTTTACATCTATAGGAACGGTAAAAGCAAAAAATATTGCTGATTCATCGTTGTATGCATATACTGATACGAAGGTTGAAAATGTTCCTGTTATATATTACCGTTTGGTGATGCAGGAAAAAGATGGCAGTAAGGCAAGCTCAAAGGTGTTAAGTGTGATCCTGAAAGATGCGCTGCAGTCGCTCGTTGTTGGTCCAAATCCTTTTAATGAAACAATCCAGATAAAAATCAGCAGCCTTACAGAGAAGAATGTTTCTATCCTATTGATTGATGTTTCAGGCAAAATCGTTTACACGCAAAAGCATAAGATCTTGAAGGGAACCAGCTCTATAGAATTAAATAATCTTAATCGTTTGATGAAGGGTATGTACATGATGAAGGTGGGTGATGATAGCGGATCGCTGGTGGCAAAAGTTATTAAGAGCTGGTAAAATTTTCGATGAGTGTTTCATTAACGGCATTTATTCTTTATATGTTTATTTGAATATTCTTTAACCATAGTCTTACTGACGTAATACTATTCCTAATTAATTCAATTAGTAAAGTGTATTTTTGCCACCCTTTTGGAGAGGTGTCCGAGTGGCTGAAGGAGCACGCCTGGAAAGTGTGTATAGGGGAAACTCTATCGCGGGTTCGAATCCCGCCCTCTCCGCTGATGTAAATGATATTACATTTTAAAATCAACCTGCTGTCTTCTTTCCTGGCATTGATAAAGGTTACGGTGAATTTGTTCCAGACAAACGTTTTACGAAAAAAACCAATCCTATAGTTAAATCATATATGATAGCAAGATTCCAGTAGTACACAAAAAAAGTGAGAAAAAAACATCTGAGAAGGTGCCATTAATTCGAGTAGTGACCATGATGCCAGTGAAACATATGACCGACAATGAACTAAAGGCAATTTTTGCCTATTTGATAGCTGGCGTTTTATTGAAGAAGTTGGGTCGTGTTCAAAATTTTCTTCGACTTCTAACTTATATACCTCACTTTCGATGAATGACAAGCGAAAGGGGATAACGTAAAAACGTTTCGTTTTAATCTTAAAATAACCGCAATGCGTATCCGAATATTGGTGTTTTTATTTGCCGTGTATACTTTTCCTTTCAATTCACTTGGCCAAGTTGCTCCTTTTACCAGTACTCCATTAACGGAGACGCGGGATCTGTCCGAACTGATGGTAAAAGGGATCGATAAGTTTTTGTTGGCCGAAACTGATCATGTGACAAAAACGCGATCCGCATTATGGCGCCGCGACTTTTCCAGTGTGCAGGCATTTCAAAAATCAATAGCATCCCAGCGCAAACTTTTATCGGAACGGCTTGGGGTCATCGACCAAAGGATAGCTTCACATATCGAAGTCCTTACGAACGAACAACTCAAGCAGTATAAAGTGGAATCCGAAGATTATATTATTTATGCGGTTCGCTGGAATGTGCTTGAAGGATTACCGGCAGAAGGACTACTGGTTCAACCGAAAGGTAAGGTTAGGGCACGCCTCATCATGCTTCCTGATGCGGACGTACTTCCTGAAGTTTTAGCAGGGTTTAAGGGATTTCATGGTCATGGATTCAATGCGGCTATACGCGCCGCTAAGGCAGGCTCGCAAGTATTGATCCCCACTCTTGTCAGCCGTGAAGATCGTTTTTCAGGCAGTCCGTTGTTGGGTCGCTTCACTAACCAACCTCACCGCGAATGGATATACCGGCAGGCTTATGAAGTTGGTCGTCATGTAATCGGATACGAACTGCAAAAAATATTTGCTGCTGTAGATTGGTTTATATCGAGAAACAAGGCAGAGGGAGTAAATGTTAATGTGGGTATTGCGGGTCATGGTGAAGGAGGCTTGTTGGCATTATACGCCGCTGCATTGGATGAACGTATCTCGTCAACTATAGTCAGCGGTTATTTTGATGACCGTCAGCAACTGTGGCGTGAACCAATTTACCGGAATGTTTTTGGGGTACTTAAAAGTTTTGGCGATGCAGAACTTGCTGTTATGTCGTGGCCGCGCACTCTTATTGTAGAATATGCAAAGGGGCCGGAGGTACCTGGTCCGCCTCCTACGTCCACACAACGTTCGGGCGCTGCGCCCGGAAGGATTGTTACTCCAGCATTGGTCAGTTCAAAAGCTGAATTCAACCGTGCAAAAACTTTACTACCTGAGCAAGCGAATAACCTGGAATGGATAGAAGGCATAACAGGAACTTTAACGGAACCCTTTTCGGATGCCGCCTTGAAGGCGCTTGCTAAGGGTATGAAGGTTAAACCCGCTGAAAAATTTTCTGGAACTGCTTCGCTTGTACCAGCAAACAAGTGGATCACCTTCGCCGATCGGCAGGAGAGAACAGTGCGGGATATGGAAAAACATGTGCAACATGTGTTGGATATATGCGACCGCACGCGCAAAGAAAATTTTTGGAATACGCTTAAGGGTAGTGCAGCCGATCAACAATCAGCCAAATCAAGTCAGCGTGAAAGATTTTGGAATGTTTTAGGAAAATTGCCCGACCCGACTTCTCCGGCGAATCCGAAAGCCCGGAAATTGAATGTAACAGAAAAATGGACGAGCTATGAAATTACACTTGACGTGTTCGGTTCTGAAGTGTTCGCCTGGGGGATTCTTATTATCCCTAACGATATACGGCCAGGCGAAAAACGGCCTGCAATCGTTTGCCAGCATGGACTGGAAGGTGTTCCGATGGACGCTGTGACTACCGATTCAACAGCTAATGGGTATAAATTTTACAAAGGTTTTGCTACAAAACTAGCTGAACGTGGTTATATAACTTTCTCTCCCCATAATCCTTATCGCGGCGGTGATACATTCCGAACGCTTCAACGAAAAGCAAATCCATTAGGCTTCACTTTATTTTCGGTAATTATTAGCCAACATCAACGAATCCTTGAATGGCTTATGCAACAATCTTTCATTGACCCCGCACGTATAGGCTTTTACGGCCTCTCTTATGGAGGTAAAACGGCGATGCGTGTTCCCGCCGTGCTCGAAGGGTACGCGCTTTCAATATGTTCAGCCGACTTCAATGAATGGGTACGTAAAGTCGCCACCAATGATGACGACTTTGGATATTTATTTACAGGAGAATACGACATGCCTGAATGGGACCTCGGCCATACTTTCAACTATGCAGAAATGGCGGCATTAATAGCTCCACGTCCCTTTATGGTGGAGCGTGGCTATTATGATAACGTGGGTATAGATGAATGGGTGGATTACGAATTCGCTAAGGTTCAACGCCACTTTTTCTTGTTAGGCAGTCCTAATGCAGTGCGCATTGAACATTTCGTAGGACCACATACTATTAACGGAATAGGGACCTTCGAGTTTTTAGATCATCATCTCAAACGTCCATGAGCACTAATTACTGCGTTGGTTGATACTTCAACAATTTTCGCCCGCGCCTGCCGAAACTCGTCTGCCTTAATATCTGAGGGACTAAAATTCAGAGGCGAGTAAAAGTACATTTTCCAACACAGGCTTTCAAGTAAAACGCATTCAAACAAATTCAGATAACTATATTTATACAAGAGATGCAGTAATAGAAGGAGAAGTCGAGGAAGGAAGATGGTATGAAGAAAGTAACTTTAATAAAATAATTGAATCAAACATAGGGGAGCTAAACGCCTGACTATTATTTCACCACATTAAAAGTGTAACGATGAAATTAGTACCTATTTTCTTGTTGCTGACTCTTCCGCTTTTTGTGATTGGACAGCAGCGTGTAGACAAAGGAAGTGCACTTGCATTCCTACAACATTCCTTGAGTTCCGGCATCAAACATATTGATCGGTTTACTGCACATGTAGTTCATTCGAATGTTCATTTAACAGTTGCCACAAAAGTGAATTCCAAGGTGAAAACGCGTAAAATAAATTTTTGGCACAGACATATACGTTCCCGGCATTCTGATTTGGATATGGTCTTGCGTATCTCGCTAACGAAACAATCTTCGTTTTAATATATAAATACAATTGCCTGGTGAAATACAACTTGCTGGTGGCGGTATATGCACTTTTATTGGTCATGGCGTGCCATGACAGATCAAAAGAGCCACGCGACACCGGGATTGACACCGCAACGGTTTACGATGATAAGCCCATTCACGACACGATCGAACTATTCTCCGGTGGACGGTTCCGCAACGTGCTCGTCACAAAAACTGGAGATTCGACCTTCCAGGTGTCGGGTGAGGCACAGGTGTTTGAGGCTGCTTTCAGCTGGGTGATAGAGGACGGTCACCATGAGCTTAAGGTAGGCCATGTTATGACCGATGCAGGCGCTCCTGCCTGGGGTAAATTTTCTTTTATGGTGTCTGCTCCAATGCAGCAGCCTGATATCACATTGCAGCTGATTTTATTTGAAGCGAGCCCTAAAGATGGCAGCCGGGAAAACGAGCTGCCGATTGTGTTGTACCGGTAATTTGGCAGGATGTTTTTTTGCGCTAGGCGGAATGTCAAAATGGTGCCAAAGTAAAACCATGCATCATACTGCTTAATGGCCTTACCGCATTGTTTTTATCCAAAGTATACAAGGTTTCCGCATCCTCATTAAGCATATTCAAAAGCGCTTTCAGATCCATCTCAGTTTGATGAGGCAAAGAAGATCCTGATTGAAATAAGACATGTAGAAAAAGTTATCGCCCGGCGGATAACCATGTATCAAAACCCAAATTGAAACGGCTGAGGGTGGTACAGGAAACATTTATAGGTCGAATAAAATGCACTAGGAATACACCTAAATATCGTTTGGGTGAATAAATATTTTCCAATTGGCTATTATTGATTTCACAATACTCGCTCAGCGGAGGGCGCAACAGGTATCGTTCCCGCCTACCATGTGTGGGACTACATATGAACTTCCGGTTTTTGAATAATTTTAGTTTGTCAGCCGGCATTTATAATCTTACCAACACAAAATATTTAGCAGACGTATAAGCATGTACCGGGCCCGGGAATACTACCGGCCGATGGACGCAGCTTTTATGCTTCTTTAGCATTGAAGGTCCAGAGACATTTAATCTTCAAAGCGCCGAATGAATATTTTTTTTTAATAACAACAATTCAAGGGTAACGCTATCAGTACATGTTATTTCATGTTGAATACCTTTTTTGCATTTAAAGTAGTGACTCCGGCAACCAAATCTTCTGAAATATTTTTAACCTCCGCAATTTTAGCGACTATATATTTTAAATAACTGCTCTCATTTCTTTTACCCCTGAAAGGAACAGGGGTAAGGTAGGGAGCATCCGTTTCCAGCACCAGATGTTCGAGGGGCACCTGAGCAACAACGGCAGCAAGTCCCGAATTTTTGTAGGTAATCACCCCCCCAATACCCAGTAAAAATCCGCAATCAATAATATCTATGGCATTTTGAAGGTCACCTGAAAAACAATGAAAGATGCCTCTCACTCTGCTGCTTTTCTTTTCCTTAAGCACCTGTATACATGCGTCCATAGAATTTCTCGAGTGAATCACAATAGGCAAACCGTGTTTAACAGCCAGATCGATCTGTTCGGTGAAACATATCATCTGCTGTTCGTCGTAGTTGCGGGCCCAGTAATAGTCAAGTCCGATCTCGCCAATGGCCGAAAATTGATCTGTCTCAATAATATTTTTCATTATGTCTAGCTCATCTCTGTAGTTTTCCCGTACATAACAAGGATGCAACCCGAGCATCGGGTAACACCTACCCTTAAACACTTTTTGCAGTTCAAGCATGCTATCTAGGTGATTGGTGTCGATTGAAGGCATAAAAATCGTGGTTATGCCTTCCGCTTCTGCCCTGGCCATGACCTCATTAACATCGGATCCAAATTCGTTGAGGTATAGGTGGCAATGGGTGTCAATAAGTTCTTTCTTCATGAATCGGATGTTGAATTAGGGTGCCGGTGAGGGACCCCAAATTGAGTATTTTTACCCGTTCAGCTAACGCCTAAAGTACAATCCTGTAGCGGGTTATAAGCCGTTTTAGATTATATATAAAATAATTTGTGTTTATCAAAAAAGTTCTACCTTTAAAACAGTTTTCATAGGGTACGGATTAAAAACGGGCCAGGGTTTCTACCCCGGCCCAACTTGTTTTATAGCATAAGGTTTCTCCAGATTTGGGAAATATTCATATGTTTTTCATATTACCGCATCAAATTTGAACCCGCGTTCTGAAAAATATTGCAGACTTTCTATCAGTGATTTTTGCATTCGTGGCAACGCCTTTTCACTATCATGAAATACAACTATCGAACCTTCCTTTGCATTTGAGATTACATTCTTCACACATTTATCTGCCGATGAGGCCATATCAAAATCACCGCTCAATACATCCCACATAATTATTTTAAATATAGTTTTCTGTTTCACATTTTCAGATGCATTGAGTAACCGTATCTGGAACTTTGTTATGCGCCCGTAAGGGGGACGAAATAAATTACTATCTATATACTTTCTTGCTTCGCCTATGTTTTTAATGTAGTCCTGGTCGCTTGTTTTCCAGCCATTCAGGTGATGGAATGTATGATTGCCTGTTGTATGTCCTTCATTAAGTATGCGCTTATAAATGGCAGGATAATCCTTAACATTTTTACCTATGCAAAAGAAAGTGCCTTTTGCATTAAATTCCTTTAACGCATCGAGCACGAAAGGAGTTGCTACTGGGTGCGGGCCATCATCAAAAGTTAAATACATTACCTGCTGGTCACGCGTAAAATTCCAGGTGCATGATGGATACATACTCTTCAACAGGCCGGGTGTTTTAGTAAGATAAAACATGCTACAAATTATTGCGGCAGCAAAGATAAATGAAGATGCAATGAAATTTCATCAGTATGCAGTTACCTGTATCACTTTACCATTTACGCGGAAAACTTTTCCGTTCTTTTTGCAGTATTCATCCTGCAGTGTTTCGTTCGTGAGAATCTTGTCCATGAATTCTTTTATCTCTTCCTTTACAAGCATCGGTTCACTGCCCCGCATTACAGCTTCATTGATATATCCAAAAAGTAATGGTTCAAATTCATCATAAAATAACTGCCTGTCAGCAAATATTTCGCAGCCTAATACTTTACCGCCGCTGATGCAAACAAAACCAGTCATTGAGCTGTCAGAATTTTTTACTTTATCGCGGAAAAAATCCAGGTAATCATTTTCTGCCGCTTTAAATTCTTTATTCTGCGAGATGGCCGCATATGCAAATGTTGATGATTTGAGATCCGCACTGTGCAGCTGTGAAAAAATTTCTTTCCATATTAACACCTGGTTCTTCGATTTATCGAGCACCTGCCTCAGGTTCACATTCGCGTAGTTATTGTATTGTATTTTTTTTTCTTTCTCACTCCATCGACCTTCTTCTATACACATTACAGGAATATACTGATCTGAACCGGATGGATGAAGCAGCGTATCGCGTGTTACCATCCTGTCTTGCCTGCCACCCGTGAATGTTTGTCCTGAAGAAACAAAAATTGAATTGGCCGATTTATTATTGATCCTTAACCAATGAACGTTTTCGGTTGAAGCGGTGCCACGCTCAGTGATGGTGGCCATACCCTTTTGTATGGCTTTATTAAGCGACATCATCCGTGGTCCAGGTTTACCTGCCATTTCTTTTGGCCTGATGGGCACCAGTTGTAGCGACTTGTATTCTATGGCGCTGTCATAATCTACCCACACTGTTTCATAAAT
>DATLDR010000071.1:0-5290 GCA_035525775.1 Flavitalea sp.
TTGCCTGAGAGTGGCATTCCAGGCGTATATGTTTCGTTAAATGCTTTTCTCACTGCTGTAATTCGATTACGTAAATCTTCATTTGGTGATATAACAAGTAAATAGTCGTTCAGACGGTAGCCAGGCATTGTGGAATATATCTTTTCCATACAAAACTAATTTAATTAGTATAAAATTACTAATTTTTTTAGTTGTCTTTGCAAATTTATTTTGAAGGCAGTTGATGTAGCCTGCGGCCGGCGTGCCTGCGGCGCTTTTCTTAGAAATCGCTTTTGATGAAATTTAGTTTAGTTCCTCCCTAGATCTGCCAGGGGCGCTTGTTTTACGTTGTCTGGATGGAGGCAATAAGCTAGTAAAAATGTCCCGCGTGCCTTCATGCTAACTAAAAAATTATATAAACATCGTCTCCGCAAGAGCAACCGCCTCCGGTTTACCTACATCTATAAACGAACATCCTGTATGATCAAAACTTTTGATAACCTCCACTCCCGCAAGCGACAAATAAACATCAACCATGGAAAATTTACCTTCATGCTTCATCCGTGAAAATATACGCGGGTCTATTACATGGATACCACCGAAAGCCTTTAGCTTCTTATCAGCAGTAGTCCGTATAATTTTTTCCTCGCCTGTTTTAACATTCACCCACCCGCACAGATCATCAAGATGATCAAACAAAAAATACCTCGAAGTTTTACGGTCGCTCGTTGCCAGAGTTGCCAGAGGCTTAAGCTTACGATGACTTCCGATCATCTTCACCAGATCAAGGTTTGTAAGAATATCCACATTCATCAGAACAAATGAATCATCCTGTAATTGTTCTCTGGCTTTCAATAAACCCCCACCTGTTTCCAACACCATATCTCTTTCATCACTGATGACAATATTACTTCCCCATCCCTTACACAATTTAATTGCATCTTCAATCTGGTCGGCAAAATGATGAACATTCACTACCACATCAAATATTCCTGCTTTTTGCAGGTATTCAATATTACGTTGAAGAAGACTCTTGCCATTTATAACAGCAAGCGCTTTAGGATGTTCGTCCGTCCATGGTTTAAAACGGGTTCCCAAACCGGCTGCCAGTATCATTGCTTTCATAGCAGATATTTTACAAAACAATGTTCAGCATCATGCCGCTTCGGTTTGGATAATCGGTATTATAATGCAGGCCCCGGCTTTCTTTTCTCAACTGCGCACACTTAACAATAAGGTATCCTACTGTTATCATGTTCCTGAGCTCACATAATTGAGGTGATAAATTTGTAGTTTGGTACAATCCTTCGGTTTCCTCCCATAACAGATCGAGCCGCTTCATTGCGCGCGACAACCGCACGTTCGTCCTTACAATGCCAACGTAATCGCTCATCAGCAACTGTAATTCTTTCAGGCTTTGTGTAATGAGGATCATTTCTTTCGGTTCTGATGTACCAGAGCTGTTCCAGTTGGGAATGATCTCACGAAAAGTAAGCGAATTGATCAGCAAAGCACTGTCTGCTGCGCACCTGTGCGCAAACACCATTGCTTCCAGCAGTGAATTACTTGCAAGCCTGTTCGCTCCATGCAAACCTGTGCTTGCACATTCTCCGCACGCGTATAAATTTCTGATCGAAGTTCTGCCCCATTCATCAGTTTTAATTCCGCCACAACTGTAATGAGCGGCCGGTGCAACAGGAATAAATTGTGTGGCTACGTCTATGCCTATAGATTTACATTTCTCATAGATGTTCGGAAAATGTTCTACAAATTTATCAGTAGGAATATGCCTCACATCAAGAAATACATGTTCTGTGCCGGTGATCTTCATTTCATTATCTATTGCCCGCGCAACAATATCACGGGGGGCAAGATCCTTTCTCGGATCATACTTCTCCATGAACGCCTCACCATTTCTGTTCCTCAGTATTCCACCATCACCACGTACAGCTTCTGTAATCAGAAAAGATTGCCCGCCAACACCTGGCTCATACAATGCTGTTGGATGAAACTGTATAAACTCCATATTTTCTATTCTTCCCTTGGCGCGATAAACCATTGCAACACCATCGCCTGTAGCTATAGAAGGATTTGTGGTAGAACGATACACCTGGCCATTACCACCCGTAGCGAGCAAGGTGATCTTTGCGAGTACAGTTTCAATCTGATTCGTTTCCCTGTTCAGTACATAAACTCCAAAGCAGTCTATGTCTGGCGTCGCCTTTGTAACCAGCATGCCGAGATGATGCTGTGTAATGATATCAATTACAAACCAGTGTTTGATTAAAGTGATGTTTGGATATTCTGATATTTCATCGAGCAATGCACGCTCCATTTCCTTGCCTGTTACATCCTTATGATGCAGAATCCTGAATTCACTGTGTCCGCCCTCTTTCCCTAATTTGAAATCGCCGTCGCTTTCCTTGTCGAACATCGCTCCCCAGTTAATGATCTCGCGTATTCTGTCAACGCCTTCTTTCACTACTATCTCAACAACTTTAGGATTACATAAACCATCGCCGGCAATGATGGTGTCTTCGATGTGCTTTTTGAAACTGTCGTTCTCGAAGTCCATTACACCGGCAATACCACCCTGCGCATACTTTGTATTGGTTTCATCTGCCTGTGCTTTGGTAATGATGAGAACCTTTTTATCAGGAAATTCTCTCGCTACTTTAACCGCATAAGTTATGCCTGCAATGCCTGAACCGATAACAAGGAAGTCTGTCTGCATAATATAAGTGATAAGTTATAAGTAAAAAATGAAAAGTGGAATTCTAAACTTTTGACTTTTAACTTTTAACTTTTGACTTTTCAATATTGAATCGAGTATGAAAATTTTTCCGGCGTATCAAACATTTTCAATAAGTCGTATTTAATAGTAACGGTTTTTTTGTCAGCCGACAGTTTTATCATTTCATTGTCAGTTTTTTTAACTGGGCGGGGCAGACGAATTGTTGTGATGTACAAAATTTCGAATCCTCCACCTACCATTTGTTTTGCCTGGGCTACCTCGGGTTTCGCCATCAGCGAATCAAACTTTAACCTGTTAAGCTTTCGTGCAATAGTATTTTTTGATATCGTAACGTCGAATACATTATTCATCTGATCGAGGCCCCCCTGATCTTCCATGTTCGTGCCCTGTGTACTGTCTTTTTTTGCAAACACCTGTTTAAAAACTTCAGACAACCCTCCGGTACCTGAACCAGACATGAGAGACTGCAGATCATTAAAACTCTGAAAAGGAAAATTTACATCCGCATTGAAAATATTTTCTTTCAGATCAATCTTCATCTTCATAGTGCCTTCCTGAAAAAGTCTGCGTTGTTGAGGAGTAACATCTTTTGCCGTGTCCATCATTGATTTGAGATGTATAACGGTATCAATTGATCTGTTCAACCCACTTTTCTGGATTTCTTCTTCGCTTGCCATAGATTGCATCATCTGCAACAGTGCACTCATATCCATTCTTGTTGAATACGTACCGGTACCTTTTTCTGTGATAGTGATATCTTCATTTATTTCATAGCAAGCTGCGAACATAACTGATATAATCACGGCTACGCTAATCCGGATTCTCTTCATTGTTGATTTATTTTTTGTTCAAGTTACATTAAGTTTTTAGCTCCACGGGCTGAATGGCGGCCTTACGCGCAGGGAACCAGGATGCCAGAAATGCAATTAGCATTACTGTTACCAATACGAGGAAAAAGTCTGATAGCCGTAGTTCAACAGGATAATAATCAATAAGGAATGTACCGCCTTCTATTGCAATCAATTTATATTTCACCTGCGCCCAGCAAATAAAAGTGGCAAGCAACAATCCGCTGAAGGCACCCATGCCCGCGAGCAATATGCCTTCTGTAAGAAATATTTTACGCACGCGGTGGTTGTCTGCGCCAAGTGCCTTTAATATCTGAATGTCTTTTTGCTTTTCAAGCACCAGCATTGTGAGTGCTCCGATCATGGTGAAAGCTGCAACAATAAGCATCATGGTGAGTATGCCGTATATGGCCCATTTCTCCAGATTCATTACACTGTAAAGACTTTTATTCTGCTCATATCTGGTTTCTATAATGTAATCGTCTCCAAATACCTTTTTCAACTCCTCTTTTGTTTCTAATGCTTCTCCTAAATTTCTTAAAGCAATTTCAAGACTGCCATATTCATCTTCACCCATAGAGAGCATTTTTTTAAGAAACCAGGTATTGGTGATAGCATACTTATTATCTATATCCTGCTGAATAAAAAATGTACCTGAGGTAGCAACATTCTCTGCGGAAAAGGCCTGGTAAGGATCAACAACATTCACATTCACACCACGTTTAAAGAGATAGGCAGTAAGCGGATAGAGGTTACGATCAGACATTACACCAAGCGCATTCTCAATTCCGCTGCCCAGCACTACGAAAGCTTTGTTGCTGTCACCCACATTGAATTCCCCGCGTATCATCTTTTGGGGAACGGAAGCAACCTTCGAATAATTATCGTCTACGCCTTTCAGATAAACTATGGTTTGAATTTCACCGTTCTGCAACAGAGCTTTTTCTTCCACGATTTTCGACACAGCTTCGATGTTGTAGATCACCTTCATTTTTGAAAACTGCAAGGGTGTTACAATCATTGATTTTTCGGTCTTCGGTGATATTCTCAAGTCAGCATAGAATGATGAGTAAAGTGATTTCACCAATCCTTCAAAACCATTGAAAACACTAAGTAATATGATAAAAGCAGCGGTGATGAGGACAATCGCTATCATGCTCACCCATGCGATAACATTGATCGCGTTTGTAGATTTTTTCGCTATGAAATACCGCCAGGCAAAGAGAAGGTTCATTCGTTGCCTTTATTTTCATTTATTTTTTTAAACAGCTCCTCCATTTTAAATACCTGCTCAAGGGTATCATCATGATAGAACTGGAGAACAGGCATTCTTCTCAATTGCTTTCCGACTTTTGCTGCCAGCTCTTTTTTGATTTCCCACGATCTTTCCTGAATTTTTTTTAATACCCCTGCCTGGTCTTTTACCTGGAAAAGGCTGAGATATACTCTTGCTTCAAGTAGATCAGGAGTAATTTTAACAGAACTTAAAGACACCATCCCGCCGTCAATCATAGTGAGTCCCAGCTTCTGAAAAATATGGCTTAATTCTTCAAAAAGTAACCCCGCAACCTGCTTCTGTCTTTTTCCTTCCTGCATCATGCGAAGATACGGAACTCCTATCTTTGCCATTGAATGAAGCGTTTCTCCACGATTCTTAAATACCTGAAAGATCAGAAAGGCGGCATCGCCCTTTATGTTTTGTTCAATC
>DATLDR010000072.1:0-21613 GCA_035525775.1 Flavitalea sp.
GTTTACTATGTTCACATTCATCTTTATACCCAGCAATTGGATGGCTTCGCCAATGGCATCTTCAAGGTTATTATTGATGATCAGCTGATGTGTAGCTTCTGCAACAGCCTGAAGCAACTGGTCTTTTTTGCGCAGGTTTTCTTCCGTTTTTTTAAGTTCGGTGATATTATGCACGAAACCAAGTACACCCCACACAAATCCTTCTGAGTCTATCAGCGGCACTTTTACTGTACTCATCACCTGGGGCTCCCCGTCGATTATAGACGGTTCCTCCATAATGAATTTCGATTTACCTGTGTTGATCACTTCCTTATCATCCGACCAAAAACCACGTATACCTTTTGAAAGATCACCTTTTACGATGTCTTCGGGGAAGCCGATCTCAAGATCATTCTTGCCAACAAAATCCTGCGGAGATAAGTGCATACTGTCTCCAAATGCCTGGTTTACGAGCAGGTAACGGTGGCCAAGATCTTTAATGTAGATCCAGTCAGGTGTTGAATTGATCACCGTACGAAGCAGTTGCTCAGACTGTTTCATTTCTGCCAGCAGCTGCTCACGTTCCGATTCTACTTTCTTTCTTTGAGTAACGTCTCTTGATGTGCAGATGATCTTTTTAATGATTCCGTTTTCTTTCATTGGCTTCACGATACTTTCAAGCCAGATAAAATCTTCTTCTTTATTCTGGATCCTGTAAGAAAGTGTGAGGGAGTCTACTTCATTCAGCGTTGGTTCATCACCCATTGATAAAAATTTATGACTATCATCGGTATGAACAAATTCTAATATCTGTTTTCCTATTACTTCCCTTCTGTCGAACCCTAAAACCTTTTTAACAGATGGTGAAATGTAGATCACAGTGCCATCCGCAGAATGTTCTGAAATAATATCCTCGGAATGTTCTGCAAGCAAGCGGAATCTCTCTTCGCTTTGCAGTAATGCTCTTTCAGCTTCTTTCTTGGATTGCTCGGCATGAATTTTATCGGTTACATTGATGCCTATCGCCTGTATCTCAGATACATTTCCGGTATCATCCTGCAAACTGATTATCTCCCATTCAGTCCACAAAAAGTCCTGTGAGTTATTAATGTATTTCCTGATGAGAAGTTTATAAATAGCGCCGGGATTTTTCCAGCATTCATCGGCAATAATCTGGTAGCGCTGAACATCTTTAACCGAAATGCCATTATAAAAAGGGGTTCCTATAAGTTGCTTATTACTGTATTTAAATGTTTTAAGAAATTCGGCATTTGTAAATGTAAAATTACCCTGCCGGTCAATCCTTACAAGGTAATTGGTCTGTGAGCTTAAGATGGATGCGAGATATTTCTGTTCTTTCAGCAGTTTGTTTCTTGCTGTCTGTAATTCCTGAAGATTTCGCAAATTTGATTTGAAAAGCGGTTCAAGCACCATTACTCCCAGGAATATCAATGCTACCACAAGTGAAACAAGCTTTCCCGTATTGATATTGGAAGTGTCGTTTGACTGCTGTTCCATCTCTTTACGCAAAGTGTTATTGAGATCTTCCATTAAAGGAGTCAGCCTGCTTTCATTATAGATCAGTTGGTGCAGATAAAGTTTGTTGTTGATAGCGAGCAGCATTGAATCAGCTGTCGCTATTTCATTTCCAACCGCAACAAGGCTTTTTATGTAAGTTTCAGATTTTGCAAGAATTTTTTTTATTTCAAAGCTATTTGTATTTGCTGTTTCACCTTCAGGTGTTATTTCGCCGCTAAGTATGTTACTGTTTTTACTGAATTCAGCCACATCGCGATTCAGATTTATTTTAAATGTCTCGGTAGTATTTTCTGTGCCAGAAAGGGTGAGTAGAAGCACTGCGTCTTTGATAATCGACTCGCTCAACATCTGCTGCTTTGCAGCCAGGCCAACCAGGTAAGATTTCTTTTCGTTCTCTTCAGATTTTGACCTGATCACGAAGTAACCGAAAAAATTAAAGAGAATAATAAGAGAAATCAGAATAATAGCAATACGGATAAGCTTCCGGAAAGAGGTATTCATGGTTATTCGAATAGGATTTACTATACCAATAACTCAAAACCTGCTTTTCTATTGTATTGTTAGTAATTAATTAATTGTTCTTCAATTAATTCCGGGATTTTCCTGAACTCATATTGCTGGTTCCTCAACTGAGGTTCAAAACCGGCTTCCTTTATTGCTTTTTGTATGCTCTTATATGTGAAACGGTGGGGTGCTCCTGCGGAGCTGACCACATTTTCTTCAATCATTATGCTTCCAAAGTCGTTTGCGCCGGCTTGCAGGGATAACTGGGCAGTTTCTTTTCCTACCGTTAGCCAGGATGCCTGAATATTTTTAACATTCGGCAGCATGATCCGGCTCATTGCGATCATTCTGATGTATTCTTCCGGTGTTGTTAGGTTATGTACGCCCCTTATCCTTGCAAGCAGTGTATCTACATCCTGAAAAGTCCATGGAATGAAGGCAAGAAATCCTTTTGCCCCCTCCGGTTTACGGGATTGTACTTCACGGATATTTGTTAGATGCTCAAAACGTTCACGAATGGTTTCAACATGACCAAACATCATTGTAGCTGAGGTAGTTAGACCTTCATTATGCGCTAAATGCATAATATCGAGCCACTCCTGTGCACCACATTTCCCTTTTGAAATAAGCCTTCTTACACGATCGTTTAAGATTTCTGCGCCGGCACCGGGTAATGAGTCGAGACCGGCTTTCTTCAGTGCCCTGAGCACTTCGGTATGAGTTGACTTTTCGAGCTTTGTTATATGGGCAACTTCCGGTGGTCCCAAAGCATGAAGCTTAAGGTGAGGATATAATTCTTTCAACTGCCGGAATAGCGTTGTATAAAATGAAAGTCCGAGGTCAGGATGATGGCCGCCCTGTAATAAAAGCTGCTCACCTCCAAACCGGAAAGTTTCCTCGATTTTAGTCTTATAAGTATCAATATCAGTGACGTATGCTTCAGCGTGGCCCGGGATCCTGTAAAAATTACAAAATTTGCAATTTGCAATGCAAACATTGGTGGTGTTTACATTCCGGTCGATGATCCAGGTGACTTTTCCATGCGGTACCTGTTTTTTCCGAAGCTCATCAGCAACATACATCAGTTCTGTAAGCGGTGCATTTTCGAAAAGAAACACACCTTCATCTTCTGACAAAAATTCAAAATCAAGGGCACGTTGGTAAAGGTGTTCCAGCTTCATGCTGCAAAAGTAGTAACTTAAGAGAGCCAAATTAACTGCTTGCATGCCCCCCAGAAAATTAATTGCCCTCATCCTTGTATTCACAGTAATGGTGGCCAGGGCCCAGGAAGAATTTGTTCCATCCCCATCAGTATTGATCACCAGATTTCCTTTCAGGCTGCTGACGGGGGGGATCGTTACTTTTAAGGCGAAGGTGAGCAATTTCCCAGATTCACTCAACTTCATCTTTGATACAGGAAGCGGCGGCATTTCACTAGATTCGGGAACAGCGGCCCGTTTGAAAGTACCTACAAAAGAAAGCGACCGCACGATACGCGGAATTGCAGGAATCAGAAAAGTAAAATTTGCTTACGATCATACTCTTCATCTTCCTGGTCTTAGTGTTGACAGTCTCAACTTCCACATTAATGATTATGATATTTTATCAAGTGTGTATGGTGAAAAAATCGATGGGATCATCGGTTACAGTTTTATTTCGCGATACATTATAAAAATAAATTACGATAGCCTTAAACTTTCCATCCATACGAGAGGGCGGATAAAATATCCTCGTGGCGGGTTCCTTATGAAACCTATTCTTGTAAATATTCCGGTGGCAACCGCTACAGTGAAAGATGTGGAAGAAGTAAACGGAAGATTCTATTTTGATACAGGCGCCGGCATGTGCCTGCTGCTTTCGTCTGATTTTGTGGAAGACAGTGTGATACTGCGTTCCAAAAGCCGGTGGTACTATTCGCAGGCTGAAGGGCTTGGCGGTAAAACACCCATGAAGCAGGGTGTACTAAGGCAGTTTAAATTCGGGCCGTACAAATTCAGAAATGTTCCTTCATACATTTTTACAGATGAATATAACATTACATCATACCCATACCTCGGCGGCCTCATTGGCAATGACCTTTTAAGACGGTTCAACCTGATTATCAATTACAGCACACGTGACATTCATCTTACTCCTAATTCGCATTTCAGGGATCCTTTTGATTATTCTTATACAGGGCTGGGAATGTATTTTGTTGACGGAGAGATCCGTATACTTGATGTAATGAAAGGTTCGCCTGCAGAAAAAGCAGGTCTTAAACAAGATGATGTGATCATGGCAGTACAGAATAATTTTGACAAGAACATTCAGGAGTACAAAAACCTTATGCAGACCCCAGGTGAAAAGGTTAAAATACTGGTTAGCAGGGGTGGAGAGCCTGTTATTGCTACATTGAAAGTGATGAACCTGATGAAATAATTTATGGTTAATTTGCAGCCCTTATGCTACAATTTAACCGGTTTACACTTGGAAACGGATTGAAGGTGATAGTACATGAAGATGCCTCCACACCAATGGCTGTTGTAAACGTTATGTATGATGTTGGCGCGAGAGACGAAGATCCTTCGAGAACTGGCTTCGCTCATCTTTTTGAGCACCTTATGTTTGGCGGCAGCGTCAACATAACAGATTTTGAAACACCCCTTAATATGGCTGGTGGCGAAAACAATGCTTACACCAGCAATGATGTAACCAATTATTACATACAGCTTCCGGCTGAGAATATTGAAACAGCATTATGGCTCGAAAGCGACAGAATGCTTTCTCTTGCATTCAGTGAAAAAAGCCTTGATGTTCAGCGCAAGGTCGTTTCTGAAGAGTTCAAAGAACACTACATCAATAAACCATACGGTGATGTGTGGTTCAAGTTGCGCGAAATGGCTTATACAGAACATCCTTACCGCTGGATGACAATAGGAAAAGAACTTAGCCATATTGAAAACGCCGCACTTAATGATGTAGAGAATTTTTTCTTCAAACATTATAATCCTGCGAATGCTATACTCGTAATAGCGGGCAATATAAAAACCGATCAGGTAAAAGTTCTCGCTGAAAAATGGTTTGGCAGTATTCCGGGTGGTGTCAGGTATATCCGGAATATCAAACCTGAACCAAAGCAGCAGGGAGCGCGTAAAATGGAAGTGAAAGCAAATGTTCCACTCGATGCATTATATAAATGCTGGCACATGGATAAGCGTCTGGACCATGGTTATTACGTTGCAGATCTTATTACTGAAGTTCTTGGTGGTGGAAATTCATCGCGTTTATTCCAGAAACTGATAAAAGAAAAACAACTGTTCAGCAATATCGAATGCTACCAGTTTGGTACCATCGATAATGGTTTGCTAGCCATAGAAGGTAAGCTTGTAAAAGGCGTAAGCATGAGAGATGCTGAAGATGCTGTTGATGAAGAATTGGATAAACTGAAAAACGAAAAGATTTCACCAAAGGAACTCGCGAAGATTAAAAATAAAACTGAGTCTGCTATAGCATTCGAAGATATGAGCGTAATGACAAGAGCTAATAATCTTGCTTTTTATGAACTATTAGGCGATGCTGCACTTTTCAATAGTGACCGTGATAAATACTTTGCCGTTACAGATGACGATGTAATGAATTACACCAGGAAAATTTTTGATGAAAACAATTCGAACACACTACATTATTATAGCGAAAACTGATGATAAGCACAGAAAGCAGGAGAGATAAGTTAAATAGAACGGAGCCACCTCCTATCAAAGATCCGGTTGATTTCAATATAGTACTCCCTACATGCGAGGTTAAAACACTATCGAATGGCGTTCAGGTGTACATGCTGAATATGGGCAGTGAAGATACAATGATGATCGATTGGGTTTTTTATGCCGGCAACTGTTATGAACAAAAGAAAACCGTTGCTGCCGCAACCAACCATCTTCTTAAAAATGGCACTTCAGGAAAATCGGCATTTGAACTAAATGAACACTTTGAATTTTATGGTGCCTATTTAA
Organism: Flavitalea sp.; assembly: GCA_035525775.1. Taxonomy (GTDB): domain Bacteria; phylum Bacteroidota; class Bacteroidia; order Chitinophagales; family Chitinophagaceae; genus Flavitalea. The sequence continues at coordinate 6,012 of DATLDR010000072.1, forward strand.
GCAGGCATTGCTACAACGAAACTTCGGAGATAGTACTGCACACTTTAAACAAACATGTAGACGAACTGATACCTGTTGTAGCTGAAATTATTTCGGACAGCATTTTTCCTGATAAGGAACTGGATATTTATGTGCAGAATTCAAAACAGAAGCTGCAGGTAAATCTGCAAAAATGCGAGTTTGTTGCATCACGGGTTATAGATGCAAATCTTTACGGAGAAAAGCATCCTTATGGCGCATATAGTAACCTCGAGGATTATTCTAAATTGCTGCGAAGCGATCTTACACAGTTTTATGACCGGTATTATAAGAATGGCCATTGTGTAATATTTGTGGCAGGCAAATTACCGGCGAATATTATTGACATGCTCGAGCGGTCGTTTGGCAGTCTGCCGCTGAAAAATCATTCAGGCGCGGGTAAGAATATCATGTACAGCATGCAGCCTGCTGCAGTTAAAAAGCAACAGATTATCAATGATGCACAGGGTGTACAGGCTGCGATAAGAATTGCAAGACATTTTCCAAACAGGCATCATCCCGATTTTCAGAAAGTGATGGTGCTGAATAATATTTACGGTGGATTTTTTGGATCGAGACTGATGGGAAATATCAGGGAGGACAAAGGGTACACTTATGGTATTTACAGTTATCTTCTGAATCATATTCATGACGGGGGCTGGATGATAAGCACAGAAGCAGGCAGGGATGTAAGCGAGGCTACAGTGCATGAAGTGTACGAAGAAATGAAAGAGTTGCGCGAGGAGTTAATTGATGAAGAGGAATTGAAGATGACACGCAACTTCATGATCGGATCTATACTTGGGGAACTTGATGGCCCTTTCCAGGTGTTGGGAAGATGGAAAAATCTTGTGCTGAACAATCTTGATGAAAATTATTTCTACAGCGCAATCAATACGATAAAAACAATATCCGCCGAAGAGCTTCAGCACCTGGCAAAAAAATACCTGGTTCCGGATGAATTTTATGAACTGGTAGTGATCTAAATTGAGATAATAGAACCGAGATTATGCATTTTGACCGCAAGGATCTGTCTGACGAGCAACTTCTTCACTTGTACAAAAGTTTGTTGTTGCCACGGATGATAGAAGATAAAATGCTTCTGTTACTCAGGCAGGGAAGAATAAGCAAATGGTTCAGTGGCATTGGACAGGAAGCGATCTCAGTAGGTGCAACGCTCGCTCTTGATGAAGATGAATGGATATTTCCCCTCCACAGGAATCTTGGCGTATTTACTTCACGCAATATGCCTCTTAAAAAATTAATGAAGCAATGGCAGGGACAGGTAGACGGATACAGCAAGGGTCGTGAAAGAAGCTTTCACTTCGGAAGTAAAGAACACCATATATGCGGAATGATTTCTCACCTCGGTCCGCAGCTTGCCATTGCAAATGGCGTTTCCTTGTCACACAAAATACGTTCTCAGAATAAAATAACCGTAGCGTTCACCGGTGAAGGTGGAACAAGTGAAGGAGATTTCCACGAAGCGCTTAACATAGCTTCTGTATGGGATCTCCCTGTGATATTCATTATTGAGAATAATGGCTATGCTTTAAGTACTCCGGTTGAAGAACAATACCGCTGCGACAGTCTTATTGACCGTGCCAGAGGTTATGGGATGGATGGAGTGAAAATTGATGGCAACAATATATTATCGGTGTATGATACTATCAGAGGCATAAAAGAATACTGCCTGAAAAAGCAGAAGCCTTACCTGGTAGAGTGCACAACTTTCAGAATGCGTGGTCATGAAGAAGCAAGCGGAACAAAATATATTCCTAAATACCTGTTTGAGATATGGGAAAAGAAAGATCCTGTTGTCAGGTTCCGTGAATTTTTGATAAAAGAAGAAGTACTTAACGAACAGTTGTCAGAACATTTGACTGAAGAGCTTCAACATTATATAGATTCTGAACTCGAAGAAGGGCTTGCGCACGAAAATGTTATAGCAGACAATCGTAATGAGCTGCATGATATTTATGCGTCGAGGAGCAATTATTCATTTGCAAACATTGCACCGGTACGACAAAGTAATGGTGAACTGAGGTACATTGATGCATTGAAAGAAGGATTGCATCAAAGTATGATGGCGCATGATGATCTTATATTAATGGGCCAGGACATTGCTGAATATGGTGGTGCATTCAAAATAACGGAAGGATTTTGTGATGTGTTCGGCAAAGAGAGGGTAAGAAATACTCCTCTTTGTGAAAGCGGCATTATCGGTACTGCATTAGGTTTGAGTATCTGCGGACAAAAATCCGTTGTTGAAATGCAGTTCGCAGATTTCGTTACTTCAGGCTTTACACAGATCGTCAATAATCTTGCAAAGATCCATTACAGATGGGCACAGGAAGCTGATGTTGTGATACGAATGCCCGCTGGTGGCGGGTTAGGAGCAGGACCATTTCACTCACAAAGCAATGAAGCGTGGTTTACGCATACCCCAGGACTGAAAGTAGTATATCCTTCAACAGCATTCGATGCGAAGGGACTGTTGATAGCTTCGGTAAATGATCCTAATCCAGTAATGTTTTTTGAACATAAGGCATTATACAGAAGCATTGGCGATCATGTGCCTGTTGAGTATTATGAGATAGAGATCGGTAAAGCAAACCTGATAGAAGAAGGCGATGAAATTTCTATTATTACCTATGGTAGTGGCGTTCACTGGGCACTCGAATATGGTAAGCAAAACCAGCATTTATCATTAGATATACTGGACCTCCGTACATTGCTGCCGCTGGACTATGAAGCCATACGCTCATCGGTGATCAGAACAGGAAAAGTTTTGGTATTACATGAAGATACTCTCACCGGTGGAATTGGAGGAGAGATTGCCGCATGGATTGGCGAGCATTGCTTCGATCATCTGGATGCTCCTGTTATGCGATGCGCATCACTCGATACACCGGTACCTTTTAATTCGGTTCTTGAAAATAATTTCCTAGCCAAATCGCGAATGGGTGAATATATTCAGCGGCTGCTTGAATACTGAAAATTAATCAGTAAGCGCTGCATAAGTCATCACCCTGAACTTCCTGTTTGATTCTGAGGCGGGGTCGTTCCACATTTGTTTGAAAATCAGTCCTACAATTTTTTCTTTAGGGTCTGCCCAATAATCTGTTGAATATATACCGCCCCAGCTAAAAGTGCCGGATTGTGAGGGATCTTTGCCACTGCTATCATTTGTTACTACACTGAATCCTAAACCAAAAGCATTATTATCGTCGATGGTGATATTGCCAAGTTGATTCATGGTCATCATCCTGACAGTATTTCTTGAAAGTATCCTCTTTCCATCGTATTCACCGCCGTTCAATATCATTTGTAAAAATATCGCATAATCATATACGGTAGAAGAAAGACCGGCGCCACCTGAAAAATAAGTGCTATTCGTTTTCGGAAAGTTTATTTTGATCTGTCCGTTATCATTATATTCATCAGGGAGCTTCAGCAGCTTTCCTGTCGAGTCGGGATAGTAAGTGGTGACCAGGCGGTTTTGTTTGTCAGCAGGAATATAAAAGTAAGTATCCTTCATGCCCAACGGTTCAAATATTTTTTTCCTGAAAAAATCATCAAGTGGCATTTCAGAAACTACTTCAACAAGGTAGCCAAGCACATCGGTGTTTAATCCATAAGTAAATTTTTCACCCGGGTGATGCATAAGTGGCAACGTTCCAAGTTTCTGGATGTCTTCTGCAAGTGATCGCGAACCCTGGCCGTAAAATGACCGGATATTGTTTTTAGCATAGATAGCATTACTTTCTGGTGAGCCGATCTGCGCATAAGCGATACCTGATGTATGCGTGAGCAAATCTCTGACAGTTACTTCTCTTTTCGCAGGTACGGTAGTGTAGGTTGAATCCGCCTCATTGAATTTATCTAGTACCTGGGGATTTTTAAATGAGTGTATATATTTAGAAATAGGGTCATCGAGCAAAAATTTACCTTCTTCATAAAGCATCATCACTGCTGTACTGGTAATAGCTTTTGTTTGGGATGCAATACGGAAGATCGCATCGCGCTTCATCGGCTTTTTATTCTCTTTGTCATCAAAACCGAAGCCGCGGTAATACACAATTTTTCCATTTCTGGCTATAAGGGCGGTTGCGCCATTCACCTTACCATCATCGATATATTTTTTTATCATATTGTCAATACGCTGCAATCTTTCCCGAGAAAATTTTTGTGTTTCAGGGGCCGCTTCTGTAAGTTTTTGCTGCGATTCAGCATTAAAAAATGTAATCAGTAATAGAATGAAAAGTAAGTTTGTTTTCATAATTCATTTATTATTTGCCTTCCAGTTCTTTGCGTAAGTTCTGATATCGCTGGTAATGACTGAAACATTTTTTTATATAATCCTGGAATTCATAATCAGAGCTTGTTTCAACAAACTCTATCGCAGGCCTGTATATTTTAATAAAATTATTGAGTGGGTCACCATGCAGGCCGGTTAATTTTATGATCAATGCGCGACTGAAGCGGTGATCAATGTAGTTGTCTTCTTCTTCCTGTAATAGCCTTTCCTGAAAAGCAAGCATTCGCTTGTTTCTCCTGAACTGGAACATATGAACCAGTTCTCCAATGTCCAGTCCTACGCCTCCACCTGGTCCGGGATTGATGGAAGTTCCAAAGCCCGGCTTATGAAAATTAAAAGCTTTTGCATACTCGTTCCTGTTTTGTATCGAATCAAGCCGATAATTACGGGGCATTATTTTAACTTCCTTAAGTTCGGTGGAATTTACATGCAGCGAGATTTCAAAATTCTGGTAATTGAGTATTGACCTGACGGGGTATTTAGGCGTAGGCCTGTTGAGATAGGAGAACCAGATTGAATCCGTTTCCTTTACAATAATAGAATAACGGCCTAAGGAATCGGATACTGTTCCCGAACCTGATGTTGTTAGAACGCTGACCGCTTCAAGGGGCCTGTATTTTGAAATGTCATATACTTTTCCGGAAACACGTATCTGTGCAACACAGGGGCAGGCGGTAATAAAAAGCAGAAGTGAAAACAACCATTTAACCATATAGATATTAGACGTTCTGTTCATGGATTCCGCAGGCTCAATACCTGGTCAATTACTTTGGGAAAATGCTGATGTTCCAGTTTATGTATTTTTTCTGCCAGTGTTTCGGGTGTATCGGAAGGTAAGACGGGGCATTTGTGCTGGAAAATAATATCGCCATTATCGTAGTGTTCATCCACATAATGGATGGTAATGCCGCTTTCCCTGTCACCTGATTGTAAAACTGCAGCATGCACGTTCATTCCATACATTCCTTTTCCGCCATAAGAAGGCAGAAGTGCCGGGTGTAAATTGATAATGGAGTTAGGATAAGCGAGGAGAACGGCGGAAGGTATTTTCCACAGGAACCCGGCAAGCACAATGAAGTCTATATTCTTTGATTTGAGATATGGCACATAGGCGTCGCCACGGAAATACTGTTCCTTTTCAATTAGAAGGGATGGAATATTTTGTTTTGCTGCAATGTTCAGGACGCCTGCTGAAGGGTTGTTGGATACAATGAGTGCAACAACTGTTTTTTCACTATTACGGAAATATTCTATGATCCTGGCGGCATTTGAGCCCGCTCCCGAAGCGAAAATCGCGATCCTCGTCATGACCAAAACTAATGGAAATATCGAATGAAAATTCCTTGACAATGATATGACAATCGTAAAATGTATGTTCAGCGTGTTTTATTGAATTCATTGAAAGCCAATTAAATATTGCTTCAAAAATATTTTTCGCATGTTGATATAATGTTAAAAGACTGACTTATTTTTGCAGCCAATTGCCGGAGATTTTTCCACATAATTGAATCAGATTCAACTGATATGAATGACCAAAGAACAGGTGTTAAGACTCTCTTTCAGCTTTTACTAATAATATTCTTATCAACCGGAACTAAATTAATTGCCCAGGATGGTGCTGCAATTTTTCAGGCAAACTGCGCATCCTGCCATGCGGTACAGAAAGATCTGACCGGTCCGAAATTAGCGGGTGTTGAATCACGTGGTCCATGGAGCGACAGAAAAAAATTATATGCCTGGGTGCATAATCCTGCCAAGTTTATGCAGACGGATCCCTATACACAGGGGCTTAAGCAACAGTTTGGTGGTGTAATGATGGCTGCATTTCCCCAGCTATCAGAGAAAGAGATCGATGCTGTTGTTGCCTATATTAATAAAGCGAGTTCACAAACACAAAGTCCCTCTTCTGGCCCGACCGCTGAAGGTGTGAAAACCGATGATAGCGATAGTTCTATACTTTATGGAATACTAACATTAATACTTGGAGTGGTGGCGCTGATCATGCTGCAGGTAAACTCCAATTTAAAAAAACTTGCAGATGACAAAGAAGGAGTACCCGCGCATGAGCCGATTCCGTTCTACAGAAATAAAAGTTATATCACGCTCCTTACTTTAATATTATTTGTGATTGGCGGTTATTTTGTAGTTAAAGGGGCGGTCAATCTCGGCAGAACAAAGGGATATGAGCCCGACCAACCTATATTTTATTCTCATAAAGTTCACGCCGGCAAAAATCAGATCAGCTGTCTTTATTGTCATAGCGGAGCACTGGAAGGCAAGCAGGCAAATATCCCTTCATTGAATACGTGTATGAATTGTCATATGACAATTAATGAATATTCAGGTGAACAATTATTCAGGGCAGACGGAAGCGAGGTAGATGGTACTGCTGAAATACATAAAATATATGAGCACACCGGATGGGACCCCGCTTCACGTACTTATAGCGGTGAAGGAAAACCCGTTGAATGGGTAAGGATCCATAATCTTCCTGATCATGTTTATTTCAACCACTCGCAGCATACAGTAGCAGGACAGGTACAATGTCAGACCTGCCATGGCGAGATTCAAAAAATGGATGAAGTAAAACAATTCGCTGAGCTGAGCATGGGTTGGTGTGTTAACTGTCACAGGGAAACAAAAGTGAATTTTGTTGATTCATCAGGAACAAAAGGGAACCAGTTCTACAGTATTTATGAAAAATATCATGATGAGATCACACGTGGTCTCAGAGATAGCGTAACGGTAAGCGACATTGGTGGAACTGAATGTCAGAAATGTCACTATTAATAATACTTCTTCTTACTTCTAACTCCTCGGGGGTTTCGTGGCAAAAAAAAATATATGGCGAACAAAAAATATTGGCAGAGTTTTTCAGAGTATAACGAGAGTGAACAGCATAAAAAACTGTCGGCTGATGAATTCAGGGAAGAACTACCATCTGTAAATCCTGATGCAGGCAGGGAAGTGGAAGGTTCCGGTGCGTCTAGAAGAGATTTTTTGAAATATCTCGGGTTCAGTACTGCAGCAGCCGCACTTGCAGCAAGCTGTGAAACACCAGTAAGGAAAGCAATTCCATTTGTAAACAAACCAGAAAACTTTGTACCGGGTATTGCAGATTATTATGCCACCACTTATGTTAGTGACGGTGAATCTGTACCGATTGTTGCTAAAGTGAGAGATGGCCGTCCGATTAAAATTGAAGGGAACACATTATCTGCTTATACCAAAGGAGGAACTTCAGCAAGGGTGCAGGCATCTGTACTCGACCTTTACGATACGTCGCGCCAACGTTTTCCAATGGCTAACGGTAATGCCGTTTCATGGGAGCAGCTCGACAAAATGGTAACTGCAGCTTTAGCTTCATCCGGACCTATCGTTTTCCTTAGCAGCACCATAACATCACCATCAGCAAAACAGGTGTTATCTGAATTCATTTCAAAGTATCCGGGTGCACGACACGTTCAATACGATGCTATTTCGTACAGCGGAATGCTGATTGCAAATGAATCATCATACGGAAAAAGGGCTATCCCTTCATATCATTTTGAAAAAGCGAAAGTAGTAGTTAGCCTGGGAGCTGATTTCCTCGGCACATGGCTCGACCCGATAACATTCCAGCGCGCATTTGCTTCAACTAGAAAGCTCAGCTCATCTCAACCGGAAATGAGCAAGTTCTACCAGTTTGAAAGTATCATGAGCATGACAGGTGCAAGCGCAGATGAAAGGTTTACCCATAAGCCATCGGAAACCGGAGCCGTAGCTTCTGCATTACTCAATGCAGTGAACAGCGGCGCCGCATCAGGAATATCAAATGCAAAACTCAAAGCCGGAATTGAAAAGGCGGCAAAAGATCTTAAGGCTGCCGGTGGTGCCGCACTTGTTGTATGCGGAAGTAACAATCCTGCTGTGCAGACACTTGTAAATGCAATTAACGAAGCAATTGGCACAAATGGTAAAACAATTGACTGGAGCGTATTGAATCAGACAAAACAAGGTCTTGATTCTGAATTTGCTGCGCTTGTTGCAGACATGGAAGCAGGCAGGGTTGGTTCAATTATTATCAATGATGTGAACCCAGCGTATAATTATCTAGATGCAAAGCGCTTTACAGACGCGCTTAAAAAAGTAAAGACGTCTGTTGCATTAAGCTACAAGCAGGATGAAACTGCGGAACTTTGCAAATACATTGCGCCTGTTCATCATTTTCTTGAAAGCTGGGGTGATGCAGAAGCGTATTCAGGTCAGGTAAGCATGATGCAACCTACCATCTCTCCGCTTTTTTTGACGAGGCAATACCAGGATTCGCTATTGAAATGGTCTGGAAATACAACATCATACGAAGCATATTTCAGAAATTTCTGGACAACGAAAACAGGGAGCGCTGATAATTACACAAAGGCACTGCAGGATGGTGTGATAGATTCACCAGCAGCACCAGCAGCAAAAGCCGCAACAGGCGGATACAATGGAGGCGGTGTTGCCGCTGCGGCTACAGCCGTTGCCACTGCACAAAAACCAGGTGCTGTGGAACTTGTATTATATGAAAATGTTGCCATGGGCGATGGACGTCACGCAAACAATCCATGGCTGCAGGAACTTCCCGACCCGATAACAAAAGCATGCTGGGACAACTATGTAATGGTGTCTCCTAAATTCGGACGTGAAGTACTGGGAATTGACTTAGCGAAACAAAGAGACTCCGACGAATATGAAGTGCACACCGATAAGCCAACAGTTTCAGTAAAAGCCGGAAACAAAGAGGTTGTTCTTCCCGCACTCATCATACCCGGAATGAACGACGATACAATCGCAATTGCTCTTGGATATGGAAGAGCTAGCGCGGGCAACGACGAATCATCAACTGCAAGAAAAATAGGTCGTGCAGCGAGTGGTGCAGGCAAAAATGTTATACCGTTCGCAGTATATAATGGAGCAACAGTTGACAGGTTCAATACAGGCGTAACGATTAGCAAAGCTGATGGAACTTTTAAAGTTGCACAAAACCAGACGCATAATTCATATGAGGGAAGACGTAATGTAGTGCAGGAAATTACGTATGACGAATACAAAGCTCACCCGACAGCGATCATTGATGAAAGAGCAAAAGAACTGAAACCATGGGGTGGTCTTAAAGATTTTGAAGAAGCAGGGTCGCCTTACCCGGTGTACGACAGGCCAGGTGCAAAATGGGGTATGTCAATTGATCTTAATGCATGCTTCGGATGCGGTGCATGTGTTGTTGCCTGCAATGCTGAAAACAATGTGCCGGTTGTAGGTAAGAATGAAGTGCTGAGATATCACGATATGCACTGGATGCGTATAGACAGGTATTTCACCGGAAATCCTAACGATCCTGATTCAATACAAACTATTTTTCAGCCGATGCTCTGTCAGCATTGCGACAATGCTCCATGCGAGAATGTTTGTCCTGTAGCCGCAACAACACACAGCAGCGAAGGCATTAACCAAATGATCTATAACCGCTGTATCGGCACAAGATATTGCGCGAACAACTGCCCGTATAAAGTACGCCGTTTCAACTGGGCCGATTACACAGGAGCTGACAGCTTTGAGGACAACCAGCCAAAAAAAGGAACAGGTGCATTGAATGAAGCAGTATTCATGATGAATGACGACCTGACAAGAATGGTGCTGAATCCTGATGTAACTGTACGCAGCCGCGGTGTGATGGAAAAATGCTCTTTCTGTATCCAGCGCCAGCAGGAAGGAAAATTAAAAGCTAAAAAAGAAAACCGTGCTCTTGCAGAAAGTGACTCAAGTGTAGCTTGCGCTCAGGCCTGTCCTGCAAATGCGATCGAATTTGGAAATATAAACAACAGTACGAGTGCCATCAATAAAGTGAGAAGTGAAGGGAAGAACAGGTTGTTCTTCGTACTGGAACAATTGCACACATTACCGAGTGTGAGTTATCTGGCGAGAGTAAGGAATTCTCCGGATGCAGGTGATGATTTAACAGATGAAACAAAAGAACACAATGTGCCTACTGGTCATGAGCCGGCAGCACATTAATATAATTTGAGTTGTTAAACAGAAATACGAGGTACGTACAAAGTTCTATACTATGGCATTAAAATATGAATCGCAGGTAAGACCACCGCTCGTAAAAGGCGCCAAAGATTATCACAAGGTAACCGAAGATATCGTTCGCCCGATAGAGTTGCAGCCAAGCCGTCTGTGGTGGATCGGTTTCCTGACATCAGTAGCCCTTTTATTATTCGGAGTGTATTCCGTTTATCGTGAAGTGGTGTATGGTACAGGGCAATGGAACCTGCACAAAACAGTGGGTTGGGGATGGGATATCACCAACTTCGTTTGGTGGGTGGGTATTGGTCATGCCGGAACACTCATCTCAGCGATCCTTCTGCTTTTTAGACAGGGATGGAGAACCGGTGTTAACCGGGCTGCTGAAGCGATGACAATATTTGCAGTAATGTGTGCAGGACAATTTCCTATCTGGCACATGGGCCGTGTATGGATGGCGTTCTTCGTACTTCCTTATCCTAATACACGCGGACCATTATGGGTGAACTTCAATTCACCATTGCTGTGGGATGTGTTCGCGATATCTACTTACTTCACCGTTTCATTATTATTCTGGTACACAGGATTGCTACCCGACCTCGCAACCGTGCGCGACAGGGCGAAATTGAAATGGAGAAAATATATGTATGGCCTGTTATCTTTTGGCTGGACAGGTTCTACAAAACACTGGCAGCGACATGAAAGTCTTTCTCTGGTTCTCGCAGGCTTAAGCACGCCGCTCGTACTTTCTGTGCATACAGTGGTATCGTTCGACTTCGCCACTTCTGTAATACCTGGATGGCATACGACTATCTTCCCGCCATACTTTGTTGCCGGTGCTATTTTCTCAGGGTTCGCCATGGTGCAAACACTATTGCTGGTTACCAGAAAAGTTTTGAGCCTGGAAGAATACATCACTGTCGAGCACATTGAAGTGATGAACAAAGTTATTGTTCTGACAGGATCAATAGTAGGTATAGCTTATCTGACTGAATTGTTTGTTGCATGGTATGGACAGAATCCATATGAAATGTGGGCATTTATGGAAAACCGGGCTAATCCATTCAGTCCTTATGGGTGGAGCTATTATATAATGATGAGCTGTAACGTGCTTTCGCCACAGATTTTCTGGTTCAGAAAAATGAGAAGAAACATCACCGTTACCTTCTTCATGTCCGTAATCGTTAACATAGGAATGTGGTTCGAACGTTTTGTGATCATCGTTACATCAATTTACCGCGACTATCTGCCAAGCAGCTGGGCTACATATTACAGGCCTACCATATGGGAGGTGGGATTTTATCTCGGAACATTCGGGTTATTCTTTACCTGTTACTTCCTGTTTTCGAAATTCTTCCCGGTGATTGCCATTGCAGAAATCAAGCATATCCTGAAAAGATCAGGAGAATCATACAAAGACAGGATGGACATTGTAGAATTGAAACAAACCGATGAAGTGTATGCGGAAGCACATGCGGCGCATCATTAATTAAATTCAGAATTTTCAATTTAGTTGAAATGGCTTTTAAAAAATTTGTTGTAGGTGTTTTTGAAGACGAGGGCAACCTGGTCAATGCGGTAAGAAAAGTGAGAAAATCGGGGTACAGGCTTCACGATGTATATACTCCATTTCCGTTGCATGGACTCGACCGGGAAATGGGACTTCGCGACACAAGTATCCATACTGCAGGATTTATTTACGGTATTACAGGTACATCGCTCGCGCTTGCATTCATGACGTGGGTGTTTACAAAAGACTGGCCGTTAAATATCGGAGGTAAGCCCCATTTTGCATTGCCTGCATGGATCCCGATCATGTTCGAATTTACAGTGTTGCTTTCTGCTGTAGGAATGGTGCTTACATTCTGTTATGTGTGTCAGCTGGCGCCTTTTGTTCGCAAGCATCATTTTCATCCACGGGCAACGGACGACAAATTTGTAATGGTATTAGATATCACATCAAACAACGGCGAATCTCAGGCAAGCGATTTTCTCACAAGTCTGGGCGCAAGTGAAATAAATATTCAGGTGGCGGAACCCGGCTGGTGGTTAGGCAGGTACGATAAGGAACAAAAGCTAGGTGCATCAAGGGAACCATCTCATTAAAAATATTATCAGAGGATGAAAAAAGTATCGATCATATCAGTTGCGGTTCTCACTCTAGCAGCAGTCAGTTGTTCTGATGTAAAAAGAAATCCTGGAAGGGAATACATGCCAGACATGGCGTATAGCCGTGCATACGAAACATATGCAAACACCTCGAACCTCGATTCACACGGAATTAATTATACCAGAATGCCTGTTCCGGGTACTATAAAAAGAGGAGATGTATTTCCCTTTCCGATTTCTAAAGACAAAGCAGGTGACTCTACAAACTATGTTCTTGCGCGACAAATTGTGAATCCTGTTCCTTCACTGAATGCGAAGGATATGAGTGAAGCGCAAAGATTATACATGGTGAACTGCGGAATCTGTCATGGTACTAAGCTTGATGGTAACGGGCCCTTATATAATGGAGGAAACGGACCATTCGCAGCGGCGCCAAAGAATCTGGTTACTGATCCGGTAGTAAAAAATATGCCTGACGGACAAATGTTTTATTCTATTACTTATGGCAAAGGTCAGATGGGACCATATGGCCCGCAACTGAATACGAAGCAGAGGTGGATGGTAATACAGTATATTAATTTGAAACAGGAAGAAGCAAATGGGGGTGGAGCACCTGCAACAGCAGATTCAACAGCTACTGGCGCAGATTCATCATCAGTAAAAAATAACAAGGTTACAGTAAAGTAAAAATGTTGAGCATGATAAGTAAAGAAAAATTCGAGGTTCCCGGCAGATATAAAAACTGGTCGTACGGATTGATTGGAGTAGGAATACTGGCCCTCATCGTTGGTTATCTTATATATGGCACCGGAGATGATATTCATCACAAAACACGTTTCTGGGCAACACTTTTACAGAACAGCGTTTACTTTTTACTGATCACGAATGCATCCATGTTCTTTATCTGCGCAACTATTCTTGCGCACGGTGGATGGCAAATGGCGTTCAGAAGGGTGCCCGAAGCTATTGCAGCAGCGGTGCCGGTTATAGGAGTAATAACATTGATCATTCTACTGGCAATAATTTTTGGCGGTGATCATTTAACGCATATTTATCACTGGACTAATGCTGAAACCGTTAACAACGATGCTATCTTAAAAGGAAAGAAACCATTTTTGAATATTCCTTTCTTTATCATCTGGTCGATACTTACTATTGGTTTATGGAGCATACTTGGATATAAAGTAAGAAGGCTTTCCCTCGATGCAGACAATGGTCCGATGAGCACTGAACAGGGTAAAAGATACATCTGGAAAAATACAGTATGGGCCGCCTTATTTATTGTGTGGTTTGCACTTACTGTAATGTCAACCACACCATGGATGTGGCTGATGAGCATTGATGCACACTGGTACTCTACCATGTACAGCTGGTACACATTTGCGAGTACATGGGTATCCGGTATTGCGTTGATCCTTCTTTTCGTTGTGTACCTTAAGAACATCGGATACCTCAATTATGTAAATAAGGAACACATTCATGACCTTGGGAAATTTCTGTTTGCATTCACTATCTTCTGGGCATACCTGTGGTTTTCGCAGTTTATGCTGATCTGGTATGCAAACATTCCGGAAGAAACCATTTACTTCAACTCACGTACACATGGAGCATACACCGGAGTATTCTGGCTCAGCTTTATCATCAACTTCCTTGCGCCGTTTTTGATTCTTATGAGAAGAAGTTCTAAAAGAAATTACACCACTGTTACGATAATGTCACTAATTATAGTATTCGGACACTGGCTCGACTTTTATCAGATGGTATTTGCGAGTGTTGCGCCCGATCATGTTGAAATGAATTTATTTGATTTCGGTATCGCCTTAGGTTTTGTTGGAGTTATCATGCTGGTGGCGGGACGTGTATTCAGCAAATATCCGCTGGTACAGAAGAACCATCCATACATGAAAGAAAGTATTATTCATCACACATAATTTCAATAAACCTGGTAAAACCTGTAGTGTAAAAATTTTTGAATCTCATGTCTACAACAGCAATTCTATTATTAGCGATACTTGGTCTCGGATTTCTGATCACATTTCAGATTGCCAAGGCAAGTGAATATGTAGGTGTGCTTAAAGGAGAAAAAAAATCCTTTGAACAAAGCAACCGTGTGAATGCATTCCTTATGGTTGTATTTCTGATACTGGGACTTATCGGCATTTACTGGTGCCATGATCTTTATTATCATAAAACGCTTATGCCTTACCCTTCAGCATCAGATCATGGAGAGAAGATCGATAACATGATGTTCATTACTATTGCTATTACAGGTATAGTGTTCTTCATTACCCAGATCCTTCTTTTCTGGTTCGCATATAAGTACCAGTATACAGAAAAAAGAAAGGCATACTTCTATCCTCATAATACAAATTGGGAAATATTGTGGACCACAGTTCCGGCAATAGCACTTTGTGTACTTGTTGGGTTTGGTTTGTATTACTGGTACCAGGTAACGGGTAATGCTCCAGAAAAGGCGCTGCAGGTAGAAGTAACAGGAAAGCAATTCAACTGGGTGTACAGGTATCCGGGAAAAGATAAGGTTTACGGTAAAAAGTACTATAAGAATATTGATGAAAGTAATAACAACCAGCTGGGAATTCTGTGGGATGATCAATACGCTCATGATGATGTGGTAACAACACAGGCATTATATCTCATAAAAGGGCAGCCGGTAAAAATCAATATTTTTTCCCGCGACGTAATACATGATGTTGGACTGCCTCATTTCAGGATGAAAATGGATGCTGTGCCGGGAACACCCACAACCATGTACTTCACACCGAAGTATACAACAGAGGAAATGAAGAAGATCACAAAGAACAATAAATTTGAATACGAACTTTCGTGCAACCAGATGTGTGGCAATGGCCATTATTCTATGCGTGGCATTGTGAAAGTAGTAACGCCTGAAGAGTTTATTCTGTGGATGGCGTCACAAAAACCAACTTACCTGCAGGTGTTTCCTGATAAGGATCCTGCAAATTTAAAAAAGCAAACAGCAGATTCAACACAGGTAGCAGCGCCGCCTGTAGCAGCTAAATGATAACCCATCCCTGAAAAACTAATTAATTTTATAAAAAATTTCTCATGAGCAACGAAGCAGCAATGC
>DATLDR010000079.1:0-23305 GCA_035525775.1 Flavitalea sp.
GCACCATTCTGCACTTTTCGGCTCACTGATATTTTTTCCGTCGATGTTGATAAAAAAAGGATTTGTGTGTGCGGCTCCTAATATCCGGACCGCCACCCAGCAAGAACGGTCTGCCTCGTAAGTAAACTTCAGTTTTCTCATGCTACCATCAGCCTCCACGTGTATCGTATCAACAGGGTATCCGTTAACGATGAGTTCCACAGGCACTTTCCTGGTATTGCCTATTCTTGATAACATGATACTCCAGTATATTCTGTTCGATTCGGGCTTGAAGAGATTACTATCCTTAATAGGTGGCAGGTACGCAGCTGCATCTACTTCAATGTTCAATTTTTGCTTTCCCTGCATTTTTAGTTCACTGTTGCTGGTACCTGTTTCAATACCATTTACCGAATAATTGATCAGATGTGCCCTGCCTTCAGTTACATAACTTCTTCCGCTTTTAATGGCTGTTACATAATCATCATAATTCACTGCTTTATCGGATTTAAAGTAGCTTCTCGCTAAACCTACCCTGATGTCTGATATACACGGAAAATCTGTTTCACCACTTAACCTGGTTTTGAATCCACAATTAAGTGTATGATAATACATGTTCAGCTCATTGTTTATATAAGTATCACCTGCACTGTAGAAATCCACGAGTCCCTCTGTCACTGCAACAACATATTCATTGGCGCCGATACCATCCATTTTTGGCAGCACGTAATTCGGTAATTCATCCGTAGGCTCAATTGGATCCAACCCCCATCCTGAATGTGCGTATCCTACAACACCGCCCTGATCCTTGGCCCATTTTAATATGGGTAACGTCCAGGTAGGCCACTCTTCAATTTTTGTTGTACCTGGGTAATCATCTTCTTTAATTCTCAGCAAAACAATGTGGCCGGCATGTGATGATGGAAATCCGGACACTTCTACATCATAACGGATAATATTTTTATCAGTTGACATCGAGTCGTCCATGCCGGTAAAAAATTGTTTCTGGTAATACCAGCTCGGCCCCCACGTTAACACGGCAGACACATCAAGGTCTTCACCCAGTGATTGCCGGAACATGTCACGTGCAAGAACACCTTCTTCAGGACTATCGTAATGGCTGCAGCCAGCAGCATGCACATGATGATCGGCACTATACCATCCGTATTTTGCCAGGTCGATCCATCTTTTTAAAGTGAATGAAACAGATACTGAATCCTTATGAGGTATGGTTATTTTTTTTGTTTGCGGAATGTATTCAGGGCCACGTGTATAGGTTACAAAGTAATCACCGGGAGCAAGAGAAACAGACTCACCGTTTTTTCTGTACACCTGCTTCTGAAAAAAGAAATCAGGATAATCGTCCAGTGCCGCCACTCGCCGTGAAGGCAGCGGATATACATTGGAAAATGTACCCTCACCCCTCTCAACACTATCTGTAATAGTAAAAGATGCCATCGCAGAAGAACCATCAGCATCCTGTACCTGCAGATTTACTTTTACTGATGGTTTTATATCGAATAAAAAATGAGCCGCATTCCGGAAACCTATGTCCTGTGTGCCCTGCCCAACATTGAAAGAAATTTCCGCCTCTCGTTTACCAGCGTCTTTACTATAAACCTGTAAAACCGCATACTCAAGTTTAAGACCCGACAAATTTGCACTGAGTGGCCGGCCCGTGTACATTTTCATATCAAGAAAACGATTTACCGATTCCCCGACAGTGATCACATCCTTATCTAAAACCTTTGGTGTATTGGATGTAGGGTGAACCGGCAGCATCGCATTAGAACTTTCAACAGCAAGTTTAGAAGTTACTCCGGCATCGTTCATTACTTTAACAAGAAAACTTGTCCAGCCTCCCTGGTTCAGTTTTAATGTTGCATTACCTTTTTCAACTTTTACTCTTGCTTCGGGATTGATGTCAACACTTGCAATGCAATACGGATCAAGTATATTCTGGATGTCATGGATGGTTTGCTGTGAAAGCTTCTGTCGCTGCAACTGTTTAAGTTTTTTCTGATCAGCATCTGCTAATGAGCTTCCGGCAAAGCTCAAAGCTTCGCTTATTCGCATGGCATTAGCAAGCAAAGGCTGCGGCTCAACAGCTATGTTCTTTTTGTTCCCATCTTTTGAATGTTCATGATGCTGTGCGTTCATTAACAATGGAAAAGAAATCAGCAGCTGCATTGCAAAAATCCGGTAGATCTTATTCATAGATTAAATATTCAAATGCATTTTGAAAGAACCTTTAATTTCCTCACGCTTAAGTCTCCTACATCCTCATAATCACTTTGGCAAGTCGGCCTGAGAAAGTAATACCTGTGCTTACTCTCAAAATTATGATTAATAATGAGAAACAATTGAAGAACAGGATGTCTGTGAATTCCTTCTGCAATGATATTACCGTGGATTTCAATAATATTGCAGGAACACGCAAGGTAAGCGCATTTACAACATAACAACTGGTATTCAGCCAGACCAGCTTAAACTGAGAAACAGGAGCATTGAGTAAAGGAAGCAAAAGCTTATACTAATGTGCTTGTGGTAAACGGTAAAATTATTATGACAAATAAATGATCACGAAGTAATGAACATGAAAAACAGGTTGCGCCCGAATGTGAAAAAAAATGCTTTTCTATTAATTCTGACAATAGCTTTTTATGGTGTAGTACAAGCGCAATACACCAGTCTTTTTGATGGCAAATCATTGAAGGGCTGGAAAGTACTGGGAGGAAAAGCAACATTTACTGCAGAGGATGGTATGATCGTTGGTACAACGGTTGCCAATACAGGCAATTCTTTTTTAACGACAGAAAAGAATTATTCCAATTTCATCCTGGAAGTTGATTTTAAAATAGAAGACACCGCAAATAATTCAGGTGTAATGGTGCGCAGCCATTTTGATGCTCCTAACAACCGGGTATTTGGAAGACAGGTAGAGATCGATCCTTCATCGCGCAAATGGAGCGGAGGAATTTATGATGAGCAAAGAAGGGGGTGGCTGTATCCCCTTACCCTCAACACAAATGCGCAGGATGCATTTTTACCGGATGCATTCAATCATTTAAAAATAGAATGCATAGGCAACGAAACTAAAACCTGGCTCAATAATAAGCCGGTTGCATATGTAGTGGACACAATAGACAAGGAGGGTTTCATTGGATTGCAGGTTCATGCCGTTAATAACGAGTCGCACGCGGGCAAAAAAGTTTTTTTTAAGAACATTAGATTGAAAACAAAAAATGTAAAGCCATCAGCATTCGAAAAAAATATTTATGTAGTTAATCTGAAGCCGAACAACCTTACACAATATGAAAAGGCCAATGGATGGAAGCTGTTGTTTGATGGTAATTCATCTAAAGGATGGAAAAGTGCACGCGGCCAGTCATTCCCCGCAAAAGGATGGGTAATAGAGAACGGCAACTTAACCGTGTTGCCATCCGAGGGTAAGGAGAGTGCAAACGGCGGCGACATTGTTACCGATGGAGAGTTCAGCGCTTTTGATCTTTCATTCTCTTTTAAAACAGCAACAGGTGCCAACAGTGGTGTGAAATATTTTGTAACACTGAACGAAAAAACAGAAGGCTCTGCAATTGGACTCGAATACCAGATCCTTGACGATTCTTTACATCCTGATGCAAAACTTGGTATTGCGGGTAACCGCACACTCGCATCAGTGTATGATCTTATCAAGGCAGATAAGCAGAAACGATTTATCAGGCCGGTAACCGAATGGAGCTGGGGGCGTATTGTTGTTCATCGGGATAACAGGGTAGAACATTTTCTTAATGGAACGAAGGTACTGGAATATGTACGCGGTTCCGAAGAATACCGCAAGCTGGTTGCACAGAGTAAGTATAAAATATGGCCCAACTTCGGCGAAGCCAAGAAAGGGCATATTCTTTTACAGGATCATGGAGATGCAGTGAGCTTCAGGAATATTAAGATTAAGGAGCTGTGAGGGGGCAAAAGGCAAAACGCAAAGGGAAAGTTGTCACCTAAAACTAGAAAACGTTTTATTAAATATTATATAACTGATTTATTTATTTTCCTTTTGCGCTTTGCGTTTTGCCTTTTGCCCTCTGCCCTCTTAAAACCTGATCTTCTCCGGTAAATACCTTGCCACCAGATCCTGATAATATGGCTTCAGCTTGCTCCATACCGGTGGCGTTGGATTTTTTGAGTACAGGTCATAAGGATTGAAAAGTTTCACCCATTTCAGCATCTCTCTGTCATGATCATCAAGAAGGTGGCTGTATTCACCTTCACGGTGCCATGCATAAAAAGAATGATAACGCAGCATGTATAATCCCTCTTCGGGCAGGTGATCTTTCATCATCTGATAAACATATTCATCGTGCCCCCACGACATGTGCACATTCCTCAACCCGCAACCTTCTTCATATACGCCTGTGGGAGTTTTCAGTTCGGGCTTGTTATAATCAGGATTATTTTTAAAGTATTCGGGATATACAACTTTATCTGAATACGCACATCCTACAGGGAAAGTATCCCCCACAACTGCCCATTGTGGTTCACCAAAAAGACAAAGCACCTTACCCATGTCGTGCATCAGGCCTGTGAGCACCATCCAATCAGGATGACCATCAGCACGAATCGCTTCAGATGTTTGTAAGAGATGCTGAAACTGGTCCAGGTCTGTGTCAGGATCCGAATCATCTACCAGCTGATTAAGAAAATCGAATGCGTTCCATATATTCATTTCTTTCTTATCGAATTTCAGGTAGTCTGCCTTTTTCTCAATCACAAAATCATAGGTCTGGTAGGTATGGTTGAGCCGGTAGAATTCCCTGACAGTATCTCTTGCGGGAGCATCGTAGTTTCTGAAATCTTCCTTGGTTTTAGCAGGAGCTCCGGGTTCAGGGTAACGCTCCAGTACTGCCTCTTCCCATTCGTCAAGGCTGGCCAACGGATTCTTTTCATGGGCAGTAAACTCTTTTTTAGTGGCAGGCATAGTAAAGTATTTAATTGTTGATTTCCGGCCTTTTAAAGTTACACAAATAAAATATATTGTGCAGGCAACAACTGTACAACCTACTCAACGATTGGTATGAATTTACAAACTGCGGACTACCTGATCATTATAGTATATTTTCTATTTGTTATCGGGGTAGGATTTCTGATCAAGAAAAAAATTAAATCAAGCAAAGACTTTCTTTCAAGCGGAAGAAATATTCCCCTATGGATCACAAGCCTTGCTTTTATATCAGCGAACCTGGGAGCACAGGAAGTGATCGGTATGGTAGCATCCGGTGCGAAATACGGAATAATGACGGTACATTTTTACTGGGTGGGCGCCATATTCGCTATGGTGTTCCTGGGTGTTTTTATGATGCCGTTTTATTATGGCAGCAAGGCACGCAGCGTACCGGAATATTTGTCGTTGCGATTTGACGAAAAAACCAGGGGAATAAACGCCATTTCATTTGCGGTAATGACGGTTTTTTCATCGGGCATTTCACTATATGCTCTTGCGAAGATGCTGGAGATAATACTTAAATGGAATTTTGATGTGTCCATCTGGATCGCCGCAGGAATAGTAATGATCTACACATTCCTGGGGGGCTTAACCAGTGCGGTATACAATGAAGTGCTTCAGTTTTTCCTGATCGTTCTTGGATTGTCACCTTTGGTAGTGGTTGCATTGCATGATGCCGGCGGATGGGAAAATATTAGATCGCAGCTTCCGGCTAATATGACGCATGCATGGAAATACATGGGCAATGCAGATTCAAACCCAATGGGTTTACATTTTATGTCGCTGATATTCGGATTAGGTTTTGTAATGTCGTTTGGTTACTGGTGCACCGACTTTCTTGTTGTGCAACGTGCGATGATAGCGCGTAACATGGGCGACGCGCAGCGAACACCCATCATTGCAGCGATTCCAAAAATGCTGATGCCTATCATAGTGGTTTTCCCGGGGGTGATCGCCATTGCGCTGATGCAACCTGCTCTTCAATCAAGAGGGTATAGTATTCCTGTTGAAGCGAATGGGCAGCTCAATTACACGATGACCCTACCTTCCCTTATCGCGCATTATTATCCGAGCGGGTTGCTGGGTGTGGGCATTACTGCTCTGATGGCATCGTTCATGAGCGGCATGGCTGGCAATGTTACCGCATTCAATGCAGTATTTACCTACGACATCTACCAGGCGTATTTTGTAAAGAACCGGACCGACAAACATTATCTTGTATTTGGAAAATTTGTGACCATTGCAGGTATACTCATTTCCATTATTACAGCCTATATCGCTAAAGGATTCAATAACATCAACGACTTTCTCCAGTTGGTATTCGGATTTGTAAATGGACCTCTGTTCGCAACTTTTTTATTGGGCATGTTCTGGAAAAGAACAACCGGGCACGGCGCGTTCTGGGGTCTTGTTGCAGGAACACTTGCCGCTGCAGCCACGCATGGCTTCACCATCGCTGAAGGAAAAGGCGGATGGATAGCACCTGCCTTTGAAATTAAAAGCGGCATGGGCCAGGCATTTATAGTGGCGGCAGTATCGTGGGTAGTAAATTTTTTCACCACCATAATTATAAGCCTGGTAACAAAACCAAAACCTGAAGCAGAATTAAAAGGCCTTGTTTATTCATTGACAGAAAAACCAAAGTACACGTCCGATAAATGGTACATGCGCATTGTTCCCCTTGCTATACTTTTGCTTTTAATTACCATAGTATTGAATATTATTTTCTTCTAAAATAACAGCGATGTATAAAAAGTTAAACAACCTGGCATTTGTGATCGGTGCATTTTTTACGATAGTATCGCTGATATTGTTTGTGAACATATTAGCAGAAAGAAAGTTTGATGCATTAAGCATCTACACCTGCTGCGCGTTTTTCATTTTCGGTGTAGTCATGATGGTCAGCAACTGACGTTATTGAAGCTCTTTCTGCAATAGAGGAAATCCATATAAAATCTTTTGCGTTGTATCTGTTAATGCAGCATTGATCATTGCATATCCATGTGAAGACTGCGTGTAAACAATTGAGCCTGCACTTAACCGGGCGGCCAAAGATTTTGGAACATTGAAGTGAATTTTTTCTCCTGTTGTATTATTCTTCGCTGTGATGCGCCACGATGGCTCGTTCATTAAAGAATCAACCCTCAGTATCACGCAGCATGAATCACCATTTGCAGCATCAAGCAGGTTGTATGATTTAGGAACACCTTTTACAGCAGTTATTTTTTTTGAATCGAATTCCGCATTAACAGAGTCGCCTACTTTAAGTTCTGCTCCTTCCAGTGCATCTGGCTTAAACACATTGATTTTTCCTGAATGAATGTCGCGGATTGTAAATGTTCCTGCATCTGTAACCATATCAATGATTGTGCAGCAAGGCGCATCGGGCTTCTGCGAAAACAGGGCTATTGAAAAAAAGAACAAAGGGATGATTAAAAGGAGCTTCATACATGGATACATATGCCATTTTCATGCCTTCAAAACTTGCATGGATCAAAAACAGAGTTTCCAGATTGTTGCAACAATGAATATTTACGGCATATGCAATGACTTAAGTCAACATACCTCTTGAAGCGGAATATCATCCAACAATATCTTCGTACACTCTTTTAATATCAGATTTTAAAGATTATATTTATTTTACATCCAATACTAACCCACAAACATTTATGAAAAATGCACCCCGGAACATTATGAATGTTCAGGATTCGCACAGGTTTGATGAATTCAGGGTAAAGGAATTCTATCTTACCCACGCATTAAATGTTCTGCTCCAACACGTTTCATCTTTCATTCATTCGATTTCTTTCTCAAAAATTCTTGATCTGTACGAGAAGATCAAAACGCTTGGCATTACCAGCAACCTCGATGAATACGAGAGCCGTAAGCTGCGGGTATTTAACCTGCTCAACTTTTTTCAGTTTATTTTTGGCCTCGCTATACCCATATCAGCAGCCTATAGCACAAATAAGATCTCCACACTCGGATGGGTCGCCGCATGTATGCCTGCACTTGTGAGCCTGCTCGTTCTTTTTCTCAACAGCCGCCGTAATTATGAAGTGAGCACGCTGTGTTACTTCATTTTATACCCGGTAATAACAAGCATAGTGTACCTGAGTGGCATGAACCTTGGCATTGAATTGTTTTTTATACTCTATGGCATTCTTGCAGTATTCTTTATCCAGGATATTGGCCACATGATCTTCACGGTAACGCTGTCAATGATCAGCTATTTTATATTGACCGTTGTCTGGAGAAATTTCCAGTTTCAGCTTGAAGTAAATGGCATGCTTTATCTTTTCAATCACCTGATCGCAATAATTTTTATTTTTTTCGGACTGTTCCTTGTTAAAAAAGAAAACCAGAATTACCAGCTGAGCATACTGGAAAATAACCGGCAGCTGCATCTGAAAAATACAGAAATAGAAAGCCAGCGGATCATTCTTGCCGAAAATGCTGTGCGCCTGAATAATCAGGCCATCGAATTGCAGGATCTGAACAATCTTAAGAATAAGCTATTCTCTGTTATCGCCCATGATCTCAAGTCGCCTATGTATGCGCTCAGAAATATTTTTCAGAATATTGAAAAATATGATCTGCCCGCCGAAGATGTGAAAGCCATGATTCCCGACGTGGTGAAAGATCTTAATTACACCACTACACTGATGGAGAACCTGCTTCAATGGGCTAAATGCCAGATGCAGACACTGGAAGTAAGGATGGGCGATGTAAATATGCGCGAAGTGGCGCAGGATGTTTTCGACCACCAGAAAACCCAGGCCGACCTGAAAAATATCCGCCTCGTTAACAACATTAAAAGAAATCTGATGGTGACCGCTCAGCACGATATGATCCAGCTCGTGTTGCGCAACCTGGTATCCAATGCTATTAAGTTCACACCTGAAAACGGTTGTGTACAGATTGGTTGTGAATCAAATGCAAACGAACTTGAAATATATGTGAAAGACAGTGGCATAGGCCTATCCCCTTCATACCTCGATAAAATTTCAAACAACGAATACTTCACTACCCGTGGCACCAGCAGTGAAAAAGGCACTGGCCTGGGTTTGATGTTATGTAAGGAATTTCTGGCCAAACACAATGGCACCTTGCATATTACAAGTGAAGAAGGGGTAGGCAGCAGGTTCTCTTTCACACTGCTCAAAGCTGAAATGGCGGTCTTAAAATGAACGCTGCACTGTAATATTCCCCTTTTTTCTGCGTTATAACTACTCGAATTCCTATTTTAAAATCCAACAGTATCCAATGAAAAAGTTGGCAATTGCCCTTCTTTTGTGCTCGTGCTCCATTTTCAGCGCAAACGCCCAGTTACGAACAGCCCTATCCGGCGGCATTAATAGATCATCAGTTCCTGGTAACAGCAGTCCGCAGTGGGATACACTTAATTACAAATACTCTTCAAGAACAGGGTTTCATATAGGCTTGCTCGCAGAAACACACTTGTTTAATTCAAATAGCCTGTATTTGCAGACAGGCATGAATTACATCAATAAGGGAAGAAAATTTTCATCCACCCCGAATAGTACCTCTTCCGGAATAACGAAAGTAACCGGCAGCCAGTTTGTGAATTACATGGAAATTCCGATGAATGTTATTTTCAAGAAAAATATGGGTAAAAATTTACGATTCATAATCGGCGGTGGTCCGTATGCATCATTTTTATTCAGCGGAAGAGAAACGATCAGCAAATATTATGATAATGGGTCGGTGGATGCATCAGAAAACACGAGCCTTAAAATTGCACGCTCACAGGGGAAATATAATAACATAGATCTTGGAGTGAACGCAGTTGCCGGAGTTGAATTCGGAAAATTGTTTATAACCGCAAATTTCAGCAAGGGACTTACACAATTTTACAAAGCAAATACGAATACCGGTACATTCAAAAACCAGGTGATCGGGGCAACGATCGGATTCTTCCTTAATAAAGATAAAAAACGTGAGGCCTCTACAAGAGACCGTGATGGAGATGGCGTGCCCGATGTAGATGATGAATGTCCGAAACTTAAAGGAAGCCTGCTGGCAAAAGGATGCCCGGACCAGGACAATGATGGCGTTGCAGATAAGGACGACAATTGCCCGAATATAGCTGGTGTGGCCAAACATAACGGTTGCCCGGCAACTGATAGTGACCATGATGGTGTAAGTGATGATGAAGATAAATGTCCTGGCGTTGCTGGTGTCAAACAGAATAACGGATGTCCTGAAATAGACCAAAATCTTAGAAGCGAGATCGACCGGTATGCTAAAAGAATTCAGTTTAAATACAAGAGCACCGCACTATCTAATAAATCCAAACAAGTGCTCGATGCAGTAATAGTGATTCTTAAACAAAATACTCACCTTAATGTGCTCATAGAAGGTTACACAAGCAGCGATGGAAACGGACGCAATCACCTTAAGTTATCGCAAATGAGAGCAGAAAGCGTAAGGGCTTATCTTGAAGAGAATGGTATTAAGGCAAAACGACTAAAAGCTATTGGTTTCGGTAATGAAAATCCACTTAACCAGAATAAAACAGAAACCGAGAGAGCATCAAACAGGCGCGTCGAATTAAAGATCACAAGTAATTAACGTGCTTCAATAACATAGTTTGACCGGCGCTTTTCCTGATTAATTCTATAATTTCACGCGCTGAACAAATTCAGGAAAACAGCTTATGTCAGGTAACTGGCTCCTTGGTAAAAGGATTGTAATTATTGGTGGAACATCCGGAATGGGATTATCTGCAGCCATGGCATGCATCAATGAAGGCGCGCAGGTAATTGTTACGGGAAGAAATAAAGAAACCGCTGCTTCCGCTGAACGTCAATTAAAAAATAAGGGCAAAGCAATTGTTGCAGACGCAACAAATGAAGAAGCTGCAAAAAACGCTATAAATATCTGTGCTGAAGCATATGGCGGCTTTGATGGTATATATCATATTGCCGGCGGTAGTGGCAGAAAATTTGGAGATGGCCCGCTGCATGAGCTTTCACTTGAAGGGTGGCAGCAAACATTTAATCTGAACCTCACTTCGCTTATGCTGTCTAACAGGGCAGCTATCAATTATTTCATCGCGAACAAACAGGCAGGTGTTATACTGAATATGGGATCTGTGCTGGGCTTTTCTCCTTCTCCCAAATATTTTACAACCCATGCATATGCAGCGGCAAAATCTGCCGTGATTGGTTTCACCAGATCCATCGCGGCATATTATGCATCACAAAATATACGCGTAAATGTTATTGCCCCTGCCCTGGTCGAAACACCTATGTCACAGCGTGCAGTAAATGATGCTGCCATCAGCCGGTTTATGAAAACAAAGCAGCCGCTGGATGGTGGAAGAATAGGAATTCCTGAAGATACCGACGGCCTTGCCGTATTTTTATTATCCGATCATGCTAAATTCATTACCGGCCAGGTGATTGCTGTAGACGGTGGATGGAGCATTACCGAAGGTCAATACTAAATAACAGACATGTCGAAAATTGCAATTGGAGTTGATCTTGGTGGCACACGAATAAAAACTGTTGTAGTAGACGGTAAGGGAGGTTTGCTATACCAGGAATATATTCAAACGAATGATGGTTATGAAAACTGGAAACAATCGGTACGCGATTCAATTGAACAGGCTAAGAACCACCTTGGACTTGCTAATTATGTAGTAGGCATTTCTGCTCCGGGCATTCCGGACGAAAAAAATGCTGTAATCGAATTCATGCCTGGACGGCTGCAGGGTCTGGAAAATTTCAGCTGGTCTTCTTATCTTAATAAAACAACGTGGGTGCTGAACGACGCTGTTGCCGCATTGATGGCGGAAGCTACGCTCGGTTCGGCGCGTGAAATGAAAAATGTTGTGATGCTTACACTTGGCACCGGTGTTGGGGGAGCCATACTGATTGATGGAAGACCTTACCAGGGAAGTTTCCAGAAAGCTGGCCATATTGGTCACATGTCCCTTAATTGTGAAGAAGGCACTGACATTACAGGCATGCCGGGTAGTCTTGAAGATGCCATCGGCAATTGCACCATCGCAAAAAGATCGATGGGCAAATATAAAGACACGCATTCGCTTCTTGAAGCTTACAGGGCTGGCGATCATTTTGCTAAGTGGGTTTGGCTGTCATCTGTAAGAAAGCTTTCTATTGCTATTGCATCAATATCAAATATGATCTCTCCTGAGAGTATTATTCTCGGTGGTGGCATCACCGAAGCAGGCGATGACCTTGTTCAACCACTTGAAAGTTTTCTTTCTGTGTATGAATGGAGACCAGGCGGCAACAAAGTACAGGTAGTGAAGGCGCAGTTCAATGACATGGCAGGTGCTATTGGAGCGGCATGCTTTGCTTCGGTGCAGGAATGAGGGCAGAAGGCAGAGGGCGGAGCGCCTTCCCGTGAAATATGAAATGTGAAACAAGAAAATTTAAAAAATGAGCTTAACAAAATTATACCTTGACAAATGCCGCGTAATCGCTGATAAAGTAGAAGCACAGGAAAAGCAGATTACACAAGCAGCGCAATGGTTTAGTGAAAGCATTCTCGCAGGAAGAATGGTTCATGTTTTTGGTTCCGGGCACAGTCGCATCATGGTAGAAGAAATGTGGCCTCGCTATGGATCGTTCCCTGGATTTAACCCGATTGTAGAATTGTCTCTTACCTATCACAACAATGTTGTAGGAGCTAACGGCCAGCGGCAGGCAATGTTTCTGGAAAATGTTTCTGGACTTGCTGAAAGAATACTCAGAAATTTCGGTTTGGATAAAAAAGATACTGCGCTGGTAGTTTCTTCGAGCGGTTGCAATATCGTACCAGTTGAAATGGCAGAACAGTTTCAAAAGAAAGGAATTAAAGTAGTGGCGATCGTTACAAAAGATCACCTTGCCGAATCAGAAAGCAAAAGAAGTGATGGAAAAAAACTTTCAGACTTCGCCGGTATCGTGCTCGATAGCGGCGCTCCCGCGGGAGATTCAATGATAACCGTACCTGGCCTTGATACGCCTGTTTCACCGGGCTCAACAATTGGTGGCATTATGATCGTTAACGCTATCAAGGCAGAAGTAGCAGCACTGTTGACTGCTGCAGGAAAACCTCCAAAGGTATTAACAGCAAACTGCGTGGCCGGAGCTGAAAAAGCAAAACAATTATTTGAAAGCGCATATGATGAACATGCTCACCGGATGGCAGAATTATACCGGAATGCAGGCAACTAAATAAAATAATAATGAAAGGATTTCCAATAAGAACAACAGTGGTGGGCAGTTATCCATTTCCGGGATGGCTTGAATTCGCATCGCAGAACCTGAATAAATTTGGCGCGGCCGACGTGGAAGAAATGATCAATGACGCTGTAGTGAATGCCGTTCACGACCAGGTAGCAGCAGGACTTGATGTGATAACAGACGGTGAACAAACGAGACTTGACTTCAACCTGTCATTCTACGGTTTCATAAAAGGGATTGAACCAAATGAAACTGAAGTACGAAAATTTGGTCCACCCGCTCACGACCAGCGGGGTAAACATAATATAGTTGATACACTTACGGCCCCCAATGGTCTTGGAGGAGTAAAAGAATTTTTACGATTGAAGAAGCTTGCTCCGGCAGGTCCTGTGTTAAAAACGAGTGTGCCCGGACCTTACACGCTAAGCGGCAGATTACTGCCAAACAAACAATACAAAGACCGCTATGAAATTACAGAAGCCATATTGCCTTTTGTAAGAAAAGAACTTGAGGAGCTGGTGGCAGCAGGCTGCACAGAGATCACTGTCGACGAACCTTCAATGAGCTGTTATGCTTATCGTGAAGACACAAAAAAATTTGCTGACATTTTCAACAGAACTGTAAAGCCGGTTGTTGGTAAATGCAGATTGTCTACTCATATGTGCTTTGGAAATTTCAAAGGTCGTCCGGTTGGGTACAGAAGTATCAAACCAATGCTTCCGGATTTTCTCGATCTTACTGTTGACGAGATACATATAGAAATGGCTAACAGGGAATTTGCTGAAATAGAATTGCTGGCACCATTTGCTGAGAAAATGGATGTGGCCGTGGGAGTGGTAGATGTAAAGAATTATTATATTGAAACAGACCAGGATGTGCTTGAGCGCATCAACAGATGTCTTAAGTCCGTGCCTGCAGAAAAACTATCGGTAGCACCCGATTGCGGCCTGAGCCAGACGGCAAGATGGGCGTCGCGCCAGAAACTTGCCAATATGGTGAAAGGTGCACTGTTGGCAAGAAAACAATTATGATGATACCTGCCCGGTTAAAAGATCAGCGCCTGCTTGCGGAAGTTGATCAGTTCGCTGACGATGAAAATAATTTTCATCTGTGGTGGCTGGGTCAAAGCGGCTACCTGTTAACCTATAAAGGGGAAAGATTATTGCTTGACCCCTACCTGTCTGATTCACTCACTGTAAAATACGCCTCAACAAACAAACCTCATGTTCGTATGAGCGAAAGGGTTATAGACCCCGCGTTGCTCAATAATATTTCAATAGTTACCTCCAGCCACAATCATACTGATCATCTTGATGCAGAAACGCTGATACCTTTGATTAATAATAATCCAGCCATAACGTTCATCATACCCGAAGCCAACCGCAAATTTGTTGCAGATAGAATTAAGTGTGATGAAATATTTCCTGTCGGACTTGATGCTGGTTCATCTGTTACTGTCGGTTCCTTTACTTTTATTGGTATTCCTGCCAGACATAATGAAATAGAGAAAGATGATAAAGGGAGATGTAAATTCATGGGCTACGTTATCCGCTTTAGCCAATGGACCCTATATCACAGCGGCGATACTCTCCTGTTCGATGGTATGGCCGAATTACTTAAACCATATAAGATCGATATAGCGTTATTACCAATCAATGGCAACGATCCATCGAGGGGTGTAGCCGGTAATCTTAATGCTGAGGAAGCAGTTGACCTTGGAAAAGCTATCCACGCAAAGCTGATCATACCCTGTCATTACGATATGTTTTTGTTTAATACAGCAGACCCGTCACAATTTGCATTATTAGCCAGTAAAGCTTCTCAGCCATATGAGCTACTTCTGCCTGGCGGCCATTTTAATAGCGCCTGTCTCCCACAATAAATTTCCGCAAATACAAACCTATCTCTCTTATATAGTGTGGATGGTAAACCAGTTAGGCCAATAGGGTCATCATCACCAATTAATTTTTACTGCAATGGATTGCTGAAGCATATGCAATAGAGTTTCTGATAAATTCATCATTGAACGGCAGCTGGTTCTTACTTTCTGTTACTGCCCTGCTCATCACGGTCATGTTTAATTCGTTCGTAAAAGGTGCAAGCATTTTTCCCACACTTCCTGATGATGGCTGGTTCATATCAAACGACATGGCTTTTGCATCACAACTCAGGTCAACATCGGCAAATGCCACAGACTTTACATAGGTAAAGCTTGCGGTTTTGAAATAAACGGTTTTATTATTGATGTCGTACACAATGCTCCACTTCGTGAATTCAGGTTGATTCACTTTATCAAGGATCTGAAATGAATAATCCACGATAGGTACATTTATATCCTGCTGCTGGTACTTCCTTACCATTGAACATGCATGGGCAAATCTTCTTACTGAATTATCACTGTAAGAACTGCTCGCAGGATCTTTCCCATCATCATTATCTACTTCAGCATCCATAACCAGTTTTGATGAAGTAGCATAGGAAGTATTCGCAAGAACCGGGAGTGGTAAATTGGTTCCCCTGTGCACAACCATTTTTCCATTCAGAAATTCAATTGTCGCTGCATCACCGCCTGCATCAGCAATAAGGTAATGTACGGGTGCATTGCCCTGTCTTGAGATGCGGATCTTCTTATTTGTTGCCAGCACATCCTTTACTCTTGAACAGTTGTCGAGCTGGTATTGTATCCATTGCAGCACATACAGTGATGGCCGCTTGTCAGGTTTTGGGTATTCAGATCCATCCAGCCACATCATCTCCACTACAAGTCCCGCTTCATTCATGCCTCCATTTGGAAATTCTTTACCATACTGGTTGAAAGTTATACTGCCGTATTTTGATATCCATTTGACCAGTCTCCCTTCCGGCATTTTTATGGATGTTTTGGCAAGTCCACGCAGATTTGAACAAACCATTCCGGCATCCGTGATCCAGTCGTAATTGCGGCCGAAAGCAAACTGGCCGTTTTTGTGAATAAAAAAAGTGGTACAGGCAATGAGGGTAGCAGCACTGAAAAGGAAGGTCAGTACCATGAAAAAGAACTTTTTCATATAGCAGTAATTTCAGTGATATAAGTTACAACTTTCTAGCACCGATTCAATTTGTATATTAACTGCAATGGCTGTTGAATCAACGAGCATTTTCCGACCTTTCAAGGGGTTGTTTGCGACAATGAACTTACTTACATTCGATTAATGAAACACATTTCGATTCTTGTTCCCAAAGGTGCTATACTTGGAAGTCTTGAAGGACCACGCCAGCTTTTCACAGAAGTAAATGAACTACTGAAACGTATTGGCAAAATGCCATTATTTAAAGTGCAGCTGGTAGGCTTATCCCGCGAAACACCCGTATACAACGGCATTTATAATGTGTATGCTGATGAACTTATCAAAAATATTGATAAAACAGACCTTATCATCATCCCTGCACTCGAAGGCAATCTTCCACAAACAGTGGAGAACAATAAGGATTTCATACCATGGATCATCAAACAATATCAGAATGGCGCAGAAGTCGCCAGCCTCTGTGTAGGTGCTTTCCTTCTTGCCTCCACAGGACTCATCAATGGTAAACAATGTGCCACTCACTGGATGGCAGCAAACGATTTTAGAAAAATGTTTCCTGAAGTTGTGCTGGTTGAAGACAAGATCATTACAGATGAAAACGGAATTTATTCCAGCGGTGGTGCGTTCTCATACCTGAACCTGATTCTTTACCTGATAGAAAAATTTGCAGGAAGAGACATTGCAATATTCTGTTCTAAAGCATTTCAGATAGATATTGACCGCAACAGCCAGTCGCCATTCATTATGTTCAAAGGGCAAAAAGACCATGAAGATGAACCGATTAAAAAAGCACAGGAATTTATTGAAAGTAACTTTGATGACAAGATCAGCGTAGAACAGCTTGCGTCAATGTTCGCTCTTGGCAGAAGGAATCTCGAAAGGAGATTTAAAAAAGCAACCTCAAATACAGTGATTGAATATATTCAGAGGGTTAAAATAGAAGCAGCGAAGATGAGCCTTGAATCCTCGCGTGAAAATGTAAATGAAGTAATGTATAAAGTAGGTTACACAGATACAAAAGCATTCAGAACAACATTTAAAAAATTAACCGGACTTTCACCTGTTCAGTACCGAAATAAATATAACCGCGATATCCGTGAAATGATGGTTACCGGATAACATATGTGTTGCAATTTTAGCTTAGTATCATGATTTTTCCATGCGTTTGATACAATTGCTCAGTGCCCTGAAACTATGATAAGTTCCCTTCCAGATGTGCGCCTTTAAAGCGGTTCTGCTTTTCGGCGAATTATCAAGACCGAATTCGTAGAAGTCTCCGTACTCGTGATCTATCAGGTAAGTATTAGTATAATTCCACAACTTCCTGAACTTCTCTTCATAGTTCATTTTATCATGAGGATACAGGTCAGAGAAAATAAGCAGGGTATTCAGTCCTTCTGATTGTGCCCACCAGTTTTTTGTATTGCGGATGATGGTCATTTTTCGAGGTGAATCTTTAAAATAATATCCTTCATCATAAAATCCGCCCAGCTTATTATCCCATCCGTTTTTCAATGAATGATCTACAAGCTGTTTTCCTACAGCCCATGTTTTTTTATCATGCTCTATGCCTAATGCTTCAGAAGCTTCCATCATTAAATAGGCGGTTTCTACATCATGCCCGAAAGACACATGATCAACATTGCTTCTTTCCAATATAATTTCCCTGGATACATCACGGTTCGATACAGGTTTCCAGTCGGGATAAAAAAACAAGGTCAGGTAACCTTTATTGCCGATCATGGTGTCGCGGATCAGCAAGAGCATTTCATTAAGTCTTTCCTTAAGCAAAGAATCTTTCCATACGCTGTATAATTCTGTGAAAGATTCAAGAAGGTGAATAGAACTGTTCTGGTCCTTGTAACCCAGGTCAGATGTTGCAGGAGTGGATGCAGGCCTCACAATCGGTTTCCCGTTCCTCTCAAGATGCTGGAAATATCCTTTGAACTTTGGATCATGACTATGTTGTTCCAGCCACATGAATGTTTGCTTGGCAAGCCCCAGGGCGGCTGTATCACCTGATGCCGCAAAATATGCAGCCAATGCATATATGGCAAAGCTGTTGCCATATGCTTCTTTCGTAAGACTCTTCGGCTCACCTTTACGGTTTACAAGATTATAAAAGCCACCATGTTCCTTATCCCACATTTTATCTCTCAGAAAATTAAATCCATGCCGGGCCATGCTAATATAAGAGGTGTCATGATAAAACTGAGCCGCTTTTGAAGTTGACCAGATGTGCCTTGCCTGTGTTACTATCATTTTATCCTGGTCACCGTAAGGTTTAAAATCATAAGTAAATGAACTAAGGTATCCTCCGTAAAGTGTATCTAAATTGTTAGGGTACGACTTATCAATCAGTAATTCTTTAGCCGCAACTTTCATTTGTGCAATGATGGAATCGCGGCTGTTTTTTATCTGACCAGAAACCGCAGACGAAATAAACATGGCAAGAAATACAAGCGACCGGTACATTCTTTAACTTTTAATTATGGTTAAGTGAGGAATACTAACAGACATTTAAATCCGCTCAGCTAATATAGAATGTATCTGTGATAAAAAATGGTTGAATTACCGGGACATCTTTACAATATTGCCAGCTTCTGTACTTTGTTGCTGTTTAGGTTTTTGATAAAGTAAACGCCGGAAGAAAGGTTCCTTACTGAAAGCATATTCTCGCCTGCAGTGAGTGAATAAGACTTGAGTACGCTGCCAGCGGCATTGCAAAGGATAAAAGAAGATGGCTTGTCATTATAAATTCTTAGCTGCCTGCTTTCATTGAATACTGTAAATGAAGATTCAGTTGTGCCCTTAACCCTTAATTTTAATATGGGTGAAAAGATAACTTCTCCTGAGGCATTATTATAACGGAGCCTGTAATACAGGTAATGATTATCGCCCGGTGTAAAAACAAATGAATAGTCGGTCCTCCTATGTGATGGCATAATAGTGGTAATTGTATTGAACATCCGCTCATCGGTGCTTAGCTCTACATTGAATTCAGAATACAATTCATCCGGAGAAACTTCCCAGGTTAGTTTTATAGATTCCTGATCAGTGTATCCCTTGAAACTTTTCAGGCTGCCCGCAAGCACATAATTCTGAAGGCCTGTGGTACCGCAAAAACAATACAAACCTGTTCGTTGCGCAATGGGTCCAGAACTGCCAAAGATTCGGTAGTAATACAATTCACCTACAGTGAGGCCAGTCATGGTAAGGTTAACACCACTACTGGGGCCGCCAGCTATAGCACAACCAATCTCGGTTAAAGAACCGCAGGTGGGTCCGCCTTTAAGGGCCTGAATAGCGATCACAAACGATGTATTTTGAAAGCAGGAAATGGTAACTGTTGTAGCCGCAGCGTAAAATTTAAACCAGATATTAGATCCGTTGTTTGCTGCGACCCCGCAGGTGGGAACCGGTGCACATGCATCCATGGCCGTGGTTGGCTGACAGGCGGCCCTGTTGTCGAAATTTACACCACCGTTACAAGAAGTTCCGGTGTTACAACCATAGATCCAGGCTGGATCGAATGTTACTGATCCGCTTGCGAAATTAACTGCTCCGCCCGGACACATTTGTGCCATTATAAAACTGCAGTACAGCAGTCCGGCGACAGTTAAAAAGAATTTCATTTAAGGATGTTTGGATTCGGAACATTAATAACGAAAAAAGAGTATTTGAAGTATGTCGTTGTTTCATTTTCAGACGAAAGTTTCCATAAATGGGAAATAACCATGGGTAAGGTGTCATCATAAATTGTTGCCATGATCATTTACTCAGATAACCATTATCACCCAGCCAGTCAGCCAGTCGTTGCGGCCAACCCTGTATGGATTTCCATGGCGAACGTTTTCCCATGTTAAAGGCATGATCACCTTTTGCATACAGATGCGCCTCAACAGGCCGCTTCGCTTCGCGGTATCTCACAAGCACATTTAAAGTAGAAATTGCGCAGCATGGATCATCATTGGCAGCCACGAGAAATGCAGGTGGAGCATCATCCGGAATTTTCTCAGGGATGCCTAACGGTCCTGGATATACTAAGATTTGGAAATCAGGTTTCCCGTTACGTCTGTCAACCGGGTCTTTGGCAGCTGCATCACCTGCACCGGAAGCATATGTTATTGAGCTTACTACTTCACCGCCTGCAGAAAAGCCCATGATTCCGATTTTATTAGAATCCAGCTTATATTGCTCTGATAAGCTGCGCACTAGTCTGATGGCTCTTAATCCATCTTCACGGATTACTTTGTCGAGCGTATAGGGTGACCCTTCTTCTCTTGCCAGGCGGTATTTCAAAACAAATATTGTAACACCCAGCTTATTGAGAAACTCTGCAGGCTCCACTCCTTCGGCCGTATACACCAGTAAGCGGTGGCCGCCACCCGGGCAAACCACTACGGCCGTGCCGTTTGCAGTTCCTTCAGCAGGAGTAAAAACAGTGAGAGAAGGATTATGAACATTCTTCACCCAGTAATCTTTCGCTTCCTCTTTTTCATTGCGTTTACTTTCAAAACCGGGAGGGCCGTTTTTCCATAAAGGAATCACATCGTGTACCTGGGCTGCAAGTTGCAGGCACATAAAAGGTGCAGCAAAGAAAGAAAGTATCCATCGCATAAAAAAGTTTTATCGGGCTAACAGTAATAGATGTTCGTTATATTTAATTCGATGAAAATAATTAATTATCCGTCATTGTTACTCATTGTTTTTGTTTCATCGTGTTCATTAAATTCGAAGAAGCAAAGTAAGCTTGTGTGGAGTAAAAATTATTCCGTTATCGGTTCGCAGTCATCACCACGTACAGAAGATATTAATAAAGATGGCACGCTTGATATCATAATGGGCGCCGGGAAAAATGAATTTCAGCAAAGCGATATGGGTATTGTGGCATTTGATGGCAAAAGCGGCAACCTGATCTGGAAACAGGAAGCGCCAGACCAGGTGTTTGGTTCAGCCTCTTTCTGTGATGTAAACGGTGACAGTATTGGAGATGTTTTTATCGGTGGCAGATCACCTCAGTTAAAAGCTATAGATGGAAGAACCGGCAGGCTGCTCTGGGAATTCAGATCAGACAAATATAAAGACGACCCCATTTTAAAATATGCACGTTTCAATTTCAACAATAGCGTAATAGTTCCTGATCAGAATAATGATGGAATAAATGATCTTCTTACCGTTAATGGTGGCAATGCATTCGCCAACCCTTTCCAGACCAGAAACCGCTTTCCTGGCGTGCTTATGTTGCTGGATACAAAAACAGGTGATGTTATTGCTGCCGACACTATGCCCGACGGTAAAGAATCGTACATGACACCTTTATGCTTTGCACAACCGGGAAGCAAGGAACTTAATATCCTTTTTGGTACCGGTGGAGAAACGATCAATGGCAGTCTGTATATTTCAGACATGTCGCATCTTAAATCAAAAAAACTTTCTGAATCAATAGTTATCGCAACAGAATCCGGCCATGGTTTTATTGCTCCTGCTTCGCTGGCTGACATAACAGGAGACGGATACCTCGATATCATTGCAATATCTCATGGCAGCAAAGCCGTAGCAATAGACGGAAAAGATTACCACCTGCTCTGGTCAAAATCTTTTCCAGGGACCGAGTGCAGTAATAGTTTTGCTGTCGGATATTTTACTGATGACAACGTTCCTGATTTCTTTACGTTTATCAGTAAAGGAGAATGGCCCAACAGCAGCGGCTCGGTACAAATTATGCTGAACGGAGAAAATGGTAACGTGGAATTTACAGATTCAATTGGTTGTACCGGATTTTCGACACCAGTGGTATATGATCTGAATAATGATGGCCGCGATGAAGCACTGATCAGCGTAAATGATTTTGATTGTTCACTCGGCTATGCTTCAAAATCTCCTGATACTATGACTAACCGGCTATTATCGATTGATTTTCGTAAAAAATCAATCATGCCGATTGTTGAAACCCAAGGGTTCAAAAATATTTTTTCAACACCATGGATAGGCGACCTCGACAATGATGGGTACCTTGACATTATATATTGCCAGTACTATCATCACCGTGATCTTCTTGCTTTTCTGGGGATGACTGTAAAAAGAATAGATACGCCTGTTAAGATGAGAAAAAAAGTATGGTGGGGCTCTTTTCTTGGATCTGCCTATAACGGAATATTTGCACCTAAATAATAAACCAAAACAAAAATGAAGGTCATTTACGGATTGTGGCTGATAAGCATTCTATTTGTTTCTGCGTGTAGTGATAAAAAACAAGCTGATGAAGAAACATCTGCTCAACTCTTTCATCTGCTCGATGCAGATAAAACTAAAATTGATTTTTCCAATGAAGTAAGTGATAGAGAAAAGTTTAATATACTCACATACCGTAATTTTTATAATGGTGGCGGAGTAGCGATTGGAGATATTAACAATGATTCTCTCCCCGACATTTATTTTACAGCCAATCAGAAAAAGAACAAGCTGTACCTGAACAAAGGGAATTTTGTTTTCGAAGACATCACTGACAAGGCAGGTGTTGCAGGCACCATGCAATGGAGCACAGGTGTAACTATGGCTGATGTAAACAATGACGGACTGCTGGATATATATGTATGCAATTCCGGTGACGTAGACAGTAAAAATAAAAAAAACGAATTATTTATCAATAATGGAAATCTTACATTCACAGAAAAAGGCAGGGAGTACAATCTGGACAATGAAGGATTTTCTACGCACGCAGCTTTCTTTGACTATGACCAGGATGGTGATCTTGACTGTTATATTCTGAACAACAGCTTTCGTGATCCAGGGAAGATCGAGTTATACAGAAAAATACGTGAACTGTCTTCTCCGGGTGGTCATAAACTGATGCGTAACGATGGTAATACCTTTACAGATGTTACACAGGAAGCAGGTATATTCAGCAGCGACATTGCATTCGGTCTTGGAGTTGCGGTGTCAGATCTTAACGGCGACCATCTGCCCGACCTTTATATCAGCAACGACTTCTGGGAGCGTGATTATTTATACATTAACCAGGGTAATGGTAAATT
>DATLDR010000045.1:0-5881 GCA_035525775.1 Flavitalea sp.
TTTTTGGTGTTACTATTGGTATATTCTGCATTATCAGTGTTCTGGCTACGATTGGCAGCCTTGAGCAGGCGATACAGAAAGATATCAAATCACTTGGCACTAATACAGTGTACATTGATAAATGGGAATACAAAGGCGGACCTGATTTTCCATGGTGGAAATACATCAACCGGCCAACACCCCAATCTTCAGAAATAGAACTTATCAGGCAAAAAGTTCCTGCAACAGAACATATTTCATTTATCGTACAGATCAACGATAAAGTTGAATTTGAAAATTCCGTATTAAAGAATGTGAATTACTACGGGGTATCGCACGAATTTTTCGATATACAATCTGTGGAAATAGCTCAAGGCAGGTCGTTGCAGCAGCGCGATTATGAACAAGCGGCAAATTCCCTATTGATGGGTAACACTGTGGCCACTGAACTATTTGGAAAACCAGAGAATGCACTTGACAAACTGGTAAAGCTGAAAGATGGTAAAATAGGCACAGTGGTGGGTATTGTGAAGAAGCAGGGAAAGAGCATAATGGAAATGTGGCAATTCGATGATTGCATCTTACTACCTAACAATGTGATGACGCAGATGGTTCCTGAAAAATATGCACAGCCTAAAATAATCGTGCAGGGCAAACCCGAGGTGCCGCTTGCAATGCTATTGGATGAACTGGAAGGTGCTATGCGATCATTGAGAAAACTTAAGCCATCGCAGGAAAACAATTTTTCACTAAACGACATTGATTCATTCAGCAAATTTATCAGCGACATTTCATCGAATGTAAATAAAGCAGGATGGGCCATTGCAGCTTTATCGCTTGTTGTCGGAATGTTCGGCGTTGCAAATATTATGTTTGTAACTGTTCGGGAACGCACTTCACAGATTGGACTTAAAAAAGCGATTGGCGCAAAAAGTTCAACTATTCTAACAGAATTTCTGCTTGAATCTGCATTTTTGTGCATACTTGGCGGCCTTATAGGTTTGCTGCTTGTATTTATTCTCACATTAGTATTTTCAAGTATTCTCGGCTTTCAA
This sequence comes from Flavitalea sp., assembly GCA_035525775.1. GTDB lineage: Bacteria > Bacteroidota > Bacteroidia > Chitinophagales > Chitinophagaceae > Flavitalea. Next base: position 1,035 of record DATLDR010000045.1, read on the forward strand.
TTATTTATATCTCCTGATATCATGGCGCTGGCAATAGGAATTTGCATTGTTGTAGGGATTGTCGCGGGCATCGTTCCTGCTTCAATTGCTGCCAGGATGAACCCGGTTGTCGCTATAAGATCTAATTAACATCATGGCTGTTAACATACTTGCAATAGAATCATCATGTGACGAAACGGCTGCATCAGTTTGTTCTGATGGAAAAATTTTCTCAAACGTTATTGCCAATCAAACTGTGCATGCACAATATGGAGGTGTTGTGCCAGAACTGGCTTCTCGCGCTCATATGCAGAATATTGTTCCTGTTGTTGATGCCGCGCTGAAAAAATCAGAAGTGACCCTGCATCAACTGAATGCTATAGCTTTTACAAAAGCACCGGGACTTATAGGTTCATTACTGGTAGGCAGCCAGTTTGCAAAGTCGCTGGCATTGTCCCTGAATATTCCCCTGATTGGTGTTCATCATATGCAGGCACATGTACTGGCAAACCTGATTGATGAGCCCAGGCCATCATTTCCTTTTTTATGCCTTACTGTAAGTGGAGGACATACGCAGATAGTAAGATGTGATTCGCCTGAACAATTAACTGTTATCGGTGAAACAATAGATGATGCGGCTGGCGAAGCATTCGATAAATCTGCAAAGCTGCTGGGACTGCCCTATCCCGGTGGTCCGTTGATCGATACTTATGCTTCTAAAGGAAATGGGTCACGATTTAACTTTCCGGAACCTCAGATTCCAGGGTTGAATTTTTCGTTCAGCGGATTAAAGACAGCAATATTATATTTCATCCGAGAGGCGGAACAAAAAGATAAAAGTTTTCTCAGGAATAATATCAATGACATCTGTGCATCTATACAGCATCGCATAGTATCTATCCTGCTTAATAAATTGAAGAAAGCTGCTGTTCAAACAGGTATAACTGAAATTTGTGTAGCCGGTGGTGTTTCTGCAAACAGCGGCCTGAGATCAGGACTAACGGAATTGGGTATACGCGAAGGCTGGAAAACTTTTATCCCTGCATTTCAGTACTGTACGGACAATGCAGCGATGATCGCCATAACTGGATACTATAAGTTTCAGAAAAACAAGTTTGACGAGCTTGATGTAAAGATCTCTGCGAGGGCGGAATGGTGATTGCCCTGTGTGTCATTCCCAACCGCGCTTTAACGGCTTATGAAGAGTCGCTGGTGGTTCCGATCGCTCGATTTGCTGGGAATGACAATCAGGTGCCGTAATCTTTCAAATAAAAATACCTGTCGGTTATTACGCCATGACGTACCATCGTTGCACGTTCAATAACAGGTGAACCACCATTTATCAGATCTGGCAAAACATGCTTGATCAACTGCTCACCAAAATAACGGGATGCATCGCGCGGTAATTCATTTGGAAGATTACCTACAGACATGATATCAATTGATCCATCAATATAAGGCGGCGTTTTCTCGAAACGAGATGCAGAAACACCATATACAGGTTCTTCAATCGTTGAATCACCAAGATTAATTGGAACAGAACCATACTTGTCATTTGTTATATCCGCTATCGTTCTCGTCTTGAAATGCGGAGATGCAACCTGGGCAGATTCAAAAAGTCGCGGCACATCAATATCCCAATAAATGCCGTTCATAAGTATATCGGATACCTGTGAATAAGGTTCAAAAAGACTTTTATATCTGGAGGGCTCATTATGAAAATCATCGCGCTTGTATGTGCCACCATTAATCGGAGCATACAGGTCGGCACCTTTCAGCTGGGTAAAAACAGGGTATGGAAAGCTGCGCGATAAATATTCAGAAGGCTCCACCTCTATTACTTCCATAAGATTCATGATCTCGAGGATGCCATGGGCCACTCTGCCTGATCCTGTTATCACAATTTTTATTGGCGGCAGCTTTAGTCCGAAATACATATAAATCAATTCACGAAAACTTTTTTGTTTGTATACCCGTTCAAGGTCAAACGCGCCGGTTCTTTTTCCATACGCCATGATGCCATTATGTGCACCTACAACGCCGGCAAAAAAACCAAACCCAAGGATCCGCTGTCCATCCTCATGCTCAAGACATTCATAGTCAATCAGTGTTATTTTTTTATCAAGAATAGCTTTAAATAATTGTTGATTGTACGGTTGTCTCTTTCTTGTATGTGAAAAAAACAAGTATTCTTTACCGGGAATAAGCGATTCTTGATCTACTTCTTTTATTCCAAATAAGATATCACAACCGGAAACATCTTCCTGAACGGTGATGCCTGCAGAAATATATTCTTTATCTGAGTAGCAACGGCCCGGCGATTGCTGTACGATTATTTTCACTTGCAAATGCTGTTGTATCCAGTTGCATTGTGCTGGTGTAAATGCTACCCGGTTATCGGCCGGAATCTTGGTTTCGCGGATAAGCCCTATGGTTGTCATAATTTTCAGAAAAGCGGTCGAAAATATAAATAAATTCTTTCATTGGTTTTTATATTATCAATAACGCCATAGCTCTTACAATTATCTGTAGTTCCTGAAAAGCAAATAAGCAATCAATAAGGTAATGAGAATATTAAATGCCTGTGCTATTACAAATGCATAAAGAGGCTTTCTGTTATCCCTGTGAAAAAGGTCGGCGAAGTTTGTCTCAAGGCCTATGCTCGTAAAGGCCAGCACGAACCACAGCGTCTGAATATTTTTTAAGCTTTCTTTGCTTGCAGCAACGGCTGCAGAAGATACAACAAATGAAAATATCAATGATGCAGCCAGGAAACCCAGTACGAATTTTGGAAATCTTTCCCAGATCACTTTTAAACCAGGATTTTGTTGTTTTGCAGTTTCTGAGGTTTTATTACTGTTGAAGGTCCAGTAAACAGAAATGGCAAACGCTGCTATTCCAAGTAATACATTCTGCGAGAATTTTACAATGGTACTCACCTTCAGCGCTGCCTCACCTACAAGCGTACCCGCAGCTACTACCGCACCCGTTGTATCGATGCTTCCACCCAGCCATGCGCCTGTAACTTCCTGAGACAGTCCCATAAGGTTGGCCAGGTAAGGCATGCCGATCATCATGGGAATGGCAGTGATCAATACGAGAGAAATCACATACGATAACTTTTTGTTGTCTCCATGAATAGCCCCGGCAGTTGCTATCGCTGCCGACACCCCGCATATGGAAACTGCACTCGAAATCATCAGCGACATTTCTTTATCAATCTTTAATCTCTGGCATAACCAATATGCAAAATACCATACAGACAATACTACCACCACTGCCTGCAGCAAACCAAATAAGCCGGCTTTTACAACGTCACTAAAGATAACAGAAGTGCCGAGGATCACCAGCCCTATTTTTACAAACAATTCAGTAGACAAGGCTGATCTGAACCAGTCGGGCAACCGGAATAGATTGCTGATCAGTAAACCTAAAGTCAAACTGAATATCACCGCTTCCAGGTTCAGCGCCTTGATTTGTTTATTACCCGCAAGCATCAATGCCAGCATCGAAACGATATACACCACTGGAAACGCGTACAGGAAATGCTTTAACGGTTTACCCGTGAGTAAAGTGCCGGCAAGGGAAATAACAAATACAAAAACAAACTGAATAATGATATTGACAATATTTGAAGCAATGAAAATTTTAGCAAACAGGTCATCCGTTCCGGCCCATGAATAAAATGGCACCGGCGATTTAATATTCGCCAGCGCAAGTGCAATAACCAAAAATCCTAGAATCACCACTACCCAATCTTCATGTAATTTCTTCATTACAGTTTATTTTTAAAAAGATCTTTTAATACGCGTTTCGCTGCGTGATATCCGCAAACGCCATGTACACCACCGCCCGGAGGAGTGGATGAAGAACAGAGATATAATCCCTTTGCAGATGTCCGGTAAGGAGACCATCTCAGCACCGGCCGTGTAAACAGCTGGCCAATGTCTATTACGCCGCCGTTGATGTCGCCACCGATATAATTATTATTATACTCTTCCAGTTGTGAAGGACTGAAAGTATGTTTTGCGAGTATCCTTTCTCTGAAACCGGGAGCAAATCGTTCAACCTGTGTTTCTATAATATCGGTCATGTCTTTGTGGTAACCATTCGGAACATGACAATAAGCCCAGGCAGTATGTTTACCTAATGGCGCCCTTGACATATCACAAACTGATTGCTGTGCAAATAAAATAAATGGTTTATCGCTCACTTTATTTTCCCAAACAAGTTTTTCATGATGCGCAATTTCTTCAAGAGTATTTCCTATATGCACGGTTCCTGCACTTCGTGCATGGGAAGACAGAAATGGAGTTTGTCCGTCCAGTGCCCAGTCAATTTTAAATACACCCGCACCATAACGGAATCTTTTCAATTGCGAAGTATAAACAGATGATAATTTATAACCGGCAATGGAGAGCAATTGCTTTGGAGTAACATCAAACAACACAGCATGCGAAGAGGGTAACTGTTCCAGTGATGTTACATGAAAATTAGTTTGTATGGTTCCGCCAAGGGAAATAAAATAATCGCCCAGTGCCTTGGCAAGAAACTGTGAACCTCCCTTTGCTACGGGCCACCCATATTTGTGCCCTGTTGTCATCAGTACCAGAGCAATTGCAGAAGTTGCGGTATTGGAAAGCGGTTGAATGGAATGTGCCGCCATCCCCGCCCACAGTCCACGTGCCTGTTTAGTGGTAAAGTTTTTCGCCGTGTAGAGAGATGACGGTAATGCTTTAAGTCCGAATTTCATCATTTCCACTGGATGACGGGGAAAATGCAATGGACCAAGTACATCTTTTTCTATATCGGCCCATGAATTGACGATAGGTTGGATAAGATCAATATAACTTTTTTCATCTTTTTTC
>DATLDR010000098.1:0-15406 GCA_035525775.1 Flavitalea sp.
TTTTAAATATGGCCCCTGTTTTCAGGAAATTCACCAAGCGGGTTTTTGTCACTATTAATATTATCCTGTCTTGTATTTTCCTGCTGGCATGCTGCAATGCATTTCTTCCCCCTCATCAGTGGTGGTTGATAGCTTTATTAGGGCTTACATTTCCGTTTCTGCTGATTCTTGTCGCATCGTTTTCCCTTTTCTGGATTATTTTCCGTTCAAAATGGACACTTCTTTCTTTACTCACACTTCTCGCCGGATATAATAACATCAGGGCCCTTGTCGGATTTCATTATGGAAAGGTTGTAAAGACGCAGAAGACAGAAGAAGCGATACGTATCCTTACATGGAATGTATCGTGGTTTGATGAGCAGTTGAAATCAGATAAATCAAGGATCTCCTACCGGAGCAGAATGCTTGAATTTATAAAAGAAAACCAGCCGGATGTACTTTGCTTCCAGGAATACTTTGAACCACATTCCCGGCGCTACTTATATAGCAACAGAAAAGATATCACCGGGCTCGGTTACCCTTATAGTATGGTGGTTAATGATTATACTGGCTGGAAAAACTCATGGCAAACCGGCATTGCTATTTTTTCGAAATATCCGATTACGGATAGTATTCATATAAGATATCCGGGCCCATTAAACTTTAGGGCCGCAGAAAGCCTTATTGGTACTGACATTGATTTCAGAGGCCGGAAAATAAGAGTTTTTACCACCCATCTGCAGTCGGTCCTTTTTAAATCGAATGATTACAGGAATATTGAGCTGATAAAAAGAGCCGCATCAGACAGTATGATAGAGGCGTCCAAATCCGTTGCGCTGAAACTCGCCCAGGGCTATAAATTCCGTAGCCAGCAGGTGCAGATCGTAAGACAACAGCTCGACAGCAGCCCATATCCCGAGATCATTTGCGGCGACTTTAATGATGTTCCGAACTCCTACACTTATTTTAAAATAAAAGGTGACCGCAAAGACGCATTTACACAAGCGGGAAAAGGTATTGGCCGCACGTTCTCCAATGTTGCTCCCACTCTCCGGATCGACTATATCATGACCGATAAACAATTCGATGTTCAGCAATATATGCGCTATTTCGTGCCTTATTCGGAACATTATCCCGTAATCGCCGACCTTACGCTGCGTGATACTGCAAATTGATCCATATTTTTGCAGCCCTTTTCAAGTAAATTGTACGCATGGCTGATCTGAAAGTTTATAATTCATATACAAGGCAGAAAGAAGTTTTCAGGCCGCTTACTGCGGGTCATGTTGGCATGTATGTGTGCGGCCCTACTGTTAGCGGTGAAAGTCATCTTGGACATGCGCGGCCATACGTCACTTTTGATGTCATTTACCGTTACCTGACACACCTTGGGTATAAAGTTCGTTATGTGCGTAATATTACCGATGCAGGACATTTCGAAGAAGAAGGAAGAGAAGCCGAAGACAAGATCTCGAAAAAAGCCGTTCTCGAGAAACTTGAACCAATGGAGCTCGTGCAGAAATACACGAATCTTTTTCATTGGGCTATGAAAGAGCTTAATAACATTGAACCAAGTATTGAACCTACAGCCACAGGCCATATTGTGGAACAGATCGACATGATCAGAAAGATCATTGAAGAAGGTTATGCATATGAGGTGAATGGTTCTGTTTATTTCAATGTAAAAAAATACAGCGAAAATTATCCATATGGAAAGCTAAGCGGTAGGATAGTTGACGACTTGCTGGAAACAACAAGAACACTGGAAGGACAGGATGAAAAAAGAAATAAAGGGGATTTCGCTCTTTGGAAGTCCGCACCCGCACAACATATCATGCGATGGAACAGCCCATGGGGACAGGGATTTCCCGGGTGGCACATCGAATGTTCAGCGATGAGCACAAAGTATCTGGGTACAGAGTTCGATATTCATGGTGGTGGAATGGATCTGCAGTTTCCTCATCATGAAAGTGAAATTGCACAGAGCTCCATCTGTAATAAACATGCGCCTGCCCGATACTGGCTGCACAACAATATGATCACTGTGAACGGCCGTAAGATGGGCAAAAGTTATAATAACCAGATCCGGTTAACAGAAATGTTCAGCGGCGATCATCCCTTGCTGTCAAAAGGGTATAGCCCAATGACAATCAGGTTTTTCATACTTCAGACCCATTATCGCAGTACCCTTGATTTTGGAAATGAAGCTTTACAAGCTGCAGAAAAAGGCTTGAAAAGATTATGGGAAGCTTATGAGTTACTGAAAAAATTTTCTTTTCCTGAATCGCCCATTGGAAAAGACCCGGAGCTTGAACAGAAAGCTAAGAACCTGATGGCCGAACTTGATGGATTCATGAACGACGATTTTAATACGGCTAAAGTTCTTGCCAACTTATTTGAGCTGGTACCGGTGATCAACTCAATCCATGATAAACATCTTTTACCCGATGTGCTAAGCACCGCGACCATTGACATAATGAAAACTTATTTCACCACTTACCTGGAAAAAATCCTTGGTTTAAGAGGCGATCATCATGGTGATAACGGCATGTTGCCTGGCGTAATAGATCTGCTTATACAATTGAGAAAGGAAGCGCGGGCAAAAAAGGATTATGCTACTTCTGATAAAATAAGGAACCAGCTGCAACAGCTCGGCATTCTTTTGAAAGATGAGAAGGATGGTAATGTTAGCTTTTCTATTGAATCATAATACATGCATCCTTATATAGCCCACTTATCGAAAGACAAAAAACTCAGGAAACTTATCGACGAGCAGGGTGAAGTTAAATTACGAAAACGTAAAAATATTCCATTACGCCTCTGTTCTTCCATTATGAGCCAGCAGCTTTCCGTAAAAGTTGCACAAGTGATCTTTACCAGGTTTCTGAATCTCTACGGCAAAAAAGAACCAACTCCACAGCAGATCTTTGATACACCTTACGAAACGTTAAGAGGGATAGGATTATCTAATTCAAAAGTGAATTACGTAAAGAATGTTGCACATTTTGCAATGGAGAACGGAATGGATGAGAGCAAACTTTCAAAGATGTCTGATGAAGAAGTGATTAATTATCTCACCCCTATCAAAGGAGTAGGACGATGGACTGTTGAAATGTTATTGATTTTTACACTCGGCCGTGAAGATGTTTTTGCTCTTGATGATCTTGGTATTCAAAATGGAATGACCAGCTATTTTAAGTTGGATAACTCCAATAAAAAACAATTCAGGGAAAACATGCTACGCAAGTCTGAGAAATGGTCTCCATACCGGAGTTTTGTTTGTCTTCACTTATGGGGATGGAAGGACAGGAAGGCTTAAATCCTGATAAATTTGCCGTACGATGCAATGGTCGCAATGCAGCATTACAATGGTGCAAGAATGGCTTGCCGGTAACAAATAAGTTATCAAAATGGTTTTATGAACAATTTAAATATAGCAGCCACCAGCACCTGCCCTATTTCCATTCCCGTGTTGAACTAAAATAATCCCTTCAGATGCATTATTTAACAAGCTTCAACTCTTTAATGATATTTGTTGCGCCCCCAAGTTTATCAATGCACCACAACACATATCTAACATCAACACAAATGGTGCGGTTAAGATCTTTATCAAATGCGATCTTATGACTCAGTGCTTCATAATTACCATCAAAAGCCAAACCAATAAGATTACCATTCGCATCTATAACAGGCGACCCTGAATTACCCCCGGTAATATCATTTGTTGTAATGAACCCTACAACAAGTTCCTTAGTTGTTTTATCCGCATACTGTCCATAGTCCTTTTTCTTAGCGAGTTCTACAAGTTTTTCAGGAAGATCGAATTCATAATCACCAGGAACATATTTTTCCAGTACACCTTTCATGGTGGTAATGTAATCAAACTTCATTGCGTCGCGGGGAACATAGCTCTTTACATTACCGAAGCTAACACGCATGGTAAAGGTTGCATCCGGGTACATTTTTTTTGCTTTTACAGTATCCATGAGCATTGATCCTTTGATATATAATCTGCCTACATCATTATTTTTGGCATTGAACTGCTGAAGCAAAGGAAGATATTTTCCCTGAAAATTTTTAAGGAATGCACTAGCTGTAGCATATGCCGGATCGTTCTGCAGAACAGTGCCGTCAGGATTCTTTACAAATGCTTTCCACTTAATACTGTCCAGTAAAAAAGTATTATTGAAAACATTTGCTGCGTATTTTGAAAAAGTAGTGGTGTCTTTTAAATCACCGAACGTACCTTTTATATTTTCATAAAAGCCGATTGGGTGCTGGCTCTTGTCAATCTCATTGTAAAAGCCATACAAAACAGCAGCAAGGATTCTTTTGTCAGACGGAGTATGTTCAGATTTTATAAATTCCAGGCGTGCTTCATCCGCAGCGTCAACTGCCTTTTTAATATCTTCTGATTTGCCGCTTTTCACAATCGCATTTTCAACCTGCTGCAAAGAAGCCGCAAAAGCTATCAGTGATGAACCGAAAATGCCTTCATTGATATATACCTGGTGCTTTGAATACGGGCGCCATGCCTCGTATGCTTTTGTAAGATCAATGAAAATGTTTTCATATTCAGGCTTGCCCTTTGCCCAGTTCATGAATTTTTCTTCCTGTGCCAGTTTCTGATCGTACACATGATATTTAAGCAGCTGCTGTGTTTCGCCCTCAAAAAATTTCCAGTAATTGGCGATTGACGCATAATCAGAGGCGAGCTTTAGTTTGATCGCTGCATCCTTTTTCATTTCTTCAAACATGTACTTTAATCTCATGTCGCGTAATGAAACAAGTGTAGGATTACTGATATCAATTTTCTGTTTTACACCCAGTGATGTTTCGTATCTGTTGGTGCTACCGGGATATCCGTAGATCATTGCATAATCACCATCTTTAATTCCCTTTATTGAAACCGGCAGAAAATATTTAGGTTTCAGGGGAACGTTATCAGCTGAATATTTAGAAGGTTTGCCATCTTTACTCATGTATGCGCGGAACACTGAAAAGTCGCCGGTGTGGCGTGGCCATTCCCAGTTGTCCGTGTCGCCGCCAAATTTTCCAACGCTTTCCGGTGGAGCACCAGCTAACCTTACATCATCATACCGCTGGTAAACAAATGCCAGGAATTGATTGCCTTTAAATACAGCGCTGATCCTGGTGCTGATGCTTTTTGAAGGATCAGACATTTGTGCATTCAGGGATGCGATAACCTGCGCTGCCCTCTGCGACCTTTCTAATCCTGATAATCCAACTATTGAATCTTCAACTTTTTGTGTAACGTCATCAATGCGCAGAAGGAATTCTGCATATACTCCCTGTGCAGGGATTTCTTCTTCCTTTGTGCGTGCATAGAAGCCATCACGCAAATAATTTTTTTCTACAGAACTGGATGATGCAATTACATCATAGCCACAGTGGTGATTGGTAAAAATCAATCCCTGGCTGCTAACAATTTCACCGGTACAAAATCCACCAAAAATAATTATAGCATCTTTCAGCGAAGCTTTATTTACGCTGTATAGCTGCTCTTTGCTGAGTTTCAGTCCGCGCTTCACCATGTCGTTATACACCTGTTTGCCAAGGAGCATAGGAAGCCACATTCCTTCGTCGGCGTATGTACGGAATAATGAAACAACCAGGGTAAGCGAAAGAAATATTCTTTTCATCTGATGATATTTAGGGAAGACAAATATACGGTCTTCCCTAAAACATCATTTGAATGAATTAAATCATCAGATCACCTTTTTCACTATTACCTCTTCAACTATACGCGTGCTTGTATTGATCTCAAAAGATTCTGATGTAATGCCCGATTCGCTTTTAATATGAAAAGTAAGTTTGTTTGAATCAGTTTTAGGAAGAATAAATCTTTTCTTAAAATTCTTATTTATAAAAGATCCACGATAGATGGTTGTACCGTTTTCATCTTTAACAATTATCGTGAACTTTTCTCCGCTGGCGTTGTCCACTTTCACATCAAACAATAAAGATTCACTTCCTGTGGCAACGAACGTTACAATTGCCTTACCCTCGTTGTCTGTTATTCCTGCAGATGCCGGAGTCACCTGGGCGCTTGTACCTGTGGCTACTGCTAACATCATTACAACCGCTGTTGTTTTAATAAATCTGCTGAGGTTTGCATTTACTACGCGCATCAAATACATTTTCATTTTAGTTGGTTTTTAAGTGTATAAATAAAGTTGATGGCGGCAATGTTGTGCAAACAGGCGTTAGGCTTACAATCAGAGATGTGGCAATATTTTTCGTTAGAAGACTTGAACTGCAGGCAAGCAGTTTCTAAATAAATTAGAAGAGTATACTGTAAATGTATAACCGAAAATCTGTTTTTCCAAAAACAGTATTTATTATTTTGTTATTTCTGATTCAACACTTTCCATAAAAGGTCTTTCAGATCAATCAATCCTTTATTAATTACTGATGAAATAAATATGTGTGGAATATTTTCAGGAAGTTCTTTTTCTATTGCAGTTTTCAATTCATCATCAAGCATATCACTCTTGCTGATAGCAATAATAAATTGTTTATGCAGCAATTCTTCATTGTACTCTTCCAGTTCTTTCAACAATATTTCAAATTCTTTTTTATGATCGCTGCTGTCTGCAGGAATCATGAATAATAGAACCGGATTACGTTCGATGTGGCGCAGAAATCTGTGACCAAGCCCTTTTCCTTCTGCCGCACCTTCAATGATACCCGGAAGATCTGCTATGCAAAAACTTTTACCATCTCTGTATTCAACCATTCCAAGCTGTGGGGTAAGCGTTGTGAAAGCGTATGATGCGATCTTTGGTTTCGCCGCTGTGATCGTTGATAGTAAAGTTGATTTACCGGCATTAGGAAAGCCAACAAGACCAACATCAGCAAGTACTTTAAGCTCCATTATTTTCCATCCTTCAACACCAGGTTCACCAGGTTGCGCATGGTCAGGCGCCTGGTTAGTGGCTGTTGCGAACTTCGCATTGCCCTGACCACCCCGGCCACCCTTCATAAATATTACTTCATGTCCGTCTTCCAGTATTTCAGCTTCTATTTTTCCTGATTCTTCATCACGCGCTATCGTACCAAGAGGAACTTCAATGATCACATCTTTACCGCTTCGGCCGGTAGAATTATTACCACTGCCCCCTTCACCATTTTCAGCATGAACATTTTTATAGTAGCGCAGATGAAGTAACGTCCAGAGATTTTTATTTCCCCTGAGTATGATATGACCGCCACGTCCACCATCACCACCGTCAGGCCCTGCCTGAGGATTAAATTTGGTACGCATAAAATGCCTGCTTCCCGCGCCCCCATGTCCGCTTCTGCAAAACACACGTATGTAATCTATAAAGTTGCTTTTCTCCATCAGGGCTGCAATTTAGTCTCATTCCAGGTTTTATAGCCCGTATCCTGCTGCTTTATATTGCCAGGCACTCGTGTGAGTGGTTCACATGGCTTCCAGTGTTTTTTAATTTCATCTGGCAACTGCTGGTAAAGTGTTGTGCCTTTGATTTTCCAGGCGATCATTTCATCTGTAACTTCTTTAATGATTTTTGCAGGGTTGCCCACCACTAATGATCGCCTTGGTATCCTCATATCTGCCTTAATGATCGTAAGGGCTCCGACAATGCATTCTTCTTCAAGCACCACATTGTCCAGGATCACGCTATTAATGCCTACAAGACAATTTTCGCCAATGATTGCACCATGAATAACAGCGCCATGGCCAACGTGTGCTCCTTTTGCAAGCTTCACCGTAATACCCGGAAACATATGAATAGTGCAGTTCTCCTGCACATTGCATCCATCTTCAATTATTATTTGTCCCCAATCGCCCCTTAATGCGGCACCTGGTCCTATATAAACGTTTTTACCAATAATCACATTACCTGTAACGGCGGCCTGCGGATGCACAAAAGCCGATGGATCTGCAACAGGAATAAATTCCTTGAAAGAATAGAACATCAGGTTGTCTTTTTTTGTAAAAAGCCGGTAATGCGGTCGGCAAAGTCTTTTGTTTTTCCGGCGATCATCTGCAATTGCTCTTCAGTTTTCAACTGTTCATCAAAACTATTATTCAGCGAGCGGTTCAATGCTTCCTTCGTAAGTGCCAGCGCCCTGGAGGGCATATGTGATAGTGCAATTGCGATTTTAAATGATTCTTCATCAAACGTATCATCACTAAAAACTTTATAAATCATTCCTACCCTTTCTGCTTCTGTTGCACTTACTTTCTCAGCAAGCATCATGTATGCAGTTGCCTTTTGCCACCCGACAGTTCTGGGCAATATATATGTTACGCCACTATCAGGAATCAGTCCGATCTTTGAAAACGCCTGGATAAATGTGGCAGAGGATGAAGCAACGACTATATCACAGCACAATGCAAGGCTTGCCCCGGCGCCGGCCGCAACACCTTTAACTGCACCAACCACCGGTTTACTTAATGTCCTAATCAGCGATATCAGAGGATTCAGTTGTTCCGGCAATATTTTTTCTATTATGGCTATATCCGACGCTTCTGCAAGATCCTGCCCTGCGCAAAATGATTTACCCCGGCCGGTTAAATATATAACTTTCACATCATCGTCGTGCTCACATTCCCTTAATAACTGCTGTAGCTGCAATGCCATTTCACGGTTAATGGAATTGATTTTTTCTTCCCTGTTAAGGGTTAACATTGCAACACCCTGTTTAATTTCCTTTAAGACAGCAGGCATAATCAATTTTTATTGTAAAGCAATTTTCAATGACATTTGAAATGATCAAAAGGCTCTTTGCAGTCTTTACACTGATACAATGCCTTGCATGCAGTTGATCCGAACTCACTGATCAGTATTGTGTTTTCAGAATTGCATTGAGGACACTGCACCTTAACCGGTTCTGCAAATAGTACAGTTGGATGGCTTACAGTTACTTTACCGGGCGGAGCAATGCCATAAGCTTTTAATTTCTCTTTTCCGCCTGCAGTCATCCATTCTGTTGTCCATGCGGGCGACAATACCTTTGATATCATTACATCTTTATATCCATTTCTTAACAACGTAAGCCTGATATTCATAGAAATGGTATCCATGGCAGGGCATCCTGAATAAGTAGGAGTGATGATTATTTCAACGCTTTTACCAGAACTAATAATGTTCACGTCGCGGATTATGCCAAGATCACATATTGTTAATACGGGCACTTCCGGATCGGGAATTAAATCAAGGAGTGATATTATGTAGTCTGTTTCCTTCATGTTGAATTTATATTACCATTCCACACCTGGATATGTTCGCTGCAAATATTGCATCTCCGCAAGCAATTTTTCTAACTGTTCTGTATGCTGTCCACTTCGTCCACCACTGATCATTTTAACATCCGTGGGTATTGGCAGGCCGCACTTTATTAATATGTCGTTAACCCGTGAGGTCCAGGTTTCTCTAACTTCCGGCTCTTCATAACCTACCATGTCATCCGTAAAAGGCCATAACTCATGTAATGCTTCTTTCATTTTATTATGGCTTTCTTCCGTTCCCAATGAAAGCCTGAGAACCCACTCACTGCTCCAACGCAGATGATAGGTTACTTCTTTGTTCGACTTGTTAGCTATGGCAGAAAGCTTTTCATCTGGTTGTTGCGACAGATATTGATATAACGGGTATTGGTAAGCGCTAAATAAAAATTGCCGCAGCACAGTTTTGCCCCAATGGCCGTTGGATTGTTCAACAAGAAGGCAGTTCTTATAATCTTCCGGCCCCCTCAGGTAGGCAAGTGAATCTTCGGTTGCGCCGTTGCCAGTAAGCTCCGCAGCATATTGGTATAAATTTCTTGATTGCCCGATAAGGTCAAGGGAGATATTCGAAAGCGCTATGTCCTGCTCAAGTACAGGACCATGACCCGTCCATTCACTGTTGCGATGCCCCAGTATAAGTGAATTGTCAGCAAGATGTAAAATGTATTCGGTCATACCCGTCACATGTGTTTTAAATCATCCGGCAGTTCATAAAATGTGGGATGGCGGTATACTTTATCATTAGCCGGTTCAAATAAGGAACCTGCTTCGTCAGGATTTGATGCATGAATGTTTTTACTCTCCACTACCCAAATGCTTACTCCTTCCTGCCTCCGCGTATACACATCACGCGCATTTTCAATAGCCATCTGCGCATCCGCCGCGTGCAGGCTTCCGGCATGCTTATGATCCAGACCCTGTTTACTACGAATGAATACTTCCCATAACGGCCAGTTGTTATTCATTGTTAATTTAAGTTTTGTTTTTATTCTCTTCATCAATCATGTCTTGCCATTCACTTCTGCCCTCTGCCGTCTCCCAAACTCCAGCGCGGCTTTTCTCACCCATTCACCTTCCTCATGCGCCTTTACACGTGCCGCGAGTCTTTCTTTATTGCATGGACCATTGCCATTTACTACCTGCCAGAATTCAGTCCAATCTATGTCTCCAAAATCATAGTGCCCCTTTTGTTCATTCCACGTAAGTTTATCGTCGGGCAGGCGCATATCCAGAATTTTTACCTGTTCAGCACATATATCAATAAACCGCTGACGCAATTCATCATTGGTAAATCTTTTTACTTTCCATTTAATACTCTGAGCCGTGTGTGGTGATGCTTCATCACCCGGACCAAACATCATTACAGATGGCCACCACCACCTGTTGATAGCATCCTGGCACATTGCGCGTTGTTGATCGTTTCCCCTGCTTAATACAAGCAGTATTTCAAAACCCTGCCGCTGATGAAAACTTTCTTCCTTGCATATTCTAACCATCGCACGGGCATAAGGACCATAGGAAGTTCTTGTTAACGGCACCTGGTTCATAATGGCAGCGCCATCAACCAGCCAGCCTATAGCGCCTATGTCGGCCCATGTGAGCGTAGGGTAATTGAATATTGAAGAATATTTAGCCTTACCCGAATGAAGCTGAGCGATCATCTCATCCCTGGTTATGCCTAGAGTTTCTGCTGCTGAGTATAAATACAAGCCATGACCTGCTTCATCCTGCACTTTAGCAATAAGTGTTGCCTTTCTCTTCAGTGTAGGCGCCCTGGTTATCCAGTTACCCTCTGGCAGCATGCCAACGATCTCTGAATGCGCATGCTGTGAAATTTGCCTTATCAATGTTTTCCGGTAATCTTCAGGCATCCAGTCTTTAGGCTCTATCCGGATGTCCTGATCAACCTTATCCTGAAATATCAATTCTTCCGCTGGCATGATTTCAATACTTTTAACTCCGAAGTTAACTATTTTGTTTTTTAAAACTAACGATTGTTAGTATAATTCCCTCTTCATGAAATTTACGAATTACATAACGGTCCTTTTGATTATTTGTATGCTGAATGCATGCAGTAATAAAAATGCCGCATCAAATACTCCACAGCCTTTACCTGTCATTGATACTTCATCGGCTAAAGTTGTTTACTGGATAACCACTTCAGATGAATCCGTATTACTGCAACGTCAGCCCGCACTTGGTTTTTCAACAACATCAAACAGTAATCAATCAATTACCATTGATACTTCACAGGCCTTTCAGGAAATGGATGGATTTGGGTACACGCTAACCAGCGGAAGTGCTACACTTATCAATGACATGAGCTCTGCAGCAAAAGCAAACCTGCTAGCAGAACTTTTTGGCAACAGCGAAATTTCAATTCATGTTAGCTACCTCAGGTTAAGTATAGGCGCATCAGACCTCAGCAGTCAGGTGTATACTTATGATGACATGCCTGCCGGACAAACTGATCCTGACCTCAATAATTTTTCACTCGATCCTGATAAAGCAGATCTCATTCCTTTGCTAAGAGAAATCATCGCCATAAATCCAGGAATCAAAATTATCGCAGCGCCCTGGACAGCGCCGGTATGGATGAAAGACAATCAAAGTTCTATTGGCGGAAGCCTGAAGCCTGAGTATTACAGACCGTATGCAAAATATTTTGAAAAGTATGTTCTCGCAATGAAAGCGGAAGGAATAACCATTACAGCTATTACCCCTCAGAATGAACCTCTAAACCCTGGCAACAACCCAAGTCTGGTAATGAATGCCACTCAACAGGCCGACTTCATCAAAAATCATCTTGGCCCTGTTTTTCAAGCAGCGTCCATCAACACTAAAATAATTTTATACGATCATAATTGCGACAAACCCGATTATCCGTTGGCTATTTTGAATGATGCAGCAGCAAAAGCATTTGTAGATGGCAGCGCTTTTCATTTGTATGCAGGCAACATCACCGCATTGTTGCAGGTGCACAATGCGCATCCTGACAAGAATGTTTATTTCACTGAACAGTATACTGCCAATACAAGCGAGTTTGGTGGTGATCTTCATTGGCATATAAAGAACCTTGTGATCGGTGCTCCAAGAAACTGGAGCCGTACTGTATTTGAATGGAACCTGGCAAACGATGTTAATTTTGGTCCTCATACGGATGGCGGTTGTACTACCTGCAAAGGAGCACTTACCATTAATGGTTCTGCGGTTAAACGGAACGTGGCATATTACATCATCGCGCACATCTCAAAATTTGTTCCTCCGGGATCAGTCAGGATTCAAAGTAATATTACAGGAAGCCTGCAGAATGTTGCTTTTAAAACTCCCTCCGGACAAAAAACTTTAATTGTCATGAATGATGGATCAGCAGCATCAGTATTCAATGTAAGCTTCAATGGAAAATCAGCATCAGCATCTTTGCCTGCGGGCGCAGTCGGAACATACATTATCAATTGATTTTATTTCGCATCAAAATCAATTTGCACCACCGCAGATCGCGGGTGCGACTGGCAGGTTAAAATATAACCTGCAGAGATTTCATCTTCTTCAAGCGCATAGTTCGTATCCATTTCAACTTCGCCCACGGTAAGCTTTGCCCTGCACGTTGCACAAACACCACCTTTGCAGGCGAATGGAAGATCGACACCCAGCTGTAAGGCACCTTCAAGAATAGTAGCACCTTCATACGGAAGATTAAAAGGAACAGATACGCCATCAATTTTTATAATTATTTTACTTGTTTCATTGGAATGAGAAGCTTCCTGATGCGGTGTTGTTTTTACTTTTTCGCCAGGAACTGTGAATAGCTCAAAATGTATCTTTTCTTTCGGAATATTTTTCTGAAGCAACCAGTCTCGTGTTGAAAAGATCATCTCTTCCGGACCGCATAAAAAAATGTGATCCATTCGGAAAACGTCTACCACGTACTTCGACAGCATTTCGCATTTTTCCATGTCTATTCTTCCATGATTAACAGGCGCATCCGTTTGTTCACGGCTTAAAATATGATGCATTATGAACCTGTTCATGTTTTTATTTTTGATGGCCTCGAGCTGTTCCCTGAAAATGATGCTGCTGCGCGAGCGGTTGCCGTACACGAGTGTAAAATAACTGTTCGGCTCCGTATCAAAGATTGTTTTAATGATCGAAATGACAGGTGTAATGCCACTGCCGGCAGCGAAAGCCAGATAATGCCTGGCATTTACGCTGTGTATTTTTGTATTGAATTTTCCTGTTGGCGGCAGCACCTGAATTACATCACCAGGTTTCAATAACGAGTTTGCATGCGCTGAAAACTTTCCTCCGGAAATTTGCTTAACAGCCACACGCAATTCTTTTTCGTTCGGGCTGCTGCAGATGGAATACGACCGCCTGATCTCTTCATCGCCTAAATTAATTTTGAGTGTAATATTTTGTCCTGGTTCGAACCGGTATTGTTCTGCTAAATGTTCAGGAACGTCAAAGGCTATGGAAACACATTCAGGAGTTTCCCTGCGGATCTCTATAATGGTAAGCGGATGAAACTGGGTCACGAGGCAAGTAAGTTATACAACAAACATAATTAATTCTTCAACCCTTCAATAAGTATAAGAATCATATTCTGTTCAAGGAGCTCGCCGGATATTTTCTGCCGGCTGCGGTGCCATGATTCAATGCCGCTGACTGCATGCAGTAATATGAGTACAGCGGTGGGCGCATCTATCTTTTTTATTTCACCTTTACTGATTCCTTCTTCAATGATCGAAGCAATCCGTTGCCGGTGTGTACGGCGCTGGCCCTTGAAATTCGAGAGGTAAGGATCAGTAAGATGTTTCCATTCTCTGTCGCTCACATACACTTCTTCAAAATTGTGTATCATTTGCCTGATGTGAAATCGAAGAATCGCCTCTATCTTCACAATAGCCGACTGATCTGACGACATTACTTCATCCATGTGATTGGTAAACTTATTGGCTATCCTGAAACAGATTTCCTGCAGCAGCTCAGCTTTGGAATTGATATGATTATATAAGCTTGCAGCCTCCACACCAACATTTTCTGCGAGGTCGCGCATTGAAGTGGCATTGAATCCATTTTTTCTGAAAAGATGTGCCGCTTTCTCAAGTATTACCTCTTTGCGGGGACTATTTTTTTTACTTTTCGTAGATGCCATGTCGGTTCGTTATCAAATATAAAATTTCCTTTAGGTTTGCACACCAAATAACCTGATCTTTCACCTGAAATTTTAAATATGTCCCTTATTGTTGTAGGCAGCATGGCCTTCGATGCAATTGAAACACCTTTTGGTAAAATTGACAGGATCGTAGGCGGTTCAGCAACATATGTTGCCTATACAGCTTCAAATTTTATTACTCCGGTGCAGCAGGTTTCAATAATAGGCGAAGATTTTCCTGCAGAAGAGCTGCACGAACTTGAGGAAAGAGGAGTAGACCTTAGCGGAGTAGAAAAAGTAAAAGGTAAGAAGTCTTTTTTCTGGAGCGGCAGGTATCATCTCGACATGAATACCCGCGATACACTTATAACGGATCTCAATGTACTCGCTGATTTTAATCCTGAAATTCCTGAAAGCTATCAGGGAACTGAATTCCTGATGCTTGGTAACCTTGATCCTGTAGTTCAGCTTAAAGTTATCAGTCAGTTGAAAGAACGGCCAAAGCTGATAGTGATGGATACTATGAACTTCTGGATGGAGATAGCGATGCCTAAGCTTAAGGAAGTGTTGCTGAAGGTAGATGCACTGCTGGTGAACGACAGCGAAGCACGGCAACTAAGCGGAGAATATTCTATTGTGAAAGCAGCTAAGAAAATCCTGAAGATGGGTCCAAAATACCTCATCATCAAAAAAGGAGAGCATGGCGCACTTCTGTTTCATGAAGACCAGGTATTCTTTGCACCTGCGCTTCCCCTGGAAGATGTTTTTGATCCTACCGGTGCCGGCGATACATTTGCCGGAGGCTTCATAGGTCATCTGGCGCGTACAAAGGATCTTTCATTCAATAATATGAAAACTGCAATCATTGTCGGTTCGGCAATGGCATCATTCTGTGTTGAGAAGTTTGGTCCTGAAAGATTAAAAACACTTGACAGAACGCAGATTGATGAACGCATCAGGCAGTTTGTTGATCTCGTTAATTTCGATATTCAACT
>DATLDR010000104.1:0-9299 GCA_035525775.1 Flavitalea sp.
ATATCTGTCTCCAAGTTCCTATCAATCCCCTACCTATATTCTCGTCTTACTTTAAAATATTGTTATGCAGTTTTATGCTTTTAAGCTGCACTATTCAATTCGCCCCCTTCCAAGACATAAAAGATCACATCCAGCAGATCCGTATGCATTGTAAGTAAACTTCTATCACCAAGTAAAGTTGAATGGTGTATGGCATGCGTATGCACATTTCCTAATGATGTATCTATTCAAAGGATTATAATGGTGAATGATAATTCGCCTCCCGTAACAATATTGCACTAAAAGAACCGGTTAAGTTTTATTCAACATGTTAGATTAATCAACAATTAACCTTTAAATATTACTAAAGATGAAAAATAGTATTCTAAGCCTTGCAATTGTTATGATGGCTATACTTGGTTATAATTCAGTCAAAGCACAAAACGCACATTATAATAGCGGACCATGTGTTTCATCAGACGGACGCACTATAACTGCAGTAATCACAGGCCTGGGTCAGGGAGGAATTACAGTTGTATGTTCAGGACAAATGGATTGTATAAATCCAGGTGACAACAGGCCCCCTGCATGGTCAGACTTTGACCTGTCAAGATCTTTTGACAAAAAGAATGGCGGCAACTTCAATCTGAATTTTACTCTTTCAAGCTTGTGCAACAAGAGATGGACATTTGAAACTCAAAATTTGTCTATAAGTGTTTATCAAAATGGAAATTTGGTTTTAGGACCAACTCCTGTTACATCCTGCCAGTAACTCCTGTTACACATAAAAGCTCCAATTGCCGGGATTTAATACCCGGCAATTTGCTTGCGACCGAATTCACTAATTCCGCATGTATCCATTATCAGCTATAAGACGAATAACGCTGCTTCCAATAATTGGATATCTATCGTTTTTATTATCACTTTCCTCTATCGGGCAATCTTCCACTCCCTCCGGTAAAACCTCCGTCAATATCAGGGGTATAGTAATAGACTCAGACACAAAAGGTTTATTGAGCCACGTAACTGTTGCGCTGACCGACTCTCAAAATACCCGACCGTATGCAAGCGTATTTACAAAGGAAAATGGTTCTTTCAGAATAACAAGTTTAATGGGTAAACAATACCGGATCATTGTTACTTCAGCGGGTTATAAGGATACTATTCTAAATGTTCCCTTATTGAAACCCTTTTATGACGCTGGTGTTATACCACTTTTTTCTTTACTGACACCACTTGAGCAAGTGGAAATATCGGCAGTAAAGCCGCTTGTACAACATGAAGCGGATAAGTTATTGTATAATGTTGAAGCGGATCCTGAAAGTAAAACTGTCAATGCACTTGATATACTTCGTAAAGTTCCACTCCTCACAATAGATGCTGATGATAATATCCTTTTAAATGGAAACAACAATTTTCGCATCCTTGTAAACGGAAAACCTTCATTAATGTTTTTACAGAACCAGGCCGATATATTTAAAAGTTTTGATGCCAGTGTTATTAAAACAATAGAGGTTATAAGCGTTCCTGGATCAAAGTACCAGGCACAGGGAATAGGAGGAATAATAAATATTTTAACCTACAAAAAACGCTTAGAAGGATTCAACGGAAGTATCAACGTTCGTGCAACCAGCCCTGAAAGCATATATGCCGGTACCAATGCTATGGCAAGCATTGGAAAGGTTAGCCTATCCGGAAATGCTTCATATAATACAGGCACAAATCCAACTACCACGAATAGATTTGAGAGGGAAGATAAAATACAACACAATCTCATCGTACAATCCGGTACACGTACCAGCCGCAGCTCTTCTACAAATTCTGGTGTAGCATTAACATATGACATTAATGAACTGAATGTTATCACTGCAGGCTATACATCGAATACCATGCATAACGAGAATAATGCTTACCAGGTTGTAAAGCTGTTTGATTCCCTCTATTTCCGGACAGCCAGTTATCAACGCACAAATTTCAACAGTCTTCAACCTGGCTCAAGCGACATCATTGCCGATTACCAGAGAAACTTTAAGAAAAACGACAGGCAACAGTTAAGCATTTCATATAAATTAAGCAGGTATGATGACAATATGAGCACACGATTTACTATCCCTGTTGGCTATAAAAGTGAACTACATACTACGGAAAATAATGATAAAGTGAAGGATGAGATGGCGACGATCGATTATGTTCAGCCTATAAAAAAGCATTCTTTAGAAATGGGCATTAGTGCCGTGCAACGTAATAGTGCGAGTAATTCTTCTTATTACACACTTGATAACGGTACGAATCTTTTTATACCCGATTCAAGCCAGGCCAACAATTTTAAATACTCCGAAAAAATTTATTCCGGCTACATGTCCCTGAATCTGAAAATTGGCCATTGGGCATTTATAACCGGGGTACGTACAGAACAGGCGATATCAGATGTTGATTTTATTTCTTCAGGCACAAGTATCAAACGGAATTATTTAAATGTTATCCCCGACATAAGTTTATCACACCAGTTCGGGATGAACAGCCTGTCGCTTTCTTATTCTCAAAGATTGAACCGTCCCGAGTTGTACTATCTTGACCCGTATACTGATAAAAGTGATCCATGGAACATAAGTTATGGCAACCCGGCTTTGCAGCCGGCTATGAGCCATGTTTTTAATGTTGCCTTCAACCTGTTTATCAGGAAAACCTGTTTTACTATCGGTGCGTTTCATCAATTTTCGAACAATTCCATCCAGCAAATAACACGTCTCGATAGGGACACTGTTTCGCGGACAACTTATGATAATATAGGCGACAACCAGAGCTCAACTTTTACTTTCGTAGTCAATACAACAGTTTTCAGGAGGTTAAATTTAATTTTCAATAATTCGGCTACTTATGTTCAGTACGAAGGTCTCCTGAAAGGCCACGAGGAAAAGAAAGAAGGATTTAGTTATTATATGGGCGCTTCGGCCAATTTGCGTTTTAAACACTGGGGCGCAAGCATTAATATGAGTTATAACGCACCTGTTATAATGGTGCAGAGAACATCCGCTGGTTACAGATCATCCAGTATATCGCTGAATAAATATATTTTTAAAAATCACAGAGGCAATTTGGCTTTAGGCGTAAATAATCCGTTTAACGATCGCCGCCATACTATAAGAGAAATAAATGATCCCGCATTTCATATGATCTATGATTCTGAAAGCGTGATACGGCATTATAATTTATCTGTCAATTACAGGTTTTCTCGGGTGCAAGGCCAAAAGAAGTAAGACAGTTTAATTAGCCATTTAGATTCATTCCCCGCTTTTATTAGCCAATGGTTGCTGACTGAAATGCGAAGGTCGGTAGAACGAACATGAGTGCGAGGATGAACTTCATCGGTTAACTTTTGAGGTATTAAATATATCTCATTTCAACAACAGGTGTATACGGTAAACCAGATCATATAAAAACGATTGAGTGGTGGCAAAGCGGGCAACATTAGTGGCAAATAGTAGAAAAATCAATCCCCGATGTAGAAACATCAGGGAAATTTGGTTAAGGCTCTGATTTATAGAAAAAGTTATTATTTGCTATATTCTGACCATAGCATTAGAGTCCAAAAAGAAGAAAAGTGTTGCACGTAAATGAAAAAATTTAAACCGCAGGCTCTTGCTGGCTCAGACAATGAAAGCTGCCTAGACCCCAGATAATATCTAGAGAATTGATACCGGTTACCTTTCGTCCGGGAAAACAATCCTGGATGATTTGCAAGGCTTTATCGTCATTGGAAGATTGAAATACGGGTACAATCACTGACCCGTTTGAAATGTAAAAGTTCGCATAGGAAGCCGGAAGACGCTGATCTTCGTAAATTACCGGTTCTGGCATTGGCAGTTCTACTATGTTCATCTGTTTTCCATTTGCAAGTCGCATCCTGGAAAGCTCATGTAGGTTTCTCTGTAATGGCTCATAATTCTGATCACTCTTATTTTCTTCCACTACTGCAAGTACAGTATCACTGTTAATGAATCTGACAGTGTCATCAATATGGCCATCAGTATCATCACCGGCAATACCTTCATGTACCCAAAGCACCTGTTTTGCACCATAATAATCCTGCAGGTATTTTTCAACATCTGCTTGTTTCAGATGAGCATTTCGGTTTTCATTCAGTAAACAGCATGAAGATGTGAGAACCGTTCCTTCTCCATTGAATTCTACAGATCCGCCTTCCATGATAATATCCGGATGAAAAACACGTATTCCGAGTTGGTGTCCGATGAGGGTTGGTATCACATCATCAAGATCAAAAGGCGGATACTTATTTCCCCAGGCATTGTAGTTCCAGTCGACAATAACTTTCTTATCCTCAGATGCAGGGTTAATCAGGAAAGCGGGCCCATGGTCCCTGCACCAGGCATCATTTGTAGGATGATTGTAAAAAGTTATTTTGCTGAGGTTAACATCTGCTTTATTCAAAAAGTCAACTGCAAACTGCTTCATTGCATCATTGTTAACATTGATACAAACAAGCTCACTTTTTGTCAGTTCTTTAATGAAAACTGCATAATGAGGATAAATTGTATTGATTTTTCCCGGCCAGGAAGCTTCCTTGTGCGGCCAGCTCAACCAGGTAGCGCGATGAGGTGCAAATTCAGCAGGAAAGTAATATCCGAGTTCAGCAGGAGTAACTTGCTTGATCATCTATGCTTCGTCTAAATAACGTTTTGTGATCGGTTCATAAGAATCTATTCTTCTGTCGCGCATAAACGGCCAGTGTGTTCTGTAACGGTCTGTGTTGTCAGTTTCAAGTTCATGAACAAGCACTTGTTCATTATCATGTGAAGCCTGTACCATCAATGAACCAAAAGGATTTGCAATAAACGACCCTCCCCAGAATTTCATCCTTCCCTCCTGTTCAAATCCAACCCGGTTCACGCTTACCACATGTACTCCATTAGCAATCGCGTGGCTGCGTTGTATGGTTTGCCATGCATTATACTGTTCCTGGTTAGTGGCTTCGTCCTGGCTTGTCGCCCAACCGATTGCTGTAGGGTAGAATAAAATTTCAGCGCCCATCAGAGATGTAATTCTTGCTGCTTCAGGATACCATTGATCCCAGCAGATGAGTACACCTATTGTCGCATACCGTGTTTTAAAAACTTTATATCCAAGGTCACCCGGAGTAAAATAAAACTTCTCGAAATAAGCGGGGTCATCAGGGATGTGCATCTTCCGGTATTTGTCAAGATATTCACCATCGGCATCAATAACGGCTGTAGTATTGTGGTAGATTCCCTGTGCACGTTTTTCGAACAATGAAGCGATGATCACTATACCAAGTTCTTTAGCTACTGTCTTCAGTTCATTTGTAGTAGTACCTGGAACAGGTTCTGCAAGTAAAAAGTTGTCATAATCTTCAACGTCACAGAAATAAAGTGATGTGAACAATTCCTGGAGACAAATGATCTGTGCTCCATTTGCAGCTGCATCACGAATTTTAGCGATGGCTTTCTTAACGTTGTCTTCTTTGACGGCAGAACAGCTCATCTGAACCATACCTATCCGGACTTTCGACATCTTTAACTAAATGAATTGATGATTAACCTCTTCCCATTTGTCTTAAAAACGCAACATGCGACGCTACCGCATAACGCACCTTGGGATATTCGATATAAGATATGCCATAGTCTTCGCAGGCCTTTTTGATTATCTTGCTGATAGCGGGGTAATGAACGTGCGAAATTTTAGGAAACAGGTGGTGTTCGATCTGGAAATTTAAGCCACCTACGAGCCATGATACTACTTTATTGCTGGTCGCAAAATTTGCAGTTGTTTTTAGCTGATGTACTGCCCATTCGTCTTCAAGCCTTCCTGTTTCAACATCGGGTTGCGGGAAAGATGTGTGTTCAACGGTATGTGCAAGCTGGAAAACTATGCTGAGAACGAAGCCTGCGACAACGGTAAATAAGATAAATCCTATCAGCCAGTGGGTGAATCCAAGAAGGTAAATAGGCAGGCCGACAAAAAGAAAGGCATGGAATAATTTGAATCCCCAGAATACAAGATGGTCGCCTGCAGTCATTTTTTTCAGTGGCATGTTACCAACCTGTCTTTTGAAATATTTCTGATAGTCGAGTACGAAGATCCAGAATATGTAAAAGAAAGAGTAAAGTATCCAGAAATACAGGTGCTGATATTTATGAAGTGAATATTTTTTTTGGGTTGAGCTCATGCGCATCCAGGGCTGAATATCAATATCGTCATCCACACCATCAATATTCGTATAAGCATGATGAATAACATTGTGTTTAACATTCCACATAAAGCTGTTTCCACCCAGGATATTCAGTGAAAATGCGGCTATAAGATTAACCACTTTATACTTGCTGAAACTTCCATGGGCGCCATCGTGCATAACGTTAAAGCCAATCGCCGCTACTAAACATCCTAGAAGTACACTTTCTATGATCGCAAAAAAGGACGTTGGTGTAAAGAAAAC
Organism: Flavitalea sp.; assembly: GCA_035525775.1. Lineage (GTDB taxonomy): Bacteria > Bacteroidota > Bacteroidia > Chitinophagales > Chitinophagaceae > Flavitalea. Next base: position 6,452 of record DATLDR010000104.1, read on the forward strand.
CAGGTGAACATAAAGGAATATGAATGCGACCATTAATATTACCGCCTTGATAAAAAGATTATAATTACCTGTTGTTGAAGCCCCTACCTCTTCAAAATAAGCGCTGATTCTCTTTTTGAGCTCGGAATGAAATGAATGTGGGACATTGGAAAATTTAGGTGTTGCCATGTTCTGCTCGTGTTTCTTAAACCAACTCTTCAGGGCCGGTCATGATTAAACAATTTGAAGGCGCAAAAGTAACACATTATGCTGAAAATGAAGGTACTGGTTTGTCACATTTTCATTATTTAACTTATCAGGTTTCCACCAGTACCAATGCATCAAGGTTACTAAGACCTATCTTTTTTTCACTAATAAATCCTTCTGCATATTTTACGCCAATTCTTTTGCCCAGCATCCTGGCTCTCGCCACCACGCTTTGAAGAAAGTCGGGAGTTGATATATACGTTTCCACACCACTTTCCTGAACCTGTCCCTCTACATGAAATTGCGTAGTATAAGCTTCAACAGATTTCATCTTTTGCTCAAAAACATTACTTACATCTATCAGCAGATCAGGCTCATGATACCAATCCTGCAGATAATGAAATATATATTTCGGGCGCCATTTTTCCTGGTCATTCCCTTTGCTGTCGGTTGTTTTGATTTTTATCAGCCCAGATAGAAAGCACGCATCGGCAATAAGGTGCCCGGCCCTGCCATGATCGGGATGTCGGTCATCAAGAATATTCGCAAAAACTATCTCAGGCCTGTACTTACGGATGGCCGAAATTAGTTTCAGCTGGTGCTCTTCATCGTTCTTGAAAAAACCATCTCTCATCTTTAGATTTTCGCGAACGGATACACCGATAATTTCAGCTGCCTTCTCCGCTTCGTCAGCACGGGAAGCAGCGTCACCTCTTGATCCTAGTTCACCTTGTGTAAGGTCGAGTATGCCTGCCTTTTTCCCTTTTTTCAATTCTATGATCAGGGATCCTGAACAGCCAAGCTCTACATCATCGGGGTGAACGCCAATTGCGAGTATATCTAATTTCATGAAGCAAATTTAAGGGCCAGCGGGCAAAAGGCAGAGGGCAGAGGTAATAAGTATTATTAACTGCATTCTCCTAAATGTATGAGTTGACTGAACATAATTGATGCATATTTTCATTGATTTCTGCCCTCTCACCTTTGCCTTTTGCCTCTGCCCCCTGCCCAAATTGGTACATTCCTCACAACGTTCTAAATTCGCAGGCGAACAGATCAATAATATTTAAATTTTCACAGAATGGCATACGACGTAATTGTTCTTGGAAGCGGACCGGGTGGTTATGTAGCAGCTATAAGAGCTGCGCAGCTTGGATTTAAAACAGCTATAATAGAGAAAGAAAGCCTCGGTGGTATCTGTCTGAACTGGGGATGTATCCCTACAAAGGCATTGCTAAAAAGCGCCCAGGTTAACGAAGATATCAAGCATGCAAAAGATTATGGTATCGAAGCAAGCGGTAAAATCGACTTTGGAGCCGTGATCAAAAGAAGCCGGGGCGTAGCTGACAAAATGAGTAAAGGAGTTCAGTTTCTGATGAAGAAGAACAAGATCGATGTCGTAATGGGCTTTGGTAAGCTTAAGGCTAAGGGACAGATTGAAGTAACGGTAGCAGACGGCACTAAAAAAACAGTAGAAGGAAAACATGTTATCATTGCTACAGGTGCCCGTAGCCGTGAATTGCCTGCACTGAAAATAGATGGTAAAAAAATAATAGGCTACCGTGAAGCCATGATACTTCCTCAGCTCCCAAAAACAATGATCGTAGTAGGAAGCGGCGCAATTGGGGTTGAATTCGCGTACTTCTACAACAGCATGGGCTGCAAGGTGACTATAGTTGAATTTTTACCAAGGATAGTGCCGGTTGAAGATGAAGAGATTTCGAAAGAACTTGAAAAGAACTTCAAAAAGAATGGTATAGAAATAATGACAGGCAGTGAAGTAACAAAAGTAGATACTACAGGAACCGGTGTTAAGGCTACAGTTAAAACACAAAGCGGTGAAACCATACTTGAAGCGGATATAGTGCTGAGCGCTGTAGGAATAGCTGCAAACATTGAAGGAATAGGACTCGAGGAACTTGACATAAAGACAGATAAAGGAAAAATTGTTGTTGACCAGTTTTACAAAACAAATGTTGACGGGTTTTATTCAATCGGTGATTGCTCTCCCGGCCAGGCGCTTGCGCATGTAGCGTCGAAAGAAGGTATTATCTGTGTAGAAAATATCGGCTACAACGAAAAGAAATATAACCATAAACCGCAACCTCTTGATTACGGAAATGTTCCCGGCTGTACCTATTGCTCACCTGAAATCGCTTCTGTTGGATTTACGGAAAAACAGGCCAGGGATGCAGGATATGAAATTAAAGTCGGTAAATTTCCTTTGAGTGCCTCGGGAAAAGCAGCGGCATCTGGTCACCTCGAAGGTTTCGTGAAAGTTATCTTCGACGCTAAATACGGCGAATGGCTTGGTACGCATATGATAGGATATAATGTTACCGAGATCATTATTCAGACTGTTACAGCTAGAAAGTTAGAAACAACCTACCAGGAAGTGCTTAACAGTATTCACCCGCATCCAACAGTAAGTGAAAGTGTGAAGGATGCTATTGAAGTGGCTTACGGTGAAGCGATACACTTATAAACTTAAAACTTAAAAGTTAAAAGTTAAAAGTGTAGAAGAGCTGATTCTTGTAATTTTTCACCTGTAACTTTCAACTTTTCACTTTTCACTTTTCACTTTTCACTTTTATATGCACTTATCTATCTGGGAGAAAGAAACTTTTTACTCTCCAAGCGACGTCATCATCGCAGGCAGCGG
>DATLDR010000108.1:0-3396 GCA_035525775.1 Flavitalea sp.
ATTGTTTATGAAGTGCATACTCAATGCCGGCACCGGTTTTATACCCCGGCCATAAATTATTTCGAAATGATTCAATGATATGATCTGTAGCAACACCTATGTGCGTTGCACCCTGTTCGATCAATTGCAACACCCCGTTCAATACTCCAACTGTGGCTCCGAATGGTTTGTCTTTGCCCTTATTAAAACTACGCTGGCCATAAAAGTGGCGGAACAATTCGTAAGTGCCATCGATCAAATGAATAATCATACTGCAAACTACAAAACTCCGCATGGAATCTTAATGTCCTAAGTACCTCCGCCTATAACCTGCAACAGCAAACAAAACTTTTCTTCCCTAATTTTAATTGCATGATTGTTGTAAATGAACGCTGATGAACCTGGTCCAATTTACTGATAAAGGCCTTTGTTGTCCGCAGGGAAATTTTTATATAGATCCATGGGAGCCTGTTGACAAAGCTATCATCACGCATGCCCATAGTGACCATGCCTATTATGGCCATAAATATTACCTGTGCCATCATCATACAAAACCAATTTTGCAATTACGCCTGGGCGATAACAATTATGAAAGTATTGAATGGGGAGAAACAGTAACAATGAACGGAGTAAAGGTTTCATTGCATCCCGCAGGTCACATTATTGGCTCATCACAAATAAGGGTGGAATATAATGGAGAGGTGTGGGTGGTAAGCGGCGATTATAAAACCGAAGATGATGGACTTAGCGGAAAATTCGAACCCATAAAATGCAACACATTTATTACAGAATCAACATTTGGCTTACCCATCTATAAATGGAAACCGCAGCAGGAAATTTTTGAAAATATAATCAACTGGATCAACAGGAATAAAGAGAATGGCAAAACAAGTGTGTTGTTAGCATATAGTCTTGGTAAAGCACAAAGAGTGTTGCAAAATATTAAAGAAACAACACAAACCATATTTGCACATGGAGCTATTTTTAATACCCATCAAACATTAAAAGACGCAGGTTGGGACCTGCCTGAAATTGTAAGAATAACACCTGAAACACCGAAGGAGCTTTTAAAGGGAACAGTTGTGATCGCTCCTCCAAGCGCTGATGCATCACCCTGGATGAAAAAATTTCATCCATATTCTGTTGGTGTGTGCAGCGGCTGGATGCAGGTACGAGGTAATGCAAGAAGAAGAAATGTAGATGCAGGTTTTGCACTAAGTGATCATGCTGACTGGGAAGGTTTGTTGCAAAGTATTAAAGCAACCGGTGCAGACAGAGTTTTTGTAACACATGGATTTCAATCTGCATTCAGCAGGTACTTAAATGAAGAAGGCATAGCTATAGCTGCGGAAGTAAAAACAGAATATGGAACTGAGGACGAAGATGCGGCCCCTCTAAATCTCCCCGAAGGGGAGACTTTAAATGCAGATCTTCTATGATTGAATTTTATATAAGAACCTGCAGATAATAAAATACTAATGGAAGGAAAAAAAGAACTTCAGAACAGTGTGCTTCTCTCTTCCCCTTCGGGGAAGCCCGCCCGGATGACCAGGTCGGACGGGGATAGGATGGGGGCCGGAGGTCTTGCACAGTTTGCCGCATTGGTAATTCAAATAAGTTCATCAACAAAAACAAATGATAAACTTGAAGCGCTGGCAGAATATTTTACAGTTGCGGAGGATAAAGATAAAGTTTGGGTGATAGCGATCTTCTCGGGCAGGAGACCAAAGCGTATTGTCAGTTCTACCTTACTTGCTGAATGGTGTACAGCATTGGCAAATATCCCGCCATGGCTGTTCTTAGAAAGTTATAGTACTGTCGGTGACCTTGGTGAAACCATCGCCTTACTTCTCCCGGATCCAATAAAGAAAGATGGTAATGGAGAAAGCCTTTCATTTTACTTAGAAAAATTTATTGAAATAGAAAAAGAAGCTGAAGAAGTAAGGAAACAATTTATTCTTGACAGCTGGCAGCAAATGAACCATGCTGAGAGATTTGTTTTTAATAAACTCATTACCGGGAGTTTCAGGATCGGAGTTTCACAAAAGATGATGGTGAATGCATTGGAGAAAGTTGTTGAACTGTCATCATCTGTAATAGCACATCGCATCAGTGGGAACTGGGATCCCTCAACAACTACCTTTTCAAATCTCTTAAGTACCGAGGTTGTTGATGTAGATCATTCAAAGCCCTACCCTTTCTATCTTGCATATGCTTTGGAAGATGAACCAGCGATACTTGGTGATCCATCTGAATGGCAGGCAGAATGGAAGTGGGACGGCATTCGCGGGCAAATGATCAAAAGGAATAATGAGCTGTTTGTATGGAGCAGGGGCGAAGAATTAATGACAGATAAGTTTCCGGAATACTATATATTAAAAGACCTGCTACCCGATGGAACTGTTTTGGATGGAGAGATCATTCCGGCACAAAATGGAAAACCGCTCCCCTTTGCTGTTTTGCAAACAAGGATCGGTAGAAAAAATATTACAAAGAAACAATTGACAGAAGCCCCAATAAGCTTTTTTGTTTACGATCTTTTAGAATACAATTTTGAGGACTGGAGAGAGAGAACACTTGAGGAAAGAAGAAAAAAAATGGAAGAGATATTAGGAACCATAAATAATAATTCTATACAACTATCACCTGTAATTAAATTCACTGAATGGAATGATCTTGCAGAAGTAAGAAAAACTTCCAGGGAAATGAACAGTGAAGGAATCATGCTGAAGAGAAAAAATTCCATTTACCAGGTAGGCAGAAAAAGAGGTGACTGGTGGAAATGGAAAATTGATGCACTCACTATTGATTGTGTTATGGTGTATGCTCAGAAAGGTGCAGGACGAAGAAGCAATCTATACACGGCTTATACATTTGCTGTAAAAGATGGAGATCAGCTGGTGCCTTTTACAAGAGCATATTCCGGTTTAACGGATAAAGAGTTTGCCCAGGTAGATAATTTTGTAAAAAGGAATTCACTGGAAAAATTCGGACCAGTCAGAACCGTAAAGCCTGAGCTTGTTTTTGAGATCGCATTCGAAGGTATAGCTGCAAGCAACCGGCATAAAAGCGGCGTAGCATTACGTTTCCCAAGAATGAGCAGGTGGAGAAAAGACAAAAAACCTGGCGAGATCAATACATTGGATGATCTTAAAGCCATGCTAAACATGTACGGCAAATAAAGTATCTTCTCTAAAAATTACTGATGCACATTTTTATTTTCTTTTCTATTTTAATAACACTTGCCGCTGCTTTTGCATACCTGAATTTGCGGACCCTAAAGCTCCCATTGGGTATCTTATTCATTACCATGGGCACGATTCTCTCTCTTATACTGATCGCTGCAGGGCATTTATTTCCATCATTTACAACATTTATCAAGCAGGAATTATCCGCTATAGATTTTTCTGAATTCTT
>DATLDR010000116.1:0-2657 GCA_035525775.1 Flavitalea sp.
ATTGTTGGAGAATGCAAGAACTGACATGGAGACCGAATCGAAAATGATGAAAGAAAATTTGTTTGAACTGGCAAGAGACTCAAAAAAGAAATATGGACAAGCCCCGCCAAACGACCCTGCACCCTATCTCAACTTTAGTACCGTGGAAAATGCACTGGTACAGCTAAAAAATGCGAGTGAAGAATTTCAGCAGCTATCGAGCAAAGCCACGCAGTTACCTGCTGAAAAGCAAAAACAGCTGAACGCCATATTATATAAAGCAGAAAGAAGTCTAATTAGCGAAAAAGGATTACCAAGAAGAAGCTGGTACAAACACCAGGTATATGCTCCCGGATACTATACAGGGTATGGAGTGAAAACATTGCCTGGCATCCGGGAAGGCATAGAAGAACGGAGGTGGAAGGAGGCACAGGAATATATAGAGATCCTGGCAAACACATTGGAAGCCTACTCGAAACAAGTTCAAGCAGCGAATGCCTTGATTAAATAGACTTTCTTCTTGCGTTAAAACGCTATTGGCGGAGATGGTTTTCTTTAGATTTGCTGTCATTCTATACCACTCGGGATCGCTGAAATCGACCGGCTAAAACGCTGTCTTGCCTCAAAAATTTTCGCTGGTAATCAATGTTGCAAAGGGTTTCATGAAATACGCTTTAAGTATTTAGATGATTTTTTTCATTTTTTTACAGGCTTCTCTTCAGGCTTGTCCGAATGGTTGCTGATACGTTTAAAAGGCGTGGTAGTTGCCAATTTTGTGAAATTGGAGAGCAGCGCTTATTTTCAGAAAATGATTACTTATCATAACGACAACCAAATGAAATATTTCCTGCTTCTGCCATTCCTGTTCTGCTTTGGACTTTCCTGTGTTCAAACCAAACAATCGATTTCCATTTCGAAGCGTAAAATGCCGTACGCTGAAAGCGATTTTATTGCTTCATTTAAGTGGACATCGGAACCATCGAGGTATCCGGGTTCTGGATCTGATATGCACTGGTGGACATGGGGCATAGATGATAAGATTTATGTGTTGGATGATGACGGTAAGAATTTCGGTGGTCCCATCAATTATGCACATGTGCTTAAGATAAGTGGCCTGCCACCTGACCATCAGGTGGAAACGGTAACTGATTTTACGGAAATTCCTTTTCGCAGAATGATGCCCAAAGACAAATTACTCAACCGTTATGTAGATGGAATTGTCTCAATCGATTCACTTCTTTATGTTTCCATTTACGACTATGATTGGAACCTCGAATGTAACCGTCAATATTTTGACTCTATCCGGCCGCGACTTGAATTATACAATTGTGCTGAGGACGTTAAGGATTCGGCAATGTTGAAAAGCATGTGGTTCTCCAGCAGCTATTCAAAGAATTACGGCATTGCCGGTATTATTCAATCAAAAGATTTTGGAAAAACATGGACGAACATTCCCAGTTCCCATACGAACCGCTTCCTTGGCTCAAGGTTCGCCGGTTTAACCTTCGTAAACTTCGGTCGTGGTTATACCGATGTGCCTCCAGAGTTAGGTCCATATGTATACGCAATGTCGAATGATGGAAGTTGGGAAACGGGTGATCATATTTTTATGGCGAGGGTACATAAAGACAGTATTCTCTATCGTGAAGCATGGCAGTTTTTATCGTCAATATCCGATAACAATATATCTAACTGGTCATCATCTGAAGAAGCGAGCTCCTCAGTCTTCGATGATCCGGGCCATGTGGGGCATCCTACAATTTCCTATAACAAAGCACTTAAACGATACATTCTCGGCATTTATAGCGACGTCATACCACATAAAGAAAACGCTTCGCCCGAAGAGTGGAAAAGCTGGGATGAGGCTTCTGAATTACAATTATATGAAAGCAAATTTCCCTGGGGACCATGGCGAATTATTTATAACGAAAATCCATGGGGCGGAAGCGCTCACAATTGCTATCTACCACAGATTCCTAATAAATGGTGGAGCATCGACGGATTATCCGGAACTATGATGTTTTCCGGAGATTACTTGGGAAACAAATATGCATATTATGGATTAATGACTCAGTCCTTTATGTTGAAATTGAAATGACAAAAGGAATCTTATGTTGCAGTGCAGAAAACAACCTAAATCAACCCCTGCTTGTTTTTTAGAAATCATGACTGATTTCTTATCTTTCATATGAACGTATAGCCGCGTGAGGCTTTCTTCTACTTTACCAATGTCGCCGTATGGGTCGTTCGGCTTCGTAAAACCCGATAATAAGTATAATCTACTAAATATAATTTCACAGTTGCAGTAATCGATTGGGAATCGTTCGCGATTAAATGTAGCTTTAGTAACATTCAAATCAGTACATGATTCAAAACATCTCCGAAGAACTTTTGAATCCAAACCTTTGGCCGCTTGAATCTCTTTGGAAAAATATACTTTGAACGACTTTACGATGATTTTACTTTTTAATAGTCAATTGTCCTTACCCATCCTCATACTCTAAGACTTGTAATTATCAACTTTTTAAACCTCTGTTGCTGTGGGTAAGATTACAATTTTCGCAGCCGAACTGATGCTCGTTTTCGCATTAATGCAATTATCTGCCTGTCAGAAATTCATTGACAAAATATTTCCAGGCCAAACCAACACTGACTACACAGGTTGCAGAATAGTACAG
>DATLDR010000133.1:0-2519 GCA_035525775.1 Flavitalea sp.
GACCTTTGGCAAAATCCCTTTGCAGTTGCCAGGGTACATAACACAAAATTATGGTCGGCACAGCATTTAACACTAATGCGACCTTACATGCAAATGCTGGCAGATGCCGGTCAGAAAACAATTACTGCCAGCATTATTCACGATCCATGGAACAGCCAGACCCACGATATTTATCATTCCATGGTTAAATGGATAAAGAAGAAAAATGGTGAGTGGAATTATGATTACAGCATTTTTGACCTATGGGTAAATTACATGAAGGGGTTAGGAATTAATAAACTGATCAATTGTTACAGTATGATCCCATGGAACATGAAATTTTATTATTATGATGAGGTCATAGGTAAAGACACTTTTCTAACAGCCCAACCCGGTAGTGATGCTTTTGCAGCGCATTGGAAACCGATGTTAGAAGACTTTGCAAAACACCTAAAACAGAAGGGGTGGTTCTCTCAAACTGCAATAGCTATGGATGAAAGGCCGATGGAAGCGATGCAAAAAGCAATAGCCGTAATTAAAGATGCAGATAAGAATTTCAAAATATCATTAGCGGGAAAATATCACCCGGAAATTCAAAGAGACATATTTGATTATTCTGTTGCATCTAACCAGGTTATTGATTCACCTGCTTTGTATGAACGCAACAGATCGGGCTTTACCACTACATTTTATACTTCCTGCTCTGAAGGCTATCCGAATACTTTTACATTCTCCCCTACTGCAGAATCTGCATGGTTGGGATGGCATGCCGCAAACAAAGGTTATGATGGATACTTGCGCTGGGCTTACAATTGCTGGCCTGAAAACCCGCTAAAGGATAGCAGGTTCAGGCGTTTCGCAGCGGGCGATACTTATTTTATTTATCCCGGTTATCAAAACTCCGTTCGGTTTGAGCGGCTTATAGAAGGTATACAGGACTATGAAAAAATAAGAATCTTAAAAGAGGAATTTAATGTTAAGAATCAATATCAAAAACGGGCACAATTAGAAGCAGCGCTGGAAGAATTTGAAACAAGCCGGTTAAAAACGGAAAGAGCAGAAGATATGCTGAATGATGCAAAGGCCATTCTTAATTCATTTTAATGATATACATTAATAGCTGATCACCATCATACCTTCCAGTTCAAAACCCTCTTTGCATTTCCGCGGTACAAAGGTTCAAGAACGGAAGCAGGTAAATTAAGTCCATACAACATCCACCAGGAAGGTCCCTTCACATATTCATCCGGTGTTTCAAGTAATCGCCAGTAATTTTCATACATGCTGTTTGACATGATACCCGGAAGGTCGGTTCCAAACAGTACCCTGTTTGAATATTTTGATAAGAATGCGGCGGCAGCTCTTGGTGTGCGGTTAAGTTCGTAATGCCGTGCAGACATATCAAGCATCATATTTGGATATTTGTCAAGCGATCTTGCTAATTCATTTAAATTATTTCCCTGGTTACCAAGATGGCAAAAAATGAATGTTGTTTTTGGATGTCGTTTACATGTTCTATCGCGAATGATTATCAGCTCTTCGTAAGATGTAGCAATGTTTGGGTATTGTATATAGTTTTGAAAATTGGGAGTACGTTCCTGTTTCGCATCTGCGGGTGTCCAGCAGGATGGATGATCAGCAATATGTATACTCACCGGCAGATTCAGTGCAGCACAATTATTCCATAGCAGGTCCAGCCGCGGATCATCGGGATGCAGATAATCTGCATTCTTCTCATCTTTCGCAACTTTTTCTTTTGAAAAACCATGCCCCTTATCACTTAGCTCTCCAAGGCCCCTTGCACCCATGTTGTAGCATCGTTCCAGTTCATTTGCAACACGTGTTGGGTAATCTTTCTTTTGAATATCTGTTGTATCAATTCCGCAATAAAGAAGGAAGCGGCCGGGATATTTCTTCAGATACAATTCCGCCAGCTTATCGAATTTTTCGCCGGTGGCACTGGTGAGTACTACGGTTGTTTCAAGCCCAACCTCATCCATGTTCTTAACCCGTTTTGCAATGTTATCAGCAGTTGTATCATAATGATGTGAATGAACATCGATGGCCGGGTACATGGCTTTTTTTACGACAGTTTCTGTTACAACAACAGATGACCTTGGCTGCCAGTCTTTAAGTAAAATATTATCCATCGGGCCTGCCTGCGCATCAATCTCAGTTACTGGAATTTCTTGATTTTTTATTTCACGGGAAAATGCTGATATCGCACCGATACCCGTCAGGCTTAAACCTGCGAGGCTCGTCTTTTTTAAAAAATTTCTCCGGTTATTTTTCATTCTGGATGTTTAATAAGAAAGATATCTCTACCCGGTAAACGGTTCCTTTATTTCTTTTGTCCTTCCTGTGGCTTCCTTGTCTCTCTTCCTTCCCAACCTGTTTTTGACGGATCGATATAGATCTCTGTCCCTACCGTTGGAACTCTTTGTTCAATTTCCTCTGTCAGTCTCACACGTAACGGGTTGGTAAGTTTTTTCTGCCATTCTATTAAAGCAGCGTGTGGATTATTTCCGGGTTGCGGCTCA
>DATLDR010000139.1:0-10445 GCA_035525775.1 Flavitalea sp.
CCGTATGTCGCTTTTTGATGCATCACTTCATCACAATCTGCATGTTGCTTCCAATAGCGGAAGTGATTATGACCTCCGCCAGATCCTCGACAATACGCTTGTTAATGCCAGACCAGAAAAAGCAGTTACAGTAGTAGATAATCACGACACTCAACCGTTGCAGGCCCTTCAGGCCCCGGTTGAAGCATGGTTTAAGGCACATGCCTATGCTTTAATATTATTAAGAAGTGATGGGTACCCCTGTATTTTCTACCCAGACTTGTACGGTGCACAATACACTGATAAAGGAAGCGATGGAAATGATCATGAAATTTTTCTCGATAAATGTGATGGCATGGAAAAATTAATTAAAGCCAGAAAAGTATTTTCTTACGGACCGCAACGTGATTATTTTGAAGAAGCAAATTGTATCGGATGGACCCGTGAAGGCACAGAAGAAAATAAAGCATCCGGTTGCGCTGTAGTCATGTCCAATGGTGACAAAGGTTTAAGAAAAATGGAAGTGGGTAAACAGCATGCAGGTAAATTATTTTATGACATTTTACAAAAAAATGCTGCAGCCGTGGCCATCGATAACAACGGCTTCGGCGATTTTCCTGTCAGTGCAGGTACTGTAAGTGTATATGTTCAGCAATCAAAAGATTAAAATAACCTTACACTCCATGTCCTATCAAATACCTGCGATGGTGTAAGTAAATTAATGCCTTCTTTATTAATGAACTCTTGTTTGCTGGTGGTGCTATCAGCTATGCCACACCAGGGTTCAATACAAACAAAGTCCGCATGCGGTGCAGCCCAGAATGCAATGAATGGAAAGCCCGGGTAGCTCACTTCCAGGCCATGTTGAGACTTATTGCTTTTGAGTATTACCTTATGCGAATTCATATACTTAAAAACCAATGCATCTTCTCTGAAAAGTTCTTTTGTAATGGAAAGAATATTTGTATTAATGAGAAAAGGAATGGTAACAGGTTCAATAAGACCTTCCCTTGATATCAGCCACCTGTAAGCATCTTCGACCTGTTCGAATTCTAAGTGATAATCGTCGTAATGAAGGTGTTTTTCAAGTGGAATTTTGAATGCAGGATGTGCTCCTATTGAAAAATACATATTATCGCTGCCAGGATTATTTACCTTGTACTGCACATGAAATGTATCTGCTTCTACTGAATAAATAATATCAAGTCTGAATTGGAAAGGAAAGTTTTCAAGTGTTTTATCATCATCAGTTAGCGTAAATGTTACTGACTCATCTGTTTGGCTGGTGACGGCAAAATCCATGTCGCGCGCAAATCCATGTCTCTGTAAACTGTAAGATTTATTATTGAAATAATAAGAATTCTGCTTCAGGGTTCCAACGATCGGAAAAAGAACCGGTGATTTTTTGTTCCAGAAATTCGCATCGCCGCTCCAGAGGTACTCCATATTGTTTTGTTTGGAATACACGCTGTCAAGCTCTGCTCCTTTATTCTTCACCTGAATTTTTATCCTGTCATTTTCGAGTATTACCATATGAACCATGATATTATACCTGAAGTTACAACGGGGAATATAATTTGCACTTTAAGATCAAAAACCAGTCATGGCAAAAGGCTCTAAAAAAAAGATCAGAGATCCCCAACAGCAGACACGACCCGGTAAAGAATCGAAAATGGATCCACAACCTGATTTTCAACCTGATTACCCGGGAAGCGGAAGATTAAGAAATAAAATTGCATTGATTACAGGAGGTGACAGTGGTATTGGCAGGGCAGCGGCTGTTCTGTTTGCAAAGGAAGGTGCTGATGTTGCGATTGTTTACCTGAATGAACATGATGATGCGAATGAAACTAAGAAGAATGTTGAAAAGTACGGGCGGAGGTGTTTACTGTTACCAGCCGATATCTCCAGGGAAAATAATTGTATGAGAGTGGTGCAGAAAACAATCAGGCAATTCAAAAGAATAGACATACTCGTAAATAATGCGGCCATTCACTGGGCAGCAGAAAAACTGGAAAATATATCCTCGAAACAGCTGCTTACAACCTTTTCAACTAACATCTTTTCTTACTTCTGGGTTACCCGAGCAGCATTGCCGTTTATGGAGAAGGGCAGCTGTATTATCAATTCCTCTTCTGTAACAGCTTACAGGGGAAGTGCCACATTGATTGATTACTCATCTACAAAAGGAGCAATAGTGGCATTCACTCGTAGTTTAGCCCTAAATCTCGCAGAAAAAGGCATCAGGGTAAATGGCGTTGCACCCGGACCTATATGGACCCCTTTGATTCCTTCGAGTTTTGATGGAAAGCGCGTGGCGCAACATGGAAGCGATGTGCCGCTCAAACGGGCTGGTCAGCCTGCAGAGGTAGCGCCATCTTATCTTTTCCTGGCGTGTGACGACTCATCTTATATGACAGGTCAGTTCCTTCATCCAAATGGGGGAGAGGTGGTGAATGCATAGCGGCAAAGCGGAAAAGGCAAAAGGCAATGTAACTTCTTTTGCCTTTTGCTCTTTGCCTTTTGCCCAAATTATTTAGTAATTTCGCGATCCTCATGGCAAAAAGCAAAGCAACAGCGGAAGTAGAAGAAAATGGCCAGGAATACATTGAAGTCTTTGGCGCCCGCGAACACAACCTGAAAAACATTGACATCCGCATACCTAAAAATAAACTGGTGGTTTTTACCGGCGTTAGCGGCAGCGGTAAGTCTTCCCTTGCATTCGATACCATCTATAATGAAGGACAACGCCGCTACATGGAAAGCTTTTCTGCTTATGCAAGGCAGTTTATTGGCGACATGGAGCGTCCCGATGTAGATAAGATCACCGGCCTTTCTCCTGTCATTTCAATAGAACAAAAAACCACAAACCGTAATCCACGTTCAACTGTAGGAACCATCACAGAAGTGTACGACTTCTTGAGGTTACTGTTCGCCAGAACTGCAGAAGCATACAGCTACAACACAGGGAAACTGATGGTAAAGTTCAGTGAAGAAGAAATAGTGCAGAACATCTTCCAGAAATTCCAGGGTAAAAAGATCAGCGTACTCGCACCAATTGTCAGAGGCAGAAAGGGCCACTATCGCGAACTGTTTGAAGATATCAGGAAAAAGGGATACCTGAAAGTGAGGATTGATGGTGAAATCAAAGATCTCGTTCCTAAGATGCAGGTCGACAGGTACAAGATCCACGATATTGAAGTGGTGATCGACAGGCTTGCAGTTACTCCTGACATGAAAGTGCGACTCAGCCAAAGCATCCAGAAAGCAATGCAGACAGGAAAGGACCTTATGTTCATTTTGTTAAATGATCTGGATAAGACGGTACAATACAGCAAAACCCTGATGTGCGAGGATACAGGCATCAGCTATGAAGAACCATCTCCTAATTCGTTTTCTTTTAATTCCCCTTATGGTTATTGCCCGGTGTGCAAAGGCCTTGGCGACATTTACCAGGTAAGTATCGATGCTATTATACCTGATAAAAACTATAGCATTAATGAAGGTGCATTTGCTCCTCTCGGCGAGGCTCGCGAAGCTTTTGCATTTAAACAGGTTCAGCATCTTGCACGAAGACACAAGATCGATCTTAATAAACCAGTGAAAGATCTATCACAGAAAGCAATCAATCTCGTATTGTATGGCAATGAAGAAGGCGAAGGCACGGTTGAAATTGATTACAATGAAATAAATAACGACGGTAACGTTTATCTTGAAGAATACGAAGGTATAATACCACAGCTCAAGCGCTGGTTCAATGGTGGTACAACAGAAGCTTTAAGGGAATGGGTAGAACAATTCATGGAACTTAAAACCTGTCCGGAGTGTACGGGTGCACGGTTGCGAAAAGAAAGCTTATGGTTCCGCGTGAACGAAAAAAATATTTCGGAATTAAGTGAGATGAATCTCGACAAGCTCATGTTATGGTTTGAAGATATTGAAGACCGCATTACCGAAAAGCAAAAAACTATTGGTAAAGATGTTCTGAAAGAAATTCGTGAACGACTTCAGTTTCTGCTTGATGTTGGATTAAATTATCTTACCATTAACCGTTCTGCACGAACACTCAGCGGGGGTGAGTCGCAACGCATACGTCTTGCTACCCAGATAGGATCACAGCTCCAGGGTATTACTTATATACTGGATGAGCCGAGCATCGGTCTTCATTCCCGCGATAACCAGCGGCTGATAGATGCTTTGAAAAATTTAAGAAATATTGGTAATAGTGTGCTCGTTGTTGAACATGACAAGGACATCATGCTATCGGCGGATCATCTCGTTGATATCGGACCGCGTGCAGGTATGCACGGGGGAAGGATTGTAGCGGCCGGTGATCCGAAAAAAATGTATGAATCGGATTCTGAAACATCGAGATTTTTATTCGGAGAGAAAAGTATTGCGGTTCCTTTAGAAAGAAGAAAGGGAAGCGGTAAGTTTATTGAGCTGAAAGGAGCTAACGGAAATAATCTCAGGTCCCTTAATGCAAAATTTCCCCTGGGTAAATTAATTGTAGTAACTGGTGTCAGTGGCAGTGGTAAATCGACTCTCATCAATGAAACACTTTACCCGATACTGAGCACACATGCTTACAATTCCAGAACTGCACCACTCGAATACCAGTCCGTAAAAGGACTTGAAGCGATTGACAAAGTAATCGAAATGGACCAGTCGCCGATTGGCCGCACACCAAGAAGTAATCCCGCCACCTATTGCGGGTTTTTTACTGATATCAGAACATTGTTTTCATCTGTTCCCGAAGCTAAGATAAGGGGCTATACTCCCGGCCGGTTTTCATTTAATGTAAAAAGCGGCCGTTGTGATGTGTGTGAAGGCGGAGGTATGCGGGTAATCGAAATGAATTTTTTGCCTGATGTTTATGTGCATTGTGAAAAATGTAACGGACGCAGGTACAATCGTGAAACACTTGAAATCAGATACAAGGGAAAGTCTATAAGCGATGTACTTAATATGACGGTAGATGAAGCAGTTGAGTTTTTTGCGGCGGTTCCATATATCTATCGCAAAATTAAAGTGCTGCAGGAAGTAGGGTTGGGTTATATTACCCTTGGGCAATCGGCTGTAACGTTAAGTGGTGGTGAGGCGCAAAGGGTGAAGCTGTCAACGGAGCTGGGTAAAAAAGATACAGGTAAAACTTTTTATATTCTTGATGAGCCCACAACAGGCTTACACTTCCAGGACATTCAGCACCTGCTGAATGTATTGAATAAGCTGGTTGACAGAGGTAATACCGTATTGGTAATAGAGCACAATCTTGATGTGATCAAAGTAGCAGATCATATTATTGATCTGGGTCCTGAAGGAGGAGATGGGGGAGGATTAATACTATTTGACGGAACTCCGGAGGAATTAGTTAAAGTGAAAGAAAGTCATACTGCGAGATTTTTGAAGGGAGAATTGGAGAAAGGAAGGCAATAGGCAATACGCAAAAGTCAACTGTGTTAACCTTCAGTATCATCATTACAAAGTTTTCATTCTTTGCCTTTTGCCCCTTCAGTAAGCAAGGTGCAGGGAGTGATTAAAAAAATCTGTTTTATCAGGGTACTTGGTATTAATAGGGAACGGACCAGGTTTTGACTCAACCGGATATTAGATTAATGAAATTTCCCCGCAGCTTACTGATTTAGCATTTAATATGTTTATGTTAACGTATAGCTATCTGACCATTGCCTATTCTCCTGTCGTCACTGAACACTTCAAATACGTAGGCTCCTTTCTGTATGTTTTTTAGTATTGTTGTTTGCTTGTTTCTTGTTTCTGTCTGGCGTATCAGTTTACCCTCAAGATCAAAAACATACAGCTGATAAACTTCGCCTTCTATTCCACGCACCGAAAAAAATACTACCTTCTGATTTGCATCAGGATAAAGGCTTATACGGTGCGTTTTCACTTTATTATTCTTCTGGATCAATATAGTGTCAGTGGTTATTGATGCCGATGCATGTGATACAATGCAGAACATCACGATAAGAAGCGTGGTAAATTTTACAACGCCATGAATACTGTTAAATGTAATCATCAGAATCTTATTGGACAATTTGTTGAGTTACCGTAATGGTCATTATTACCGAGACGAATAGCCAGTTTAAATCCTGCTGAATAATAAGCATCATTATTTGAAGGTGTACCGCGTTTCATGCCCGGGCCATATGCGCCTGAGGTTTTATTGGCCATACGTGCTGCAAGCTGCGCCTGACTGCCTGAAAGGTATGTTGAGAATAATGCAGGGTCTATATAATTGGTACTAACATCATCTATATAATCGGTGAATGTTTTTCTGTGAATGATTTCAAAACTCAGGTTCACATTATCGCTCATGAAATATTTTATACCAACGCCGAGCGGCAGGTTCATTTGTGTAAGCTTGTATTGTTTTCTGTCGGGAAATTCAGTGAATCCCTGTCCTTCTGTTCTTAGCGGTTGCAATGCTACCCATTGATTGCTCACGGGATCAAATCCTTCCGGACTATAATGAAATGCTCCAAAACCGGCTACCGCATAAGGCCTGAATTTTTTAAAATTGTCATTGGGATCTTCTTCAAGGAATATTGTTGGGTAAACTTCTCCAAGGAAAAGTACTTCGGTAAATTTCGAACGGAAATTTGAGTTACGTACTTTTCTTGCTTCTTCAAGACCTCCTTTGGGTTTAATGATTGCATCATCACCTTCCAGTGAACCAAAGTTGAGTGCAACTCTGAAAGCAAGTAATTCATTCGGATGATAAGACATAAATCCACCCAGGGTAAGTTTGGTCATCTGGATATTATTGTCTTTTAGAAAGGGAGTTCCTTTGCCCATATGCCCTCCAAGATCTCCAAGAAAGTTTGAAGGACCAACTGTTATACCTGCTTCGAAATGCGATACAGATTCAGTGTTTTGTCCATAAGAGATAAAGGAATAAAATGAAAAAAATAACAGAGCGCAAAATTTCCACACAGAATGGGGTAGATTCTGTTTCATGGGCATTAGATTTTATATAAAACGCAAAATCTTACCTTTTTGTGTGTTACCCCTTGAAATACTACAAATAAAAAATCCTCCCAATTCTGGAAGGATTTTAATAGATATAAAGATATTATGTGGTAATTAATAATCTCTGTTGTATCCACCGCCGCCGCCGCCTCTGTTGAAGCCGCCTTTTTTGTAACCACCGCCGCCGCCGCTGTTTCCCCCGCCGCCGCCGCCGAAGCTTCTCTTTTTAAATCCACCACCGCCGCCGCCGCCATTTTGTGGTTTGGGCTGTGCTTCATTAACGATGATCTTGCGACCCAGAACTTCCGAATCATACAGGCTGCTCAGTGCATTCTGTGCTTCAGTATCATCAGGCATTTCAACAAAACCGAAACCTTTGCTTCGGCCGCTTACTTTGTCCTTAACGATCTTTGCTGATGTAACTGAACCGTACTGTTCGAACAAGGTTCTGAGATCCTCATCGGTCATCTGCCAGGAGAGGTTACCTACGTAAATGTTCATTGTAACTAAAATTTTATTGTTCTGAAATCCGATTATGTTAATAGTTACTACAATGAACTGAGGAAACCGGATTTGGGTAAGACACTACAGAACAAGAGAACTAACTACAGTAATCAGTAATGAAGGTAAGAAAAATTTAATTGGAAATTAAATTATCCTACCCTCATATTAAAACTATTCGCCAACTACTTCAAACTCGATTTCGGTGCTGTTTCCATTACCGAATTCGATGGTTGCTTTATGGAGGCCTAGTTCTTTAACTTCTTCGGCTAGGTGAATCTTCTTGCGGTCGATCTCATAGCCTTTCTGCTCGCGTATAGCCCTGCTGAGCTGCAAAGGCGTTACCGAACCGAATATTTTTCCGCTGGTACCGGATTTAGCGCCAATTCTTAGCACACCATCTTTAAGCTTCCCTATAACCAGGTTAAGCTCGGCCAGCATTTTATCTTCTTTTTTGCGCACCTGCTTCATCCTTTCCTCAAGCTGCTTCATGTTGGAAGGGCTAGCTTCCAGTGCAAACTTCTGGGGGATCAGATAATTGCGTGCGTAACCATTGCGTACTTTAACTACTTCGTTTACAGCACCAAGGTTATCTACATCCTGTATCAATATTACTTCCATGGTGAGTTTACTTTAATAGATCGGTTACATATGGCAATAGCGCCATCTGGCGGGCTTTCTTAACAGCCTGCGATACTTTACGCTGGAACTTCAGTGAATTTCCGGTAATGCGGCGAGGTAGAAGCTTGCCCTGCTCATTTAAGAATTTCTTCAGGAACTCGGCATCCTTGTAATCTATGTACTTGATGCCCATCTTCTTGAACCGGCAGTACTTCTTCCGTGGCTTATCAGCCTTGATCGCCGTCAGATACTTGATCTCATTTGCTTTTGCCATGTCTTATGCTTCTGCTTTTTCAGTTCCTGATGGTACGCCACTTCTCTTTCTATCATTGTACTCGACGGCGTATTTATCGAGTGCGGTGAACATGTGACGCATTACATTGTCATCACGCAGAAGCTGGATCTTCAGCTTCTCATTGAAGTCGGATGGCGCTTTGTATTCCAATACCCAGTAAAGACCAGTGGTCTTCTTGTTTATTGGGTACGCCAGTGATTTTAATCCCCATGGTTTCTCGTTCAAAACCTCTCCGCCTGATTCTTTGACCAGGGAGGCGAACTTTTTCTGAGCGGCTTTGTAATCGTCGTCAGAGAGAACCGGGGTAAAAATCACCATCAATTCGTAATTCTGCATTACCCTTGTTGTTTTTTTGTCGCGCTTTAGCGCAACGGTTTGAAAATTATTTTTAAAACGGGCAGCAAAGGTATGGTAATAGGGCGATATTTCATTAGGCAATGGCCTGCGAAAAGTAAAACTGACATTTTTTCTTAATTACCTGAAAAGGAAGTCTGTGGCACTTCATTTGAACGCCCTACCGAAAATAATCATGTCATGCAAAAAGGTTCGATAAGAGTACACACAGAGAACATCTTTCCGATCATTAAAAAATTCCTCTACAGCGATCATGATATTTTCCTCAGGGAATTGATTAGCAACGCCGTAGATGCAACCAGAAAATTAAAGACACTTGCTTCCATCGGCGATGTAAAAGGTGATATCGGTGATCATTCCATTACCGTGAAACTTGATAAGGATAATAAAACCATCACCATTTCCGACAAAGGCGTAGGCATGACCGCCGAAGAAGTGGACAAATACATCAACCAGGTAGCATTTTCCAGTGCTGAAGAATTTGTAAATAAATACAAGGGTCAGGCAGACGCTAATATCATTGGCCACTTCGGACTCGGCTTTTACTCAGCCTTCATGGTAAGTGAAAAAGTGGATCTGATCACAAAAAGTTATCGTCCCGAGGAAAGTCCTGTAAAATGGGAGTGCGATGGCAGCCCTGAATATGTGCTTGAAGAAACTGAAAAAGCAGACAGGGGAACAGATGTAGTACTTCATATCAATGAAGAAAGCCAGGAATTCCTGGATGAATCACGTATCAGGAATATTCTGGAAAAATTTTGCAGGTTTCTTCCCGTTCCTATCTTCTTTGAAGACAAACAAATTAATGTAACTGAACCGGCATGGACTAAAAAACCTTCTGAGTTAACAAATGAGGATTATCAGAATTTTTATAAGCAGCTTTATCCTTATGGAGAACCACCATTGTTCTGGATACACCTGAATGTTGATTATCCTTTCAATCTGACCGGTATATTATATTTCCCTAAAATCAAGCAATCGTACGAGATCCAGAAAGACCGTATCCAGTTATACAGCAACCAGGTTTTTGTAACAGATGAGGTAAAAGATATAGTACCTGAATTCCTGATGCTGCTGCATGGGGTGATAGACAGTCCGGATATTCCGCTGAATGTAAGCCGCAGCTATCTTCAGGGTGATCCTAATGTAAAAAAAATAAACAGCTACATCACAAAAAAAGTAGCAGATAAGCTTGAAGAAATTTTCAACAAAGACAGAAAAGAATTTGAACAGAAGTGGGAAAGCCTGGGTTTGTTTGTTAAGTATGGCATGATGACCGATGACAAGTTTCTTGAAAAGGCAACGAAGTTTCACATCATGGAAGATGCTCTTGAAAATTCAAAATACTATACGCTTGAAGAATACAGAACTTCCACTGAGGCCATACAAAAGAATAAAGATGGCAAGCAGGTGATTATTTACACCACAAGTCCTGTGCAGCAGGATGCATATATTCGTTCGGCTTCACAAAAAGGATACAAAACAGTTAAACTAGATACACTTGTTGATGCGGCATTCATGAATACAATGGAAATGAAATGGGATAACGTACATTTCACCCGCGTAGATGCTGACATTGCCGATAACCTGATAGATAAAGCAGAAAATGTTGAAAGTCTTCTCAATAAGGAAGAAAACGACAAACTGAAAGAGCTTTTTACTTTTGAAATACCGCAGCTGAATCTATCTGTAGACATTAAAGGTT
>DATLDR010000141.1:0-8718 GCA_035525775.1 Flavitalea sp.
GTAAAAAGAATTAAAGAACTTCTTGAGAATTATGTGAAACCCGCAGTTGAAATGGACGGTGGCGCCATTCAATTCAGAAGTTATGATGAAGGTGTTGTAAACCTGATGCTGCAGGGTTCGTGCTCCGGATGTCCGTCTTCGATGATAACACTGAAGGCAGGTATTGAAGGAATGATGAAAAGGATGATTCCTGAAGTGAAAGAAGTTGTTGCAGAAGCAGAATAAATTAAAATTTAATTTTCAATTGATAAAACCTTTCTCGTGCAGAAAGGTTTTTTATTATGGATATCCTTCAGCAATTTGTTTCCGGCCTGCTTCAAACCAAATGGTATGAGTTTATTGCCGTGATATTTGGTATTGCAAGTGTGTGGTTCAGTAAAAAAGAGAATATACTGGTATATCCTATTGGGCTGATCAATACTATCCTTTATATTTTTATAAGCATGCGGGAACACCTGATTGGTGAAGCTTCCGTTAACCTGTATTACACAATTGTGAGCATTTACGGTTGGATATTATGGGCGAAGAAAGATGTAAGCAAAAGACCGGTATTGCATATCAGTTTTTCAACTTCAGGGGAATGGATACGGCAAATTGCTTTTTTTGCCTTCTTCTATATAGTCTCCTTTTTCTGCCTTTCGTACCTTAAAAAACATTTTTATCCGGGTGCTTTACCGGCTGCGGACGCATTTGCTTCAGCAACCGCCTTCACAGGAATGTGGCTGATGGCAAGAAAAAAGGTGGAAAGCTGGTATTGGTGGATTGCCACTAACATTGCATCAATACCTTTATATTTTGTGAAAGGTCTGGTATTTACTAGCTTCTACTATTTAATTTTATTGATTCTTGCGATATCAGGACTTTTTGATTGGAAAAATAAAGTAAAAAGACAATGATCTGGAGAATTGTCATAACCGGTCCTGAATCTACTGGTAAAAGTACACTTTGCAAACAGCTGGCCGCGCATTATAATACTTCGTGGGTACCTGAATACGCCAGGGAATATCTGGAAAAGAATGGGATGAATTACTCTTACAATGATTTGCTCACGATCGCAAGGAGCCAGGTGGTCCATGAAGACGAAACCGCCGCTGCAACAAAAAGAGGTTTAATGTTTATTGATACAGATATGTATGTAATGAAGGTTTGGTGCGAATTCGCATTCGGCCGTTGCCATCAATGGATACTTGACAGGATTGCTGAAAGGACGTATACTTTGTATCTGCTGTGCAATATTGATCTCCCATGGGTAGCAGATGGTCTGCGTGAATATCCCGATATTGAATCAAGACAAAAATTGTTCAACATCTATAAAGACAATTTAATTAACCAGCATGTCCCATGGAAAATAATCAGCGGAAATTATGAACAAAGGTTAAAAATAGCGGTGGATGCTGTGAACCGGCTGCTTGTTCATTATTAAACAAAGTCGCACATTGAAAGGATTTTTACTGAAATACCACCGGCTGCTGTTTTATTCAGCATGGCTCATATTGCTTTGCATTCAATCCGCGAATACAGAATTATTTGATGATGAAGCCTACTATTGGGTGTATTCAAAATTTCCGGCATGGGGCTATTTTGACCATCCCCCTGCGATTGCAATTCTTATTAAAGCCGGTTACGGTATTTTTCATAATGAATTTGGTGTAAGGCTTCTCACGATTATTCTTTCTGTATTATCATTGCTGATAATCGAAACCCTTACAGAGAAAAAAAATCCTTTTCTTTTTTATGCGATCTGCGGATCACTGGGAATTGCCCAGATAGGAGGAATGATTGCAGTACCGGATGCTCCTTTAATATTTTTCATAGCACTTTTCTTTTTTATTTATAAACGATTTGAGCGCGACATGTCTTTGACGAACACGCTCCTAATAGGCCTTGCAATAGCATTAATGTTCTATACAAAGTATCATGCAATTCTGATTGTGTTGTTCACAGGTTTGTCGAACCTTAAATTATTAAGGAGCTGGCAAATTTATACTGCATGTATTTTTGCATTTTTGCTATATTTTCCGCATGTGTACTGGCAGCATATCAATGGGTATCCGTCGTTCCAATTTCATCTTGTTGAACGTAATGCTGCACAATTCAGACTAAGGAATATAATAGAATTTGTGATGGGCCAGCTATTGATTGCAGGGCCTTTAATGGGCTGGCTTTTAATTATTGCCGCATTTTTATATAAGCCTGCTTCCGTCATGGAAAGAGCGCTTAAATTTACATTCGCCGGTATATTTCTTTTTTTCTTTTTCATTTCATTTCGTGGAAAAACAGAAGCAAACTGGACGATACCTTCTTTTATAGGCATAATAGTGCTGAGTCACCAGTATTTAACTACTCATATTACACTCAGAAAAATTTTATACACTGCGCTGCCAGGTACACTGATATTAGTAGGGATAGCAAGAATCATTATGATCTCCGAATTGCCACCCGCATGGTGGATATTTAAAGATGAATTTCATGAAAACAAAAATTTTGTAAAGCAGGTACATTCACGAGCTAAAGAAAACCCTGTTGTATTTATCGACACTTACCAGAAACCTTCCAAGTATTGGTTTTATTCGGGTGATACAGGATTGGCATTGAATACAACAACATACAGAAGAAATAATTATAACTTCTGGCCAATTGAGGAAACCTACATCGGCAGAGCAGCATATGTTTTTGGCCAGTACGATCGCTACTATTTCAATAATGGATTTATCCTCAGGAATGGCGACAGGAATGGCGGACGGTTGATGCCCTGTTATTTTTCGTTTTCAAAAGTAAGGATAGGTGCGATCGAAATAAACCGCATAGACAGCAATCAGCTCGCTGTATCATTTACTACAACAACACCTTTAAATTATCTTGTATATTTTGAAACAGCCCCGTACGATACTGCATCAGTATTTCTAACTGTATACAAAAAAAACAAGGTAGTTAAATATATTCCGTCTGAAATGACAGTAAAAGACATTGTAAATGAAGTTCAGCATAATATTGTTTCTTTCAGTGTGGCTATGCCTAAAGGAGAATATGAATGTAAGCTTGCTATAAGTACTTGCCTGCCGGGATGGCCATCATTAAACAGTTCGCGATTTAAAGTAACGGTTAATTAGCCTCCAGCAGCTTCTGAATGTCAGGATCATTCTCCAGATTATACATACCCCTTAACACACGCGGATATTTTTCAGCAACAAATCGTGAAAGTGGTTCAATTGTATATACTTTCGGATTCGGTAAGCTTGATGCGATCAATGCCGCTTCGCGACGCGACAGATTTCTTGCCGGCTTTTTGAATACCGACTGTGATGCAGCTTCAATACCAAAAATACCTTTACCAGTTTCTGAAACATTCATGTACATTTCAAGAATTCTTTGCTTGCTCCATACCAGTTCGATCATGAATGTAAAATAAGTTTCAAGTCCTTTTCTGAATGTGCTTCGCCCCTGCCATAAAAATACATTTTTTGCAACCTGCTGGCTGATGGTGGATGCACCACGTACTTTGTTCGGGTTACGTTTATTATAATCCATCGCCTTGCCAATAGACTTCCAGTCGAATCCATTATGATCGGGAAATTTCTGATCTTCGGCGGCAATAAAGGCCAGCTTGGCATATTGCGACATTTCCTTTTTATCAATGTAATCTCTTTTCAGGCCATCACCACTGAACACGCTGCTTATCTGAGTTAATGTAATGGGAGGATTTACCCATTTTAACAGGAGGATGTAAACTAAATGAAGAAGAAAGAGTACGATTAAAACCCTTTTTGTCCTTCGCCATAACCGGGGTACCAGTCCTTTGGTTTTCACCGCCATTAGATAGTGGCTTTCGCGCAAGATAATAAGTTACCGCTACTTTCTGATGAGCATAGTACCTACAAGTAAGGCAATTCCAAAACCAATAAGTATGGTTCCGGAAATTTTATTGATCAGTGTGATATTATGTAATGTAAGCCTGGTTCTGAGCTTACCTGCCATCAACACTTTAAAAATATCCGCCGTAACATTTATAATCAGACAAATGGAAAATATGATGATCCGTTCATCAAAGGAATATTCGCTTGCGAATGCTGTGGCCGTTCCGAGCCAGAAAAGAAAAACATTCGGGTTTAGTGTGTTCAGCAGAAATCCTGAAGAAAATATTTTCAAAACATCCGTTCTTGTAAATTTTATTATACCACCTTCTGGATTATGAAGCTTTATTTTTTTAAAGAACACATAAAAAACGCCCATCAGCAAAAGAAAAATACTACCTACTACTCCAATAGCCTTCCGGTATGCCATCATGTAGGTAACCAGCTCAGAAAAGGCATTACTTACAAAGATCAAAAGGATGTCGCTAAGCCATACGCCGGCTATAAAACTGAAACCGCCTTCTCTTCCGTTATTGAGACTCTGCTTAATGATGGAGAAGATAACAGGACCTACCGATATCATCAAAACCAGTCCTAATGTTATTCCACTTACTATGGCATGCCACATCCTGCAAAAGTATTCATTCTAAAAACCTGATCCACTCATCATACATTTTTCCTTTCATAACACGCGGAAATTTATGCTGGCCGCCAAGTTTGCCTTGCTGTTTCATGAATTCCATGAATTTAGATTCAGGCAATATTTCGAGATATACTTCTTTCAGCGCACTTTTTCTTTCTACAGCGTAATCATCGTTCAGTGAAATGAGATGCTGGTCGATCTTTTTTCTTAATATGTCCTGATCGATTGTATCATCGCAGGCTATCCACCATTTATGTGCAAAGAATAAACCGTGTGGTACACCTGCCACTGTGAATTCTGGGATGCAGATATTTAATTCAGCGCTTGCAAGCTTCACTGCTTTGTTCATGTTATCAACACTCAGGTGCTCACCAACAAGGCTCAGGAAATGTTTGGTTCTTCCTGTAATGATGATCTCACTCCTTTTCTTATCTACGAGTCTTACGGTGTCGCCAATGAGGTAGCGCCATGCACCTGCTGCTGTACTTAACAGCAATGCATAATCGGTTCCTTCTTCAATATCCTGTATCATCAGCACTTGCGCCTGAGGTAACAGATTGCCATCGGCATCGAAATATTTATCATTGAAAGGAACGAATTCAAAAAATATATGTTCATTCAAAGCTAGTTTCATACCCTTTGCAAACTGGCGGTCCTGGTAGGCAATGAACCCTTCTGAAGAAAGATATGTTTCAATATAGGTAAGGGGTTTGCTGATCAATCTTTCAAATCCTTTTTTATAAGGCTCGAATGAAACCCCTCCATGAACAAAGAATGAAAGATTAGGCCATATGTCGTGTATAGTATTGAGATTGTATTTCTCAATGATCTTTTCCATGCACATCTGTATCCAGGCGGGAACGCCCACAACAAAACTTATATCCCAGTTGGGCGCCTCTTCAACAATCTTATCTATTTTTTTATTCCAGTCTTTTGTCTTAGCGATCTTCTTTCCAGGCTTATAAAAAGGGGAGAACCAGAATGGGGCTTTTTTAGCAGTGATGCCACTAAGATCTCCGGCATAATATCCAGGCCCTTTTTCCAGGTCAGTGCTGCCACCAAGCATCAGCCAGCCTTTTCCGATACTTCTTACCGGTATATCATGGTATGTACGAAGGCTGATCAGTTGTTTAATCATGATCATCCTGTTGCCTCTCATCAGATCGCTGGTGATAGGTATGTATTTACTTGCAGCTTCAGATGTTCCTGAGCTCAGTGCAAAGAATTTTATTTTACCCGGCCAGCATACATCAGGAATTCCTTCAAGTGTTCGGTGCCACCACTCTTTGTATATCTTATTGTAGTCGAAAAGAGGAACTCTGTTCGCAAATTCATGCCACTGCTTTTTAGTTAGCAGGATCTCATCGAAATGATATTTCTGGCCGAATTCAGTAAACCTCGCTTTCTTCAGTAGTTTTTTCAACACCTTCAATTGCTGGCGTTCAGGAGATTTCCCTGGCAAGTGTAAGGCTTTAGCAATCGATGGTGGTAAGGAAATATCAAATAGAGCCATGCTATCCCCGCCTGCTTTTAAAGGCAACATCAAAAATACATCATTGCCTTGAATGCATATCATCCATTAACATTTAAACACAACCGACAGCGATAGGTGTTTTGCGTAACTTTACCAGGTGATCCTATCCATTATTATCGTTAACTACAATGTAAAATTACTGCTCAGGAACTGCCTCGATTCAGTATCCCGAGCAATAGAAAATATTCCCGCCGAAGTGATCATTATAGACAATGCTTCGTGCGACAATAGTATCAGTTATCTTCAACCGATGTTCCCGCAGTTCAGGTACATCAGTAATCCGGTTAATGAAGGTTTTGCAAAGGCTAATAATAAGGGACTGACACTTGTTACTGGCAAGCTCGTTTTATTTCTTAACCCCGACACCATAGTGCCCGCTGATTGCTTCAATAAATGCATCAGTTTTCTTAACGCTCATCCTGATGCTGGTGCCCTTGGAGTGAAAATGATAAACGGCCAGGGAGAATTCTTAAAAGAATCGAAACGCGGTTTTCCCTCTCCCCTTTCTTCATTATGGAAAATGACCGGAATAACGGCAATGTTTCCACGCTCGTCTTTGTTTGGAAAATATTATCTTGGCCACCTCGATGAAAATGCAAATCACGAAGCTGATGTTCTTTCCGGGGCATTTATGATGGTAAAAAAAGAGGTGCTGGATAGAGCCGGTGGCTTCGATGAACGATTTTTTATGTACGCCGAAGACATCGACCTTAGCTACCGGATATTACGCGCAGGTTATAAAAATTATTATTTTGCCGGCACAACGATTATTCATTACAAAGGCGGAAGTACAAAGAAAGACCTGAAATATGTGCGGCAATTTTATAAAGCCATGAGCCAGTTCGTAAGAAAATATTATGGCAACGGTTTGTACTCGATACTCCTTGATGCAGGCATTCGTCTGTTTACTTTATTTTCATCTCTTCAAGTCTTTTTTTCATGGAGAACATCTCGTCGCGCAGCCGCGCAGCTTCCATAAAGTCAAGGTCACGTGCAGCCTTTTCCATTTCTTTTTTAATGCGGGCAATACCCTTTTCAAGTTGTGGTATGGTAACATATTCCACCTGTTCTTCAGCCGCAAGTGTAACCGGTGCGTCTTCTGCTGAAAATGCATGTGGATTTTTAGGATCGTACCCTTTAATATCCAGCACAGAAGTTTGTGCAAAAACCTGCTCTTTACTTTTCTTCACCGTAGCAGGTGTAATGTTGTGTTCGATATTGTAAGCAATCTGCTTTTCTCTTCTTCGTCCTGTTTCGTCAATCGTTCTCTGCATGCTCTCTGTCATCTTATCAGCATAAAAAATCACAAGACCATCAACATTTCTAGCGGCGCGGCCAGCAGTCTGTGTAAGTGATTTTTCATTTCTTAAAAACCCTTCCTTATCTGCATCAAGTATTGCTACAAGTGAAACTTCCGGAAGATCGAGTCCTTCGCGTAATAAATTCACACCAACGAGCACGTCTATGTCGCCTAATCTTAATTGCCTTAGAATTTCAACACGCTCAAGAGTATCTACTTCGCTATGTATATACTTGGATTTAATATTTATGCGATGCAGATATTTATCCATCTCCTCTGCCATACGTTTCGTGAGGGTAGTTACCAGCACCCTGTCACCTTTTGTAACACGCTTGTCAATTTCATCAAGCAGGTCATCTATCTGGTTAACGCTTGGCCTTATTTCAATAGGAGGATCGAGCAAGCCCGTAGGTCTTACCACTTGTTCTATTACCACACCTCCGGTTTTTTCCAGCTCGTAATCTCCTGGTGTGGCTGAAACAAAGATCACCTGGTTGGTCATGTTCTCAAATTCATGAAAATTCAACGGCCTGTTGTCAAGTGCAGAAGGTAACCTGAATCCATAATCAACAAGTATCAGTTTCCTGCTGCGATCACCACCATACATGCCGCTTACCTGTGGAATGGTCTGGTGGCTCTCATCGATCACGCATAAATAGTCTTTGGGGAAGTAATCCAGCAGGCAGAATGGCCTGCTACCGGGACGGCGGCGGTCAAAAAACCGGGAATAGTTTTCGACTCCATTACAGAAGCCAAGCTCGCGAATCATCTCTACATCAAAATTTACACGTTCACTCAGGCGTTGTGCTTCTATAAACTTACCCACTGATTTAAAATAGTCAACCTGCGCCTGCATTTCATCCTGTATCTCAGCAAGTATCTGTTGCATCATATTTTTTGGAGCGAGATAAAGATTTGCAGGAAAGATGGCTGCGTTCTCCAGCCGCATGATGCGTTTGCCGTTCTGCACGTCGATACTTTCTATCTCTTCTATTTCATCCCCGAAAAAAGAAACACGGTAACCATAATCAAGATAGGGCAAGTTGATATCTACTGTATCACCCTGAACTCTGAAAGTGGCCCTTCCAAATTCACCCTGGCTTCTTGAGTATAATGAATTTACAAGCGAATGTAAAAATCCTTGTCGCGAAACTGTCTGCCCTGGTTGCAGTCGAATAATACTGTTTTCATATTCAGAAGGATTACCAATACCATAAATGCAGCTAACAGATGCCACAATAATAATATCCCGCCTTCCACTTAATAATTGCGCTGTAGCCTGCAGCCTCAGCTTATCCAGTTCTTCATTGATACTCTGGTCCTTTTCTATATAAGTATCGCTTACAGGCATGTATGCCTCGGGCTGATAGTAATCGTAATAGCTAACAAA
>DATLDR010000190.1:0-7731 GCA_035525775.1 Flavitalea sp.
GGTAACAATACAATACCCAGAAGAAAAAATTGTTCTGCACCCGAGGTATAAGGGTAGAATTGTTTTAACAACTGACCCGGATGGTGGTGAGCGCTGTGTAGGATGTTATTTATGTTCGGCAGCCTGTCCTGTTGATTGCATTGCCCTGCAGGCAACAGAAGATGAGAACGGACGCCGCTACCCGGAATTTTTCAGAATAAATTTTTCACGTTGTATTTTCTGCGGATTCTGCGAAGATGCATGTCCTACTTACGCTATTCAGCTGATACCTGACTTTGAAATGGGAGAATACAAACGTCAGGACCTTGTTTTTGAAAAAGAAGACTTGCTGATTAATAGCCAGGGAAAATATCCTGGATATAATTTCTATAAAGTAGCAGGAATGGATGCCGGTGTGAAGGGAAAAGGCAAAGGTGATAATGAAGAACTGCCTGTAGACATTCACAGTCTTATACCATGAAAATATAATAATATGGAGATACTCTTTTATATTTCATCTGTCGTGGCGATAATCGCTACCATCATGGTCATTACAAGGCATCATCCTATCCATGCGTTACTATACCTGGTGGTTTCATTCCTGGCTATCGCAATGGTGTTCATTGCAATCGGAGCTCCTTTTGTTGGAGTGCTCGAAGTGATCATATATGCAGGCGCTATAATGGTGCTGTTCATATTTGTGGTGATGATGCTTAATCTCGACAAGGTTACATCTGAACAGGAAAAGAAATGGCTTAAACCAAATGTATGGATGGGTCCTTCCATATTAAGTCTGCTGCTGTTAGGTGAAATGATCTATCTGTTATTGCAAACAAACCAACCTGTTGCCGACCTTCATCACATAGAACCCAAACAGGTTGCGCTTGCATTATTTGGAAAGTACGTTGTTGCAGTGGAGCTCACGGGGTTCTTATTGATGGCAGGTATTGTTGGCGCGGCTCATATAGGCAAGCACAAGAAGAGAAACCTGCACCGTTTCCTTACTGAAGAGCCCGACCGGCATGTAATATTAAAAGAACCCGGCACTCCTGAAATAATAAAGAATGCTATCGTTTAATTCAAATACAGTTTTAATTCTTGCTGCAATACTTTTTGTATTGGGATTGATAGGTGTGCTCACCAGGAAGAATATCATTTTTATGCTATTGTCAGTTGAGATCATGCTTAACGCAGCAGGGCTTGCATTCGTTGCAGCGGGATCCAAATGGCAACAGGCTGATGGACAGGTGATGTTTTTATTTATAATCTCAATGGCTGCCGCTGAAGTGTCTGTTGGATTGGCGTTGGTAATGCAAGCGTATCACCAGCATAAAACACTTGATGTGGAAGATATGACGGAGTTGAAGGATGTTTGAGACGAGCATGAGAATGGAGAAGGAAGAAGCGAGAAGTGAAACGCGAATCTTTGCGTCTTTGCGTGAAATAAATAAACACGACAAAAAAGAAAATGGAAAACTATTTATATCTCATACCATCACTCCCATTACTGGGGTTCCTCATCCTGTCACTTTTTGGCAGAAACCTGTCTAAAATTATTATCGCAATTATCGGCGCAGGCACAGTAATCCTATCAGCAATTATAGTCATCACTATTGCAGTAAATTTCTCTTCTGATCAAACGATACGACAAATTTTATGGCAATGGTTTTCATCCGGTGATCTTAATGTAAGTATCAGCCTTAGCCTGGATGCACTCACACTTGTATTTGTTTTTGTGATCACATTTGTTGGCGCACTGATACATATTTATTCTATATCATTTATGGGCGAAGACAAAGACTACGCCCGATTCTTCGCCAGCATGAACCTATTTGTTTGTTCAATGCTTTTATTGGTGATGGCCGACAATCTGGTATTGCTATACCTCGGATGGGAAGGCGTAGGATTATGCAGTTACCTGCTCATTGGCTTCTGGTACGAAAAGCCAGAGAATACCAAAGCAGCAAATAAAGCATTTACGATTACGCGAATTGGTGACACAGCCATGCTCATAGGTTTATTCATGCTTTTTCAGGAATTTCGCACCCTTTATATTCCCGATATACTCGCTAACATTCCTAAACATTTTGAGACCGGTGAAGATAAAATTACTATCATCGCAATTCTTCTCACCGGTGGCGCTGTTGGAAAATCCGCACAGCTTCCATTGCAAACCTGGTTACCGGATGCAATGGCCGGCCCTTCTCCAGTAAGCGCATTAATTCATGCGGCTACTATGGTAACTGCTGGTGTTTATCTCATCGCCCGAATGAATACTGTATTCATGTTCTCCCCTGTTGCTATGAACATTATTGCAATGATCGGTGCCATTACACTGATCATTGCAGGATGCAGTGCGCTTGTTCAAACTGATATCAAAAGAATTCTTGCTTATTCAACGATCAGCCAGATAGGATACATGTTCCTTGCACTCGGAACAGGTGCCTGGAGTGCAGCGATCTTTCATTTTTTCACACACGCATTTTTTAAGGCATTATTATTCCTTGCAGCAGGAGTGATCATCGAATCACTCCATCATGAACACAGCATATTTAAAATGGGCGGACTCAAAAATAAAATGCCTGTTATCTTCTATACATTTTTAGCAGGCGCAGCTTCACTCGCTGCATTGCCTTTTATCACTTCAGGATTTTTTAGCAAAGAGCAGATTCTTGGATATGCTTTCGGATCAGTACATGGGAACCCGGTATTCTGGGTGTTTGGAATAGTGGGTGCATTTATCACAGCAGTTTATACAACAAGATTAATGCTTGTAGTATTTTGGGGAGAACAAAAAACAACGATCTCACACCTGCCTGGTACTTTGATGACAGCCCCATTGATTATCCTGGCTGTTTTATCCATTTGTGCAGGATTCATTGAATGGCCGCATAATATTTTTCATATATCATTTTTTTCAGATTTCCTTCACCATGTTCTGCCTGCCACAATAGAACGGGATGACATTCCACCTGCTTTTGTTTTACAGGGTATCGCTATTGTCATCTCTTTATACGGAATTTTTATCGCTTACAATAATTGTTATCGCAGACCGCTATGGAATTACGATGTATACCGCACTCCGCTGGTCCAATCGATCAGGAATTTCTGGTTCAAAGGCTGGCAGTTCGACGATTTATACAAAAATGCATTTGTTAAACCTTTTCTGTTCATTACGCGCATCAACAAAAGTGATGTAGTGGATAAGATCTATACAGGAATTGCTTCCGGCACTTCTGTACTGAACAGATTATTTTCTGTATCACAGAATGGATCATTGCGATGGTACATAGGCGGTGTGCTGGCGGGAATTTTATTAATCATAACCTTACAAATCATCACATGATCCTCGTATGGATGATATCGGTCTTTTTTATCACGGGCCTGGCCTGCTGGGCGGTACAATTTATTAACCGTTCACTTTGCAGATGGGTTGCACTGACAGGAGCGGTTGTTAATCTGATTCTATCACACTATTTATTTCTATCATACCGGAATTCTGCCTCTGGTATCGGTAACTGGCTCATTGATTTCAAGCTTAACTGGATACCTTATTTTGGAATTACTTTTCATTTGTCGCTTGACGGTTTAAGTCTTGTCATGTTGCTGCTCACCACTTTCCTGGGTGTGCTTTCCGTATTATGCTCATGGACCGAAATTAAAGAGCGTACAGGGTTTTATTATTTCAATTTATTGTGGACGCTGGCAGGAATTACAGGAGTATTTGTGGCAATGGACATGTTCCTGTTCTATTTCTTCTGGGAAATAATGATCGTACCTATGTACTTTCTTATTGCCATCTGGGGCGATACAAATCGCAGGTATGCATCCTATAAATTTTTCATCTTCACACAGGCGGGTGGATTACTGATGCTGTTATCCATACTTGCATTATATTTTACCAATGGAGCCCAAACAGGAACTTATACATATGATTATTTTACTTTAAAAAATGCTGTTCTGTCTTTTTCTGCAGGCAGGTGGATCATGCTTGGATTTCTAATAGCATTCATTATAAAATTACCAGCCGTTCCATTTCATTCATGGCTGCCCGATGCACACAGCGAAGCGCCTACTGCAGGAAGCCTCATTCTTGCCGGGTTACTTTTGAAAACAGGTGCGTACGGAATTATTCGTTTTGTTGTTACGATGTTTCCACAGAACGCTGCTGAAATTAGTCAGCTAGCAATGCTGATGGGTGTGATCGGAATTATATATGGTGCAATGCTGGCATTTGCACAAACTGATCTTAAACGATTTATTGCTTACACATCCGTGAGCCACATGGGTTTTATTTTACTCGGAGTATTTGCATTTCGCGAAATGGCACTACAGGGAGTGGTGATGCAGATGCTTACACACGGCATCAGCACAGGTGCATTGTTTGCCATGGCAGGCATGATCAAAGAACGTTTGCATACAAGGGATATCAATAGCATGGGAGGTTTATGGACCGGAATGCCAGTGATGGGCGGCCTCGCATTATTATTTGCCATGGCATCTTTAGGACTACCGATGATGGGAAATTTTGTTGCTGAATTTTTAATATTGTTATCGGCTTATCAAGTAAGTCCTGTGCTTACCATTATCGCAAGTGTGGGTTTAGTGTTTGCAGCATTGTATTCATTGAGGATGATACAAAAAGTATTTATGGGACCGAACCAATCTGCCTCACATACACAAGACCTTAACGCAAGAGAATTTGCCATACTTATTTCTTTGAGTGTGGCCATTGTTTTATTGGGATTATTTCCACAGCCTGTACTTGACTCTGTAAAAGAAGTTGTTCAGTTAATTCATAAAAATTCACCGGTATGACGCACGATCAGTTGCTTGCACTTATGCCTTTCATGCTACTTGCGTCAGCATCGATAGTGATCATACTCATGATCGCCGCCAGGCTTAGTCACTTCGCCATACAGGTTGCAGGCTTTCTATTATTGTGCCTCACTGTTATCACAATGTGGTATGTGAGGGATATACTACCGCAACAGATATTGCCATTACTAATAGTAGATGGTTATGCCGCATTATTTACGGGAATTATTATATTTTCCGTTGGTGTAGTAGGATTGTTTTCTTACATCTATTTTGAAGAGCGTGAAGAAAATCCAAAAGAATATTACATACTGATGTTCCTTGCAACACTTGGCGCAGCAATACTCACCATCAGCAGGCACTTTGTTTCTTTTTTTATAGGTCTTGAAATACTCAGTGTAAGTCTGTATGCACTGATAGCCTACTTAAGAAACAGGAACAATGCAATTGAAGCTGGATTAAAATACCTGATACTTGCGGCGCTTACCTCTGCTTTTTTATTATTAGGAATGGCGTTGTTCTATATGGAAACGGGGCAATTGGAATTTACTGCTATTGGTGAGAAATTATCTGGCAATGATGCAGGTATATTATATAAAATGGGCATTGCGCTGATGGTAGTGGCAATTGGATTCAAGCTGGCGCTTGTACCTTTTCATTTATGGGCTGCTGATGTATACCAGGGGGCGCCATCACCTGTAACATCATTTATTGCTACGGCATCGAAGGCGGGTGTATTTGCAGTACTGATGAGGTTTGCGTTAGCAACACATCTTCAGTCATCAGCATTTTTGATGAATGTATTTTCCGCTATTGCGATTGCATCGATGCTGATCGGTAACATACTTGCGTTGCGGCAGCAGAATATAAAACGGCTGCTGGCATATTCATCCATTGCACATTTCGGTTATCTTATCGTTGCTTTTTTACCCGGAAACACTGAAGGAATACAAGCATCAGTATTCTATCTGTTTGCCTATTCAATTACAATATTATCCGCATTTGGTATAGTTACGATGTTATCTACAAGGATGAAAGATGCAGAAGATCTGAACATATACCGTGGTTTATTCTGGAAAAGACCGCTCATGGCAGCGGTGCTGGCGGTTGCGCTGTTTTCTCTTGCCGGCATTCCTTTAACAGCGGGCTTCTTAGCAAAATTTGTGGTGTTGATGTCTGGCGTGCACAGCTCATTATGGCTGCCAGTAGTAGTCCTTGTGCTTAGCAGTGTGATAGGATTATATTATTATCTCCGCATCATCAGTACATTATTTGCTCAGGCACCAGTAGCAGAACCGCGACAAAAATCGCTCCATCCATTCTTCAACTTCGCTACTTATGCTACTTTAATAGTACTCATGCTACTGATCTGTGTGCTGGGCGTATTTCCCGGTCCTGCCATGGAACAGATCAGGGAGTTTTTGCTCATTAGGTGATACTTCATTCAATTTATCTGTTATATAATAATAGTGCTGCAGGTATGAATGATTATCTCCCAAAACCAATCAGGTTTGATGATCTGATCCAGAAGTTAGAGAAATGGAGCTGTAAAAGAAAAGATCAGTCTGCTGCATAATCAATGTTAGATATCAGGGTCTTTTATAATTAGAGGCTGGTGTACAATGATCTTCACCGCAGATGTATCGCTTGGTATTTACCATTGCAATTAAACAAAGACAGTTGTTCTGCGAAAATGTCAGGTCGCAGATGAAACGACTGATTCACCTTCATCGCCCAGCGCATCTTCTCTTCCCATCATGAATGCAGATAAAATCGCCAGAATCATTCCCGCAATCACCAGATACTGCGGAATAACAGCGTATATAAAAAGAGAAATAATTACTGTCAGCACTGGTGAAAGCGCAGTGGTCATCGGTGCAATGATTATGGCTTTGCCATAACGAAATGCATACACAAGACATAACGCTCCTATTGCATTCAGCAGCTGCACGATTGCAGCAAGCCATGGTCCATTGAAACCCCAGTTGATGGGTTTCGAAAAATCTGTCATCATCAAAGCAACCGGCGCAAGCATAACCGACGACACCATCATATAAAAGAAAATACTTTCAGCACTCGTAACACTATTCGCCCAGCGCATAACAAATCCCTGTATGCCCCACGCAACAAGCGGCAGCATGCTTAGCAATAGCCACGTGTATCCTGATGAACCGCCACCGCCTGCCGGCTGGTACGATAAAAAGAATATCGCGAGAATCGCCACACCAATGCCTATCCAGCCCATCAACCTTGTTCTTTCTTTTAATACCAGTGCCGCAAGCAGCACAGTAACAACCGGTGTTAACGAAATAACCGGGAACACCAGGTATGCAGGAACCAAACGAAGTGTAAAAAATAATATCAGCTGTCCCGCAGCGCCCAGTAATCCGATAAGTAAACCCAACCCAATTGCCTTTTTACTGAAATCAATTTTCCAATTGTTGAATTTGAGTGCCACTATTGCTGCCGGTATCATCGTAAGCGACCATACCACATAACCCAACGTTGGAGGGAAGCCGTTTTTTTCAGGGATCTCTATCAACGCTCCCCATACTCCCATAAAAATGACATGAACAATTACAAATACCAGCCAGTAATTTTTCTTCCCCTTGCTCATTATTTATTTTGCGGTTTTAAATGATTATTGAACCAGTTGGTCATTCTTGTATACAGATCGACACGGTTTGAAGGAAGCAGATCAGGCCTCCAACCATGGCCCTCATCCATATACCTGACAAACATTGTTTCAGTACCAGTTCGTTTTAGTGCACTGTACATTTCTTCTGTTTGTGTAATGGGCACTTCATTATCTTTTTCTCCATGCAGAAACAATGTTGGCGTTTTTACGTTCTTAACATACTTTAAAGGCGACCATTGCCAAAGCAACGGGTAGTTTTCCCACGTGTCGCCATTAAATTCTGCTTCAATAAGACA
>DATLDR010000019.1:0-4685 GCA_035525775.1 Flavitalea sp.
CTCTCTTCAGTTACATATGTTGTGCCATTCAGCTGTACACGCGCAATATGTTTTAATGCAAGTGCTCCGATCAGCAAATTACCTTTCCAGGCCGGATATTTGTCACTTGTTACAATAGTGGAGCCGCATGGCCCAATAGAAGGCACCCAGTAATGTGTTGGATTGGTAACGCCAGGCATTTCTTTTTTGTCAGTCAGTATCGTGCCATCGTAATTAATTCCGTAACATGTTTTTGGCCATCCGTAATTTTTGCCTTTCTGAATAAGATTCAGTTCATCACCACCGCGTGGGCCATGCTCTATGCCCCATAGCCGGTTGCTTTCCCTGTCGTATACCAATCCCTGTGGATTCCTGTGTCCGTAAGACCATATTGAAGGATGTGCTCCCGGAGTTTTAACAAATGGATTATCGTCTGGCACAGCGCCATCATCTTTGAGCCGATGAATTTTACCATGATCATTATTCAATTCCCATACTTTTTCCATAGTACCTCTTTCACCGGAAGTGAAAAACAAATAGTTGTCTTTGTCAAATGCAATCCTGCTTCCGAAATGGAAATCAGCATCCAGATACGGTTTTGCTTCGTAAAGTTCCTTCTTGCTCACAAGATTATTTCCTTCGAGCATAAAACGCATAATTGTAGTGGTGGCCCCGCCTTGAACCGGTTTTGCGTAGGAGATGTATATCCATTTATTTTTTTCATAATCAGGATGCAGTTTTATGTCGAGCAAACCTCCCTGACCACCATCCGCAACTTCCGGAACACCCGTTAGCTTTTCACCGGTAAATTTTCCATCCCTGAACACCAGGATTTCTCCTGCCTTTTCAGTGATCAGCATCCTGCCATCAGGCAGCCATACCATTCCCCATGGATTATTCAGATCTTTATAAAGAGTATCCGCTTTCGTGGATGATACCGCTACCGGATCCGGGTCCCTGCCATTCATCTGCCTGTCGGTAACAGAACTGTGGCATGATGTTATGATTAAAGTAACTGCTGCTAATCCCGGAATGAGTGTATACTTTTTCATGTTTTTATTATAAAAGGTTCAATTTAACCAAAAACACAGTTCAGCTCATGAAAATCATTACGATAACTTTCAGTCCCTGCATTGATAAAACTACTTCAGTACAGGATTTCATACCGGAAAAAAAGTTAAGATGCGCAGTACCGGTTTACGAGCCGGGAGGTGGTGGAATCAATGTTTCAAGAGCTCTCCGCAAACTGGGTGGCAAATCCATTGCTATTTATCCTTCCGGTGGTTGTACAGGTGTACTGTTTGACAGGCTGCTAACAAAAGATAAAGTAGCCTCAAAAATGGTAAGGGCGGAGAATGAAACCCGTGAGAATTTTATTGTTGTTGAAGAATCTACTGGAAATCAATACAGGTTTGGCATTCCCGGTACATTCCTGTCTGAACATGAATGGCAAGAAATTATATCAAAAATTGAAGAAGAAAATGAGATTGATTACATAGTCGCCAGTGGAAGCCTTCCACCAGGAGTACCGCTGGATATTTATGCAAGGATTTCGGCTATTGCCAAAAATAAACAGGCAAGATTTATTGTTGACACTTCTGGTGAAGCGTTAAAGCATGCTATCATTGAAGGTGTATTTCTGGTTAAGCCAAATCTTAATGAGCTGGGAGCACTTACCGGCAAACCGGTGGCCAGTGCTGTTCAGATCATTGAAGCAGCCCGGCAGATCATTACAGAAAACAAATGCAGCGCTGTTGTTGTTTCTATGGGTGGAGCGGGTGCCATTTTTGTTTCAGAAACCCATGCAGAAAAAATTACTGTACCTAAAGTTGACATCAAAAGTACTGTCGGAGCTGGCGACAGCATGGTGGCAGGGATAGTATTGTATTTATCAATGAATAAAGACCTTTATGAAGCGGTGCTCTACGGGTTGTCGTGCGGAACTGCCGCTACCATGAATCCGGGAACAGAATTATGCAAGAAGGAAGACGCTGAGAGCCTGTTTGCCCACATTAAGGAAATGAATGCGGTTAAAGCTTAATAAAAAACATCACTGTACCTGTCCATTTCACCTACGGAAACAAAATGCTTAGTTGTATTTTCTATGATATCTTCAAATGTAAATGGCAGATCTTTCATTTCACTTTCATTCTCTTCAGCATTTTTATCAACGAAAATCACATCAGAATCCTTAACAAGCGCAACAACTTTCTGAATGCGGGGAGAATAGATTATTTCTGACTTCACAGGAATGTGACTTGCTTTGCATCTTTTTTCAATAAACCGGATCTCATCCTTAACAAGGTTATTCAATACCGGCTCACCTTCATTTTGTACGGTTATTTCTTCAGTTTCATGAAGATCATTCGGGAATGGATAACCCTGGTCCGGCAACTTTCCGGGAATAATAAATAGTGCCCTAAGAGAACCTTCATTATCCTTAGCCCAATTAATAGCATAATCTACAACGTGATACGGCACTGCCGTACCGGTTAGTAATAAAGTTGCGATACCCATGAGCAGAGATTTATAATTAAAGTTCGTATTAATTGGTGAAATGCGCATGACGGGGAATTATATTACCGGAAAGTTATACCGGGACGCTAAAACTTTAATCTGCATTGAGGAATAATCTTTATACTGTTTGTGAAGGGAATAACCCCGTACACAATAAAAAATGAAAAAGATGAAAATCCGCAGATTACTGCCATCATTTATGGCAACTATGACGTTGATTGTGGGGGCATGCAGTATATTGAACGGGCAGGCAGACACCACAATGAGAAAAGGACATATGCAGGGCGACGCTGCATTTGTAGCTAAAAATATCACAGACAACGAAAAGGAAATCAGGATGTCGCAGATGGCCCTTGATAAATCAGATAATTCAAGGATCAAAACGCTTGCACAACGGATGGTCGAAGATCACACAAAAATGTTGGAAGATCTCCGGAACATTCAGGGAACTGTTCGGGAAAGCAGCAACGACATGAACAATATGGGTGATAGCGGCAATAATATGGGTAACCGGCATAATGAGGGTAATATGAATGACAGCAGCTGGAAAAATAACCGTAATCAGGGAAACATGAACGACACTGGCTGGAAAAATAATCGTAATCAGGGAAACATGAACGACACTGGCTGGAACAATAACCGTAATCATGGAAACATGAATGACACAGGGATGAATAATAACCGTAATCGCGGTAGCATGAGCGATACCGGTTGGAATAAAAACCGTAACAATAATGGAAACAACATGCAGAATGATGGTTCTATGTCAAAACCTGGTGATACAGCAACCGCAACCAACCAGGTGGATAGGGGCGGTATGAAAACCAGCTCATCGGATTCTTCTGCAGATGGAAATATGAACGACGCAGGAAATATGCAGAGTTCAGATAATGACGATAACATGCCGATGATGAATGAAACAGGAAAAGCATTCGATAACATGTGGGTGGCAAATATGCTCAAAGCGCATAGTAAAAAGCTGACTGAATTACAAAGCGCATCAAAACAGGTTACAAATCCTGACCTGAAAAGGATTATTCAGCAGGCTATACCGAAAGTCAGAATGCATAAAGAAAAGTTGCAGGCATTAAATAAACCAGGTAGCTACACGAAATCAAAAAGTAAATCAAAGTAACAATCAAGAGGCCGGATATCATTCCGGCCTTTTTTTATAATTTTGTATGTTTACTGCATGGACAGACCGCAACCTTCAGAATTCCATCCTTTCTTTAATGAATACATGCAAAACGTTCCTGATGGCAATGTTGTTCGGCGAAAATATTTATAGTTCCCCTTTTATAATTTTTTAAGTGCCTTATTATTGGCTTCAATGATTTTAGAATCATTTATCTTTTCGAAAAGATCCCCGAGCTTACTGAGCCTTTTTAATATATTATGAATGGTAAAGTTATGTGGATCTATGTTTCTTAGTTCCTTAGCGTCTACAGGGGTTGACACCGCAGGTAAAATATATGGACGAGCCGAATAAGGTGCCGCAATCGTATCAGCATAATCATTTTGCGAAGGATCGATAAATACCTTACCCTGCCTCTGCGATACACTCATTGCCGTAGTTGAAATATCCGGTACGAGATGATGTATTTCTTCTGCTATATGTTCCACGAAACTTCTCGCCATCTGAAAATCAATTCCGCGACACGGAATAAGGAAATGCATCCCGGTTTTTCCAGACGTTTTGATAAATACTTTGAATCCTCTTTTTTTACAATATTCATTGGTTGCCAATGCCGTTTCGCGTAATATTTTAAGGCCCGTGTCAGTTCTTTTGTCTTCTGAAGGATCCAGGTCGATTATAATGTAATCCGGCTCCTTGGGAGTGGTGATCCTGGAGCTCCATGGATTAATGTCAATACATCCGATGTTAACCATCCATAACAATGTTGCTTTGTTATTGCAAACGAGATAATCTATATCATCTCTTTTACCTTCAGCTTTATGTCTTCTCCTGTCAGTAAAGATCTTCGCGCAATCAGGCTGCCTTTGTTCCATATCTTTAATATAAAGTCCCGGAGCATTGGCGCCTGACAATTTAATGTGGAGCGACTGTGGCCTATCCTCAATGTGAGGTATAATTAAAGAATAAATTTTATTATAGTATTCTATAAGAGACGCTTTTGTTACTCCCTTCCAGATTTGCCTGTCAACATTAAAAAGTGAGATTGTACAAT
>DATLDR010000023.1:0-5866 GCA_035525775.1 Flavitalea sp.
GCACACCCTCAATGAATGAAAAATTCCGGTTGCTCACGGAATTACCAAACATGAATGTACTTACACGGCTTGCATCGCTCCAGAATGCAAGTGTAATAATGTCAAACATCAGTCTTGTTTTTTCCGTTACATCAACTCCGCTGTACATTTCCACATATTCATCGATGTTCTGATTGATGCGTATCAGCTCTTTCCTGATGTCTGGTGTGATCTTCGATTTAAATTTTTCAAGATTGGCAGTATTTGATATTCTTTTTTCAACACTGTAAATGGATTCCAGATATTCAGACAATTTATCCTGGTCCGAGCGACCAAGATTGTTCTTGAGCGATTTTGCATCATCCATCACCGCATCCAAAATGCTTTGTTTATTAGGATCATTTTTTGGCTGCTTACCCGGCATAAATGAGCGGAACAACCTGTCGAATGCGAGGCGTGGATCAATTTCTTTTGATAAAGGCTGGTAGGGTGTTTTCCAGGCAATGCTGGAACCATATAAACGAGTAAACCCTACATTGATATCGACTCCGGTAGTGATCCTGTCCAATCCATATTCAAGCGAAGGAAATAATGTTTCTCCACCCATCTCATTAGCAATCACCTGATCAACTGAAATGCCGCCACAATCTATATTGTCGCCGATTGTTTGTTTGATCGGCATACAGGTAAGAAGGCTGGCAGACTTTGCGTAG
Organism: Flavitalea sp.; assembly: GCA_035525775.1. Lineage (GTDB taxonomy): Bacteria > Bacteroidota > Bacteroidia > Chitinophagales > Chitinophagaceae > Flavitalea. Next base: position 693 of record DATLDR010000023.1, read on the forward strand.
TGACCATCTGCCCCTTTGAAAATTGAATTATGATTCATCAGTTCGCCAAGCACCTGTATATCCTGCTGATACGGTTTTAAGGGAAGTAACTGTCTTGTCAGCTCAAAATTCCTTCCGGTTGTTTTTGGCGTCCACTGATCAGGATGCACACCATTTGGCATGTATAGAAAAGCAGACCTTACCGGCGACCTGTGTCCAGTAAAGCCGGAGCCTTTAAAAGCCATCGCATCCAGAAATGGGAGCGCTATGCATGCACCAAGACCTTTTAACATTCTGCGACGTGAAATGTGCCATTTTTTTTCCATACTAACTGGTTGATTTTTTTTCAAAATCATTAAGTTTCATGAGGAACGGATAACTCTTTACCAACTCAACAAGAAATAATTCTGGATTGAAATTATTATTGAGCAAACATGCGTCAAGTCTTTGTAAAGCAGGCTCGTCTGTAAATAAAGTAGTCCTCCCCAATGCATAAGATAACATTTTAACGGAAAAATTCCGCGCTATTTTTTCTTTTTCCTTCAATAACAGCAGTTTCAATTCGTACGGACCTTCAAACCTGCTGCCATCCTGCATTACTCCACTGGCATCCACCATTGCTTTTCCGTAAGTGGTTCTCCATTTGCCGATAGGATCAAAATTTTCAAGTCCAAGCCCCAAAGGATCCATTTTCTGATGGCACGACAAACATGCCGGGTTAGACCTGTGCCTCAGTAATATTTTTTTTAATCCGAGTTCACTGTGTGCAACAGGATCCTCCGTTAATTCTGCAACAACAGGCGGTGGTGGAGGCGGAGAGATGCCCAGCAATTGTTCCATCACCCATTTGCCTCTGGTAACCGGGCTTGTTCTTAAAGGAAAGGAAGTAGTCGCGAGAACGCTGCCCATTCCGAGGACACCACCACGGCCCGGATCGTTTAAAATAGTTCTCTGGAATTCCTCTCCTTTGCCCCCTTCAATATTATAGAATGCTGATAGTTGTTTGTTAGTAAACGTATAGTTGCTGTTGATCAGTTCGAGCATGTTCTTACTACGCGTGAGCACATAGTAAAAATATTCAACGGTTTCACGGTATAGCGCAAGCCGTAATGGCATATCAAATTCTGGATACTTCTTGGGGTCAGCTAACGGTTGGTTATCTATAAGTTTGGTTATACCTAACCATTGCGTTGAAAAAGTTTCCGCAAATCTTTTTGATTTCGGATCAGCCAGCATGCGCTTCACCTGTTGTTCAAGCACAAGCGTATCATGCAATTTGCCTGCATAAGCGAGATTGAAAAGCTCCTGGTCGGGCATGCTTGTCCATAGAAAATACGATAACCTGCTCGCAACCTCAAAATCACTTAACGGGTAGGCGCCCGCTTTTTCCGGCTCCTCTTCTACCTTATATAAAAAGTTGGGTGAGATCAGCACGGTTTTAATGGTTTCGGCTATACTTTCATCGAATCGCTGTGTTTCATTCAAAGAATCCTTCTTTGAATACACGTTGCTGAAGAGTTCTAGCAGCTTTTCTTTCTCATTGTCCTTCAGGAATCTCCTGTATGCTTTACTGACAAAATGAACGATCACATCCTCAGCCGCATCTTCAGGGGAATTCAGCATTTGATGATCATTGCTGAAAAGAGACATTACCCAGTTGATAACCTTTTCAAACCATGCCTGTTTGTATCGGACCGGTACAATTTTTTTCCAGAGCGCGTCTTTTTTATATGCTACCGCAACAATTGAATCAGCAGCATCATAATAACGTTCCAGTTTAAGCGGCGTAAAGAACAGGGCTCCTCCCTGGTTATCAAACCCTCCACCTCCGGAACCGTCTGACGGAAAATAATTGCGCGCATCAAAGTCAACCCCTAAAAGGTCAAGAATGGTGTAATGATATTCGCTATGGCTGAGTCGCCTTATGGTAACGCGCCCGGGATTATGTTCCTGCAGCGATGTCTGCAAAATGCTGTTAATGCCATCAACAAGGGTAGTATAATCTTTTTCTGAAAGCGGTGCCTCTGACTTGGGTGGCATAGCCCTCGTTTTTATTTCGTCCACCACCTTTAACCACAATTGACCGTCGCTGATCACCCTGTCCTTCTCTTTGTAATTTTCCAGGTTTACGCCACCTTTTTCCTTGTTGGTATTGTGACAGGTGTAACATCGCCTTGCGAGTACAGGGATCAGCACTTTATTGTAATCATGAAGTTCCTGAGCCGGTAATTCAAAGAATTGTATTGCAAATATCAGTATGAGAGCAAGTCGTTTCAAGATCAGAAATTATAATCTTTAAAAATACTTAATAACCATGAATAATAAGGCAATGATTAATACATTTTAATACTACCATATACACTAAATCTCTCCAATGAATATACACACAAGCCGGTAAAGCGGCAGGAAAGGATTAGCTAGTACGTGTTTTATACTTTACGGTGAAAATGATTATCAGAACATTTAAAGTGAGCGACACACAATTGGTCAATATGATGGGATAATCAGTTTTCATTACTCCATATACGATCCAGGTCGACAAACCGAGCATCAGTATCCCCAGCATCCCATATGAAATCGCATTGGCCTTCTTCTCGCGTATGATTTTTATCAGTTGTGGCAGCAATGAAATGGCGGTACAGATGCCGGCAAACAAGCCCACGTATAATTCTATTCCCTTCATGAGAAGAGACTGTAAATAAAAATTAATGCCACCAATAATTATTGTTTTGCTTCCTCAACAATCCCGATTACACTGCCCCAGTAAACGAAGTTCAAGTCCAACTTTTATTAACCTTCAGAAGATTTTATTTTAAATTGAATGATGAGATACTTTTTAACCCTTGTAGCATCATTCATCTTCATAGGCGCCTTCACTCAAAATAACAGATACATACAGGTAAGTAAAACCAATCACGCATATTTTGCATTTTCAGATGGAACAACTTACATACCGGTGGGTATTAATATGATCAACCCTAGCGGACGATACTCCGCAAATCCTGATTCGGCGTTTTATGAGATTGGGCTCTGGATGAAAAACCTGTCTGCAAACGGAGGGAACTACATCAGGGTATGGCTCAGCAATTCTTTTTGGGATATTGAAGAAAAAGCCGGCGTATACAATGAGCAGAAAGCACTACGCATAGACAGTTTCATAGAAATGGCAAGAAGCAATCATCTGAAAATCAAAATGACACTGGAGCACTTCAGAAGTATCACAAATGAAGAGAATCCGCAGCCGTGGGCCACAAAATCTGCATATCATACTTCTAATGGCGGCCCGCTGGACAGTATAGTTCAGTATTTAACTTCTGAAGAAGGTCACCTGCTTTTCCTCAATAAAATTGATTACTATAAAAAACGATATGGCAGTGACACTTTATTTTTTGGCTGGGAGCTATGGAATGAAATGAATGCAATGAAAGTACCTGAAGACTCAGTATTCTATAAGTGGAACGAAAAAATGCTGGACGCTGTAAAACAAAGATTCCCGCAGAACCTGGTGATGCAGAGCCTTGGCAGCTTTGATGGTGATTACGCCAGGCCTGTTTATGAAAAATTGATGACAATGCCCGGAAATGAAGTAGCACAGGTTCACCGTTACCTTGATGAAGGTGCAAAGATGGAAGTATGCCATGCTCCTATGGATATAATATGTTCTTCTGCCTTTAAAGACATAAAAGCTTATCATCCCGGAAAGCCAATAATACTTGCTGAAACAGGTGCCGTACAACCCAACCATGCAGGACCAAGCATATATTATCCGAAAGATACAGCAGGTATTTTATTGCACGACATCCTTTTTGCGCCATTCTTTTCAGGCTCTGCTGCACCTGGTATGAGCTGGCATTGGGAATCTTATGTAGACAGGAACAATCTATGGTTTCATTTCGGGCGGTTCAACGAAGCTATAAAAGGTATTGACCCGGTGCAGGAATTTTTTATACCTGCTGCACTGGAAACTGGTTATGTACGCATGTATATTTTGAAGGGGAAAAGAACAACACTGGTATGGGTAAGAGATAAAAACAGCAACTGGCAATCGGAACTTGAAAATAATATCGCTGCCCCGGAATTGAAAAACATTAAAATTGCGCTGCATGATTTAGATATCAACACCACCGCAAATAATATCACAATGTACGACCCATGGAAAAATAAATGGACTAAATTGAAAACAGGGAGCACCATTCATTTACCGCCCTTTAAAAGATCGGTTATCATACGGTTAACATATTGATCAGTTCATAAGCATATACCTGATTGTCCGGAAACGGTATGCATCAATCAAGGCCGCATTTAAGCAATCCGCATTAAAACTTTGCGTAGCAATAATTTATAACCTTTGAGTAAGAGAATAAATGCAGGCACGACTTTTTATGCTGTACTTACAAAATAAAAAAAGATGAAAAAATTATTGGTATTGGTTGCTGTTGGAGTAGCAGTAAAATTGTTCCTGGATTCAGAAAAGGGTGAAGAAGTAAAAAGTTATGTGAGGGACCTCCTTGGTGATGTACAGGACACTTTTAATGACTATCTGGAAAAAGGCTCACAAAAAGTTGAAAGAACCGCCAGACAGGTTAACGACAAATTAGCCGGTGCAATGGAATAATAGAAAGATAACTGATATTTCAATTCTAGACCATCATCACAAAGGTGATGATAATGGCAAGTATGATCAATGCTATGCCAAGCAGGCAGGTATTTATATTCCCGAATTACTTTTTATTTCAGACATCTTGATGCCAGATTTTTTCCGCAACGTCATGATTTTAAAAGCTAAAAGTTAAAAGCCTTCCTCAGGAGGATTGATTGTCATCCTGAGGAAGGCGGAACCTGAAGAACGATCTGCCGGGAAACCAATCAAAACTTATAACAATAACTATGCAACTTTTCACTTCTCACTTTTCACTTTTCACATTTAACTTTTAACTTTTCACTTTTAACTTTGCCTAAAAGGAAGAATGATCATGAACTTTGCGCCCCTTCCTTCTGCGCTGACCGCTGTTATCATGCCGTTGTGCTTTTCAATTATTTTTTTTGCAATAGCAAGGCCAATTCCCGCACCTTCATATTTATCTTTAGCATTCAGCCTTTCAAAAAGAGAAAATATGTTTTCAACATATTTTCCGTCGAATCCAATCCCATTGTCCTGAATGCTGATCATACTGTATTCACCATCTTCTTTCTCT
>DATLDR010000059.1:0-10048 GCA_035525775.1 Flavitalea sp.
CTTTTGCCCCTTCCATAAAAAGTACTGTCTGTTTTATTTCCGTTCGCATCCCTTTCGTATACTGTATACGGTCCAATCTGTGTAAATCCGCTGTACCTGAGTCCTGCTTCCATTTTAAGCTTTGGCGATAATTCCCATTCATCCTGAATATAAGCAGCCATTTCGAGCGCATACTTTTTACTGTCGTTATTCGGTTCAAACTTTGTTTCACCCTGTTCGCCGGTAAGGATATTTGGTACAAAAGTGTGATAAGTGTACTGGCCACCGAATTTCATTTTATGCGAAGGAGCGGGGTAATAGTCAATATCTATTTTTGCATTTCGGTCTCTGATGCCTGAGGCAAGCCGAAGTTTGAAATCATCCTGTTCGGCACCGAATGCAAATTTGTAATCATTATAAACAACGGTTGTGTTGGCAAACAATTTCCTGTTGAATACATGGTTCCATCGTAATGTGGCTGTTGAATTTCCCCACGGAATATCAGCGCTGAACGAACGTGCTGAATTTTTGAAGCTGAAGATATCTCTTCCAAAATAACCGCTTAAATACAATCTGTCCCTCTCTGAAAATTTATAATTCACCTTCATGTTCAGATCATAGAAGTAATATCCGGATCCATGGTAATCGCTGCTTTTTTTAATGAATGGCTTCATCAGCACATCTATATAAGTGCGCCGCGCAGAAATGACAAATGAGGCTTTATTTTTTTTGATTGGTCCCTGTACCGAAAGCCTGGAAGCGATCAACCCTATTCCACCTTCCGCTTCAAATTTTTTCATGTTGCCTTCTTTCATCGCTACATCAAGAACCGAAGAAAGTCGGCCTCCATATTGCGCGGGCATACTTCCTTTGATAAGTGTAATGTTCTTTATTGCATCTGAATTGAAAATTGAGAAGAATCCAAAAAGGTGGCCACTGTTATACACTATTGCATCGTCGAGCATGATCAGATTTTGGTCAGGCCCTCCTCCCCTCACATATAAACCAGTGTTGCCTTCGCCTGCATTTCTTACTCCGGGCAGTAATTGCAATGTTTTCAACAGGTCTACTTCGCCAAGAAGAACAGGAACAGATTTTATACGCGATACTGACATATCGAATTTACCCATCTGCGGTGCAGTAACATTGTCATCGCGCCGTTTTGAGGAAATAATAACTTCCTGCAGCAGCGCCCGTTGCAGAAGGTTGAAGTTAACCACGGTATTTTTATTCAGTACGATAATGGAATCGAGCGGAAGGTAACCGGTAAAAGTTGCAGAAACTATGTAAGTGCCCTCATCAAGAGTAAGTGAATAAAATCCATAAGCATTGCTGATAATGCCTTTTGATTGTGTTGTGATGGTAACTGATGCTCCGATAAGTGTTTCGCCGGAAAGAGAATCCCTCACATACCCGCTGAGCGTGTACTTATTCTGCGACCAGGATACAAATGACATCAGCAAGAGTAATAAGGTCACATATCTTTTCATACTATTTCCTGCTGTAGTCGAGCGAGTCATTCACCTGGCTGCAGTCTTTTCCTGTCTGCGCCGTATATGGATTGCCGGTATCGATCTTATCACTTAACCAGTAACCTCCGGTATTATCGAAAGCAAGCGGACAAAACTGGTAATACACTTTCTGACCATCATATTTAACGGTGCGCGTTAGTGCCCATAATGCATCGGTGATCATGTTGAATTCACGCAGCTTGTCATCTGTATTGGAAGCACCTGCAATATTCTTTGCAGAGCGGCTGATGGTGCCGGCGAAATATTTTGCCGTTTCACTGATCATCCCGGTGCTGTCCCCTTTTAATTCACTGATATTAACACTGTCTGCATTCTGCATAAGTTGTACGGCAGCAGCATTGGCTTTTGAAATATCAGGTATAATAAAAGCGTTCTTCAGGGAATAATATGATTGAAGCAGTTTGGAAAAAGATTCATTGAATGATCCTGAATTTTGAGAAATACTTAACGGAACGGATTTTTGCTCAGGAATTTTTACCGGTTCAGGCTTATTACTGCAATATTGGCAAATCACCAGTATGCTTATGATCAGCAAAGAAAAGAACAGCACCCGTTTATTCATTTAATACGATTTTTTCAAAGGTAGCAGTTAAAAGGTATCCCGCCTGATTGTCATACTTTTGCGGGGCCTTTTAACAAATTGATTATAGCATATGCTGATAGGATTACAGAATGTGACATTTGAATTCGGTGCACGGACCATAGTAAAAAATGCTACATGGCACCTGAATCCGGGCGAACGGATCGGCCTGATAGGATACAACGGTACAGGTAAATCTACCCTGTTGAAAGTTTTGGTAGGACAATACTCGCCGAGTGCGGGTACCGTAGAAAAAAGCCGTGAGACTACCATCGGATACCTGCACCAGGATCTGCTGAGCTTCGATACCAGCAGCAGCATTACTGATGTGGCGATGGAAGCATTCGAAAAAGTAGTGGCGCTGCAGAAAGAACAACATGAGCTTGAAAAAATTCTTGAAACGAAAGAAGATGAACAACTTCTGAACCGCTATATGGATGTGCTCCATGATATAGAATTGCTTGACGGATTTGATATAAGATATAAAGTTGAAGAGGTACTCCATGGTCTTGGTTTTAGTGATGAACAGCTTGATAAACCATACAAACAATTTTCCGGCGGATGGAGAATGAGGGTGCTGCTCGCTAAAATGATCCTGCAGAGCCCGGATGTTTTGTTGCTCGATGAACCCACCAATCACCTGGATCTTCCTTCTATTGAATGGCTGGAAAAATACCTGCTGAATTACAAAGGAAGCGTAGTGATCGTGAGCCATGATAAATTTTTCCTTGACAGGATGGTGAATAAAATCGTAGAGCTGTACCAGCAGGAACTGCATATTTATGCCGGCAACTATAGTTATTATGAACAGGAAAAAGCTGTACGCATTGAAATGCAGAAACGTGCTTACGATAACCAGCAGGATTATATCAGGCAGCAGGAAAGATTTATTGAACGATTCAAGGCAAAAGCATCGAAGGCTGCGCAGGCACAAAGTGTTCAGAAATTGCTGGATAAAGTTGAAAGGATTGAAGACACCGACCTGGAGCGTCCTAACATGCGTATCAACTTTAGTGTAGGAAAAGTGCCGGGAAGAGTGATCTGCACGCTTAAACATGTTTCAAAATCATTCGGTGATCTTACGCTGTTAAAAAATGCTGGCGCAGAAATCGACAGAGGAGACAAAATAGCGCTGATAGGCGCAAACGGTAAGGGAAAATCAACATTGCTAAGGATCGTTGCTGGTACTGAACCTTTCGAGGGTGAACGGGTGTGGGGACATAATGTAGTGGAAAGTTTTTATGCGCAGCACCAGCTGGAATCACTGCACCTGAACAGTACTATACTTGATGAGATGAACGGATCAGGCGCAGGTAAAACGGAACTGGAATACCGCTCACTGCTCGGAGCGTTCTTATTTCATGGTGATGATGTTGAAAAGAAAATAAAAATTCTCAGTGGAGGCGAAAAGGCAAGGGTGGCACTCGCTAAAACTATTGTAAGCAAAGCAAACTTTTTATTGCTCGATGAACCTACCAACCACTTAGACATCCATTCGGTTGAGCTGCTTGTCGAATCCCTGAATAAATATGAAGGAACAATTATTCTGGTAAGTCACGACCGTTATTTTATTTCCAAAGCCGCAAATAAAATATGGGAAATTGTAGACGGACACATAAAAGAATTCAAGGGAACATATCATGAATGGGTAGAATGGAATGAACGGATGGCGGCAAAGAACGGCAATCAGAAAAAAGAAGAAAAACAAAAGCCCGCGCCTGCTTCCCCACAACCCAAAATACTAGAAAAGGAAAATAAAAATCCTGTGACCAGGGAAACAAAAAAAGAATTGCAGAAACAACAGAAGCTGTTTCAGCAATATGAAGAAAGGATAGCACAACTGAAAGAAGATAAGAAGAAACTGGAAGCCGCATTGTCATCACCAGATACCTATAGCAATAAGAATAAATATTCACAGGCAGAAACGGAATATAAAAAAGTGGAAAGTGATCTGGTTAAACTGAACCGGGAATATGAACAGGTATTTGAAAAAATTGTAGAGCTCGAAAACAATACGCAAAACACGTGATATGCGTTTTCAGAAAGCCTTTATCCTCATTGCAGCTTTAATAATTTCACAAACATCATCAGGCCAGCAAAAACGACCTTCTATTGGTGTAACGTTAAGTGGAGGTGGCGCCAAAGGTCTCGCACACATCGGCATACTGAAAGCGCTGGATTCTGCAGGCATCAAAGTAGATTACATTACAGGTACCAGCATGGGCAGCATCATCGGCGGATTATATGCTGTCGGTTACTCAGCCAACCAGCTCGAAAAAATAGCAAGGGAGTCAGATTGGAGCGAAGTGTTAAGCAACCAGTCGTCTCTACGGGCCATTGTGATGGAAGAAAAACCAGAGTATTCAAAATATGCGGTAGAGCTGCCATGGGTTAATAATGGTTTCCGACTTCCCAGTGGTGTTGTAGAGGGAGAAGAATTGTGGTTGAAATTTTTTGAATTATTTTTTCCTGTTTATAATATCAAAGAGTTCGGCAGATTCAGCATTCCATTCAAATGCATCAGCGCGGATATTGAAACCGGTGAAGCAGTAGTATCGGACAGTGGTGAAATTACTACTGCCGTACGTTCCAGCATGGCGATCCCATCATTATTTACCGCTATAGAGCATAATGGCAAACGACTTGTGGACGGTGGTGTAGTAAGAAATTTTCCGGTACGTGATGTAAAGCAGATGGGCGCCGATTTTGTTATCGGAAGCAGGGTGTCATCAGGTTTGTTGCCAAAAGAGAAAGTAAATAATGCATTGCAGATACTTATGCAGATCGTATTTTTTAAAGAAGCTGCAACAAGCAAGGAAGATATTAAGATGTGCGACATATACATCCCTATGCCGCTGGAAAATTATACTGCTGCCAGCTTTGGTAAGAGCATGGAAATTCTGGAATACGGTTTGGATGAGGGAAGAAAGCTGTATCCGAAATTCAAGGCGCTAGCAGACTCCCTGAACAATATTTACGGTGAACCATATATTCAGAAAAACAGGCTGCCTGAAGTTGATTCAATATATATTAGTGAAATAGAAATTAACGGATTGAAAGAAACAACAAAAGATTTTTTTGAACACATGATGGGCTTTGAAACAGGTAAACAGTACAATGCTGTAAAGCTGGGTAAAATGGTACGCAGGGTGTTTGGAACAAGGTATTATAACAGGATAGTGTATGCGCTGGAACCACTAGCTAACGGAACGGTTAAGATCGTATTTGATGTTGTGGAAAATCCCACAACATTTGCCAAACTGGGCATACACTATAATAACTTTACGGGCATAAGCCTTATTGGTAATCTTACCTCACGCAACTTTTTTCTACCGCATTCAAGAAGCATGATCACAATTAATGTAGGCGAAAATTTCAGGGCTAAAGCTGAGCACCTTCAATACCTGGGGAGAGGAAAAAGAATCGCCTTCACGCTGGGAACGCAATATGATAAAATCGATTTCAATACCTACAATAATTACAGAAGAGACGGCGTGTATGGCACTCAATTTTTCACGGGCGACGGAAAATTTCAATTTTCCGCAAACCGAAAATTCACTTTAGGTGTAGGTACCCGGTACGAGTGGGTAAATTACCGTCCGGCAATACGTTCATCATTCGAGATACAGGGAAAAAATGAATATGTTACTTCATACGCTTTTTTCGGTGTGAATACACTGAACCGGAGAATATTTCCTGACAGGGGCATCAAAGTAGATGGCGAAGCAGGCTACGTTTTCAATCAAGCTCCCAAAGTGCTTTTCTTTAAAGAAGGTGTACCTGTAATGAATCCTGATTCAACTACCATCAGCGATAAAAATTACTACCGCGCTGTGCTTAATGCGGCAGCATATATGCCGCTGACGAGCAGAGTGAATTTTAATGTACATTTCCAGGGAGGAATAAATGTTCACTACGACAGGAGCATTTTAAATGAATTTATTATAGGTGGACTTACCAAAACGATTCGTAACCAGGTGATGTTTGCAGGCCTGGAAGAAAATTCGTTTAATAGTTCAGGTGTGGCAGCGTTGCAGGTTGGTTTACGCTATGAAATGTTCAACAACCTGTATATTATGGGACTGGCAAACGGACTGGTGAACGACTTCATTGATTTCAATGACATATTGAAAAAGCCTGCATTTTTCTCAGGTTATTCTGCGGGCTTCGCCTACAACTTTGCGCTGGGTCCACTCGAGATCAATGCCATGTATTCTGATCAGACCAAACGTGTAAGATCCTATATTAACCTGGGTATTCCTTTTTGAGAATGGCATAAAATTGGGAGGCCAGATTAAAATTATTGTGTATGACGAATGTGCAGTTGATCCTGCTGTTTTTCGGAATCTTTTTATTCATGTGGTTATTTCTGGCCAATCGTGCCAAAAGCAAAAATAATAAAGAAAGATATCGTGAATGAGATTACTATTCTTTCCATTTACCTGATTTCTTCAGGTATCTCACCAGTAAATACATAAAAAGAAGAAAAGGAATGAGGATAAAGAGAAGTATATTTCTCTTGTGTTCATTGTAATCTGTAAGCTGTGGATATTTAAAAAGCAATATGAGTACGATACCGGTGAGCCACACATATTGTGTGTTGTATTCTTTCAGTATCCACCTTGTCCATTTAAAATGCATGGAATTAAAAGTAGCTGAAATGCCTTTTAACGAGGGTAACCAGCGGTTTACACGGGAACAATACTGATCAAAAGCAGCACCGAATTTATTACGCAGGAAATTTTCTTCTGCAAGAACTATAGCCTGATAGATTATAAGGAAAAGTGGCATGATCACTGCCACATACAGTAAAGAATCAGATAATATGCCAACGCCTAACAGCATCAATATGTTGCCAACATACAAAGGGTTTCTGCAGTGACTGAAAATTCCGGTTGTCACCAGATCTTCGGCATATACTTTACCTTCCTTTCCCCCCCTGACGATATATGCAAGTCCAATGGTGGCTCCGCGTATTGCCTGGCCGGTGAAAGTAATCAGCAACCCGGTAATAATAGGCCACCAGTAATAATAAGGACCAAACGTTTCTTCATTGAACAATGGCGGAGAAGGTACAAAAAGCAGCAGGTACAGAATAATGAATAGCCAGTTCCTGTATTTAAAAAAGAAATTTCCGATTTTGATCATTGAGCTTTTTTTGCGATAAGGCCTGCAAAGTTATACCACTTGAAAAATACTTCACAATGTTCAAACCCCGCATCCCGCAGAAGTGTAATATTTTCGCTTAACTTATAGGGAATGAGTACATTTTCCAGCGCTTCACGCTTTTGGGCGATCTCCATTTCACTATAATGGTGACGCCTTTTCATATCATAGTAATACTTTATAAAATCCCTGTTGAAACGGCTGTCTTCCGCCAGTATCTTTTCGACTAATATAAGTGAGCCGTCTTTATTAAGACCGTTGAATACCTGCTTGATCAGCCTTTCGCGGCTTATTGGCCTCACAAATTGAAGCGTCAGGCAAAGTACTACCACAGAAGCATTTTCAATCTGAACATCCTTATTAAGATCGGCCACAACGAGTTCAAAAGGCCTTTTCAAATCTACCTGTATCAGTTTGTTGCGGCACTTGTCGAGCATGTCCTGTGAATCATCAATACCAACAAAAGCGATGGATTCATCAACAGTCTGGTCCATATGGATCATAGTAGTACCTGTTGAACATCCAAGATCATAAATTTTTGAGCCGCTTTTTGCGTGATCTGCCGCAAGTTCAGCAGTCATGCGCTGCATTTCTTCATAATAGGGAACGGACCTGTTGACCATATCATCAAAAACTCCGGCAACCTTGCTGCTGAATTTAAAATCAGACGGCTTGTTGTATTTCTCCCGGAAAACTTCATCCCTTTCCATTGCAAATTATTTATGGGGCGAAAGTTAACATATAAACAGTAAAATGTTTTAACTTAATCATGCGTATTTATAAGAATGATGGCAATAAAAAGCGAAAATGAAGTGTTGAATGATCAGTTTTACATTACTGAAATGCTGATCGACAGTAGTATTGACAGGGTTATGGCAATAGATGTTAACTGGAATATAATTGCCTGGAATCATACTGCTGAATTGATATCAGGCATCAGCAAAAAAAATGTACTGGGTAAAAATCTGCCGGAAATTTTCCCGGAGATGTTGAATGATCCGGAAATGATGGATGCCATCAACACAGCGCTCAAAGGCAGAAAAACTTTTGTTCCATCATTAACTAATTCATTCAACAGGCACTATTGCGAAAATCACTTCATCCCTTTAAAGGATAAGCAGGGTAATATTATTGGTGTTATGAATATTATTCATGATGTAGCGCATCGGATAAAAGTAGAAAAACAATTGCAGAAGCTTAATACCGCTCTGGAGAAAAAATACAATCAGCTTGAAAAAGCAAATAATGAACTCGGAACATTTACTTATATCACCAGCCGTGATATTAAAGAACCATTGAAGCATGTGTATACATCACTGGAACTGCTGATCAAAAAAGAAGGTAATACACTTTCTAACATGAGCAAGGGAAATCTGAGGCGTATGCAGGGTTCGCTGAATAAAATGAACCTTCTTATTGATGATATTACAGCTGTGTCGAGCATCAGTACACGGAGCGAACAATTGTCGGAAGTAGATCTTGATGAGATCCTTTCTGAAACAACCGCCTTACTGAGAAATAAAATAAATGAAAAGAAAGCTGTCATCGAATCAGTAACCTTACCCGTGATCACCGGCTTTAAAAATATGCTTGAATATCTGTTTCAGCATATTATCGACAATGCCCTGAAATTTCAGGATATCAACACCACTCCTCGAATTATCATTAATTGTGAAATTGTTTCAGCAGGGGAAAAGAACGAATTGATACCGGGAAGGGAATATTTAAAGATATCTTTCCAGGATAATGGCATTGGCTTCAGGCAGGAAGATTCAGAAAGAATATTTAATCTGTTTGAGAAATTGAATGAAAGGCAATACCACGGTTCAGGAGTAGGTTTAACTATCTCAAAGAAAATTGTTGAAGCACATGATGGTTTTATAGAAGCAGTTTCATCTCCCGGAGATGGTGCTGTGTTCAGCTGCTATTTTCCGGTGGGTCAGGATGAGTAAAAAGCCTGATACACATTTACCTCACTTCACACCTTTCATATTATCTTTTCCTGCCCTGCAATCCGGCATACGTACCCGGCCCAATAAGGCTTACCCCCGACAGCCGCCCTGAACGGCTCCTTCATAGTTCTTCTCGCCGGGCACAATTTCCGGATGACCTGTTCTAACGCTTCATACCCTACTCACCAGGTCATATCTTCCATTAAATAATTTTGAAAATCAAACGCTCAGTGCATGTATTCAAACACCCACTCTAGTGGGGTAACGTGTATCAGGCTAAATTCACACTGTATTATTGGTAAAGTAACGAAGATATGACTAAAACTATGCCAGTTCCTTTTGAGTGCTGTCTATGCAATTCGATGGCGTAAAAGTGCCCTATCATGAAAAAAATTCCCCACCCTCTTTCACAAAGTTGTAAATTTGTAATACCATTTCTGGCTCCTACCAGAAGTGTGATTCGAATAATGTGCTGCGCGCACCTTCAATTCAACTTATTTAAGGAAAAAATCTGATTTCATCCTGGAAAACCAAACCTTAAATTTAAAGTAATCATTTGATGCTCCATATCCTTCTTGTTGACGACGATGAAGATGAACACCTGTTTTTTAAATGGTCTATTGAAAAGATAAAAACCGGGATAGACCTTTCCTGTGTATTTACGGAAAGCCAGGCGCTCGAAATACTTGAAAACAAAAGTGCCGACATTATTTTTCTGGATATAAATCTGCCAGGGGCCGATGGATTTGATTGCCTTGATGTTTTAAAACAAATTCCCAATGTGAAAAACATTCCTGTTTACATGTATTCGACAGAAATCAATGAAAATACCCTTTTGA
>DATLDR010000048.1:0-19171 GCA_035525775.1 Flavitalea sp.
GCACAAAGTCTGCATCGGCTTCAGCGCCAATGCCGGGAATATGAGGTAATGATAAGGTAAATCCATCAAATTGAACCCCTCCACAAACGGGGTCCACCTTATGGCCCAGCAGGCAGGTATCCATATCATAAAAAATAATGTTGTCGTGCGCCATTGCAAAATGTGCAAATGCCGAAAGTGCAACACGGCTTTCCAGCATTCCTCCCATCATGCATGGAATACCATTTGCTTTGCAGGTATCATGTATTTTAATTGCCTCCTGTATACCACCTGATTTAGCGAATTTAATATTCACATAGTCACATGCTTTTGCGGCAATTACACGTTGTGCATCGTGATGATCATATACGCTTTCATCTGCCATCAGTTTAACGGGAGATAATTTTCTAAGAGCCGGCATTTGATGATCGTTCCAATAGCGCAATGGCTGTTCACAGAATTCTATATCGTAATCGGCAATTGCAGTGAGCACTTTAACAGCATCATCAAAGGTCCAGCCCTGGTTCGCATCGATTCGCAGACAGATTGAAGAACCTGTGGCCTTCCTGATCATTTTCACGCGTTCGATGTCTTCGTCAGCATTTTTGCCAAGTTTTATCTTGATGATTTTAACGCCATTCCTTATAAATTCCGTTGCTTTTTGTGACATTAACAATGGTGTATCTATTCCGATGGTGAGATCTGTTTCCATTTCTTTTCGACCT
Source organism: Flavitalea sp. (assembly GCA_035525775.1). GTDB lineage: Bacteria > Bacteroidota > Bacteroidia > Chitinophagales > Chitinophagaceae > Flavitalea. The sequence goes on from DATLDR010000048.1 coordinate 705, forward strand.
CCGCCGAGAAATTCATACATAGGTTTACCCTGGAGTTTTGCGGCAATATCATACAGTGCCATATCGAACGCACTTTTGATAGTGCTGTTAAACGCTGTAAAGTCGTTCAGTTCTTTTAAACGTGCAGGTATATCCCCGGCATCCTGGTTTTTCCATAAAGCAGCAAATTCTTTTGCCATTTCATAGCATGTAGACTGTGTTTCGCCGGTGATCATAGGAAATGCGGAACACTCACCAACACCATACATTCCGTTTGAAACATGTACCCTAATGAAAACATTCTGTGCAAACTGCATTGTACCCGTTGCAATGGTGAAAGGATGCATAGGTATGCTGAACTTCCAGATATCAGTACGCGTAATAGTCATCGGAGCCTGCAATTTACAATCTGTAACATCATTTCGCGTTTTCCTATTTTTGCGCCCTAATACTTACCCAGCATAATGCAAGTAAACAACCTGTCATTTGAAAACACTGAAAATGCTTTCGCTTATAAATCGGATAAGGACCTGTTGAAAGCCAGATTTTTATTTTCATCGATGAGCTACAAAACGCTTGTTAAGATTGGCACCACGCTAACACCACTTATTATTAAATCAGGGCTTCCTGTAAAAGAAATTATCAGGAGAACAATATTCGACCAGTTTGTTGGTGGTGAATCGCTGGAAGAAACTGCCAGTGTAGTGAACAAGTTAAAAAAGTTTGGCGTAAATGTAATATTGGATTATGGTGTGGAAGGAAAAGAAGGTGAAGAAAACTTTGAACATTCATGTGAAGAATTCATACGCGTAATAAAATATGCATCTGCCCAGCCTGATATTCCTTTTATCAGCATTAAGGTTACCGGCTTTGCAAGATTTTCCTTACTTGAAAAACTGGATGCGGCAGCAAACGACAGAAGTGGTTACACGGGACATGTGCATACTGAGGTGTTGACTGCCGAAGAAAAGATTGAATGGAACAGGGTAACGAATAGGATGGAACGGGTGATTGAAGCAGCTGCTTCCGCTGGCAATATTGGTGTACTCGTTGATGCGGAAGAATCATGGATCCAGGATCCCGTTGATGCGCTGACCATACTGATGATGGAGAAATATAACACCAGGCGTGCGATTGTATACAATACCGTTCAGCTTTATAGAAAAGACAGGCTGCAGTTTCTGAAAAATAGTTTTGAAGAAGCCAGAAATAAAAATTATTTGCCCGCGGTGAAACTCGTCCGCGGCGCATACATGGAGAAAGAACGAAAGCGTGCCCGTCAATTAAATTACGATTCGCCTATACAGGATGATAAGGCATCTACTGACAGGGATTACAACCTGGCTTTAAAATTCTGTATCAGCAATATTGAATCTTTAGTGGTAATTGTAGCAACGCATAATGAATACAGCAACCTTTATGCAACGAGGTTAATGAATGATAAGCAAATTAAGAATAATCATCCCCACATACATTTTTCGCAACTGTTCGGGATGAGCGACAACATTACTTTCAACCTGTCGCGTGAAGGGTATTCAGTTAGTAAATATCTGCCATTCGGACCAATCAAAGATGTGATTCCGTATTTAATGAGACGTGCACAAGAAAACAGTTCTGTTGCCGGTCAAACCGGAAGGGAGCTTGCGCTGATTAAAAAGGAAGTATTGAGAAGAAGCAAAACATGATTATACAATTACCTTGCGGCAACTTCTATTGCAGGCATAGGTAATTTTTTAACCTCACTTCCGATCAGCTGCTCGATATTTTTGAATTTCCTCCTGTCGCCCGGACTAATAAAAGTAAGCGCCACGCCGGTTGATTCTGCGCGGGCCGTTCTTCCCACTCGGTGAATGTAATCTTCCGCATCTCCCGGTACATCAAAATTAATCACAAGTTCTATCGAATCAACATCAATACCGCGCGACATTATATCCGTTGCTACGAGTATCTGCAGCTTTTTACTTTTAAAATTGCGGAGCACTTCATTACGCTGGTCCTGAGTAAGGTCGGAATGAATAGCGGCAGTGTTCATCTTAAGTTTCTTCAGCTCTCTTTCAAGTTCCTTCACTTTATGTTTGGTAGAAGAAAATATGATGATGCTTTTCAGTTTTTTACCGGCAAGGAGGGATTTGATCAGTTCAACTTTTTTGTCGTTATGCACCATATATGCCGCCTGCATCACACCGTCGGCCGGTTTTGACATGGCAATGTTTATTTCGACCGGTTCTTTCAGAATTTTGCTGGCCAGGACCCTGATTTTAGGTGGCATGGTAGCTGAGAACAAAAGTGTCTGCCTTTCTTTTGGAAGATAGCTGATGATGCGGTTCAGATCGTCGCTGAAGCCCATGTCGAGCATTCTGTCGGCTTCATCGAGGATGAGATGCTTAACGGTTTGGAATTTTACGTAACCCTGGTTCAAGTGTGCCAGAAGCCTTCCCGGTGTGGCAATAATGATATTAGCTCCCTGCGTAAGGGCTTTCTTTTCCTGTTCGTAAGAAATTCCGTTTGTGCCACCGAAAATGGCTATTGAACTGATGGGAGTGAAATATGAAAATCCCTGCAGCGCCTCATCGATCTGGATAGCCAGTTCACGGGTAGGCACGATCACAAGAGTGTCTACTGTTTCAGTATGATCCCTGATGATCTTATTGATGACAGGAAGAAGGAAAGCGGCTGTTTTGCCCGTGCCCGTCTGGGCGCATGCAATAAGGTCTCTGTTTTGTAAAATAACCGGAATGGCTTTCTCTTGTATAGGAGTAGGTTTTTCAAAACCCATTGAGGAAAGCCCTTCTATCAATTCAGCTTCAAAATGCTCGTTAAATGTCACAATTCCAGATTAATATGTTGTTTTCAGTGGATACTTACACTGCTAAATTACTAAACAATTCTATACCTTGCGCTTATGCAACAATATCTCCGGTTACTTCAGCATATTATTGACGAAGGAGTTTACAAATCTGACAGAACCGGCACCGGAACCAAAAGCTGTTTCGGCTACCAGATGCGTTTTGATCTGCAGGAAGGTTTTCCATTGGTTACTACAAAGAAGCTGCATGTCAAGAGCATTATCCATGAGTTACTTTGGTTCATTAAGGGCGAGACCAACATAAAATACCTTAAGGAGAATGGTGTAAGCATCTGGAACGAATGGGCCGATGAAAATGGTGAACTGGGTCCGGTATATGGCAAACAATGGAGGTCATGGGAAGGTGCGGATGGTAAAATATACGACCAGCTTACGGATGTGATCCAGCAGATAAAAACAAATCCGGATAGCCGCAGAATGATCATCAGTGCCTGGAATGTTGCAGACCTCCCTGAAATGGCGCTGTTGCCCTGCCATACCATGTTCCAGTTTTATGTGGCAGATGGAAAGTTAAGCTGCCAGCTTTACCAGCGGAGTGCTGATGTGTTTCTTGGAGTTCCCTTCAACATAGCCTCGTATGCCTTGTTCACCATGATGATCGCACAGGTGTGTGACCTGCAGCCGGGAGAGTTTATCCATACTTTTGGGGACGTGCATCTGTATAATAACCACATAGAACAGGCACAGCTCCAGCTTTCCAGAAAACCATTTGCATTGCCTACAATGCGCATTAAAACTGGTGTGAAAAATATCTTGGAATTCCGATTTGAAGATTTTACACTGGAGAATTACCAGTTCCACCCAGCGATTAAAGCTCCTGTAGCGGTATGATCATTAATTTGGTAGTGGCTGCTGCTGATAACAATGTTATAGGAAAAGATAACAGATTGTTGTGGCATCTTCCGAACGATATGGCTTTTTTTAAAAATGTTACCTGGGGATTGCCGGTTATTATGGGCCGGAAAACATTTGAATCTCTGGGAAAGGCTCTTAAAGGAAGAACGAACATTGTGATCACATCAAATAATCACTTTGCCGCAAAAGATGTTATTGTAGCAAACTCTATTGATAATGCTGTAAAAGAAGCACAAAAAACGGATGCAAAGGAATGCAATGTGATCGGAGGAGGTGAAATTTATAAACTTGCACTTCCTGTTGCAAACAGGATTTATATGACACGTGTCCACACGAATTTGCAGGGAGACACATTTTTCCCTGCTATGAATGAAAAAGAATGGCAGCAGGTAAGCACAACCAGTTTTAAGGTTGATAAAAAACATGCTTATCCATACAGTTTTGAAATCTGGCAAAGAAAATGAAGCAATAAGATCGAATGTTTTCTCCCGTTACGTTAACACTTAAATTTCTTGGATACTGGCTCACATCCAGCCACAGTAAGGGGCATGGCATCCATTCGCCTTTTGTATTTGAATTCATCCATAAAGTACTGAACGATAGAACTGATTATCCTGGATATGCTCAAATTCAGCAATTGAGAAATAAATTACTGGCTGATAATTCTCCGGTGCCAATGGAAGAATACGGTGCAGGATCAAGATCAGGTCCGGCATCCAAAAGTGTATCGCAGATTGCAAGGTATGCGTCAAAATCCCGAAAATACGGGGAGCTGCTGTTCAGGATCGCCAGGTTCTATCAGCCACATTATATAGTTGAACTGGGAACATCCCTCGGCATATCTTCTGCCTACCTGGCAATGGCCGATAAATCTTCGGTTGTTCTTACAGGTGAAGGAAATTACGCGGTGGCATCAATTGCGAAAAATAATCTGACCTCACTAGGCCTTAACAATGTGAAGATCGTTACTGGAAATTTTGACAACACCCTGCCCGAAATGGTAGCTGCCATTCCGCATATTGACCTCGCTTTTATAGATGCAAATCACCGCAAGAAACCTACACTGGCTTATTTTGGCGAACTGATGAAAAAAACTTCAGGATCATCAGTTGTAATATTCGATGACATCCACTGGAGCAAAGGCATGGAACAAGCGTGGAATGAAATAAAGGAACATACTTCTGTAATGCTTACGATTGACCTTTTCTTTATGGGCATTATATTTATCCGTCCAGAATTTAAAGTGAAACAGCATTTCAGGATAAGATTCTGATTTGGATAAAAAAATTTCTATCTTCCAATCCGGTTTCTAAAATGTTTATACTTTTCAATTCCAAAGCTTTCTGCCTATGGTGATCGGTGTTTTGAAAGAACCTTCATTTGAAACAAGGGTTTCTCTATTACCCGATGCTGCCGCTGCACTTATAAAAAAGGGAATTAACGTTTTTGTGGAAGATGGTGCCGGTGAAAAAGCCTTTAGTAACAATGATGTCTATACGAAGATTGGTGCAGAGATAAAATCTTCAACCGAAATTGCATCCTCTGCAGATGTGATCCTTTGCATACATCCTCCCGACGCCGAAGCGATTAAAAATAAGGTGCTGATAGGAGTATACCAACCTTTGTTCAATAAAGATCTGATGTCTGCCTGGGCCGCCGCGGGGATCACTAGTTTCAGTCTAGATATGCTTCCTCGCACAACGCGTGCCCAAAGCATGGATGTGCTGAGTTCACAGGCTAATATTGCGGGGTACAAAGCAGTGATTTTATCAGCAGAAAAATATTCGCGTTACTTTCCGATGTTCATGACAGCAGCAGGCAGTATTGCTCCTGCAAAAGTGCTGATACTTGGTGCCGGAGTTGCAGGCTTGCAGGCGATCGCTACTGCAAGGAGACTCGGTGCAGTGGTAGAGGTCTTTGATACACGGCCTGCTGTAAAGGAAGAAGTAATTAGTCTTGGTGGAAAATTTATTGAAGTGGAAGGTGCCGCTGATGCATCAAACGCAGGCGGATATGCTGTTGAACAATCACATGAATTTCTGCAACGTCAGAAAGATAAAATTGCAGAAAGCATTGCAAAGGCGGATGTGGTGATCACCACCGCCCAGATACCAGGGAAAAAGGCGCCTTTACTGGTAACAAAAGAAATGATCGGAAAGATGAGACGTGGTTCTCTAGTGATAGACCTTGCAGCCGCTACAGGAGGAAATACAGAATACACAAAAAATAATGAAACGATCATGGTGGAGGGTGTAACGATCATTGGTAATTCTGCGCTGTCATCAACAATGCCTTCGGATGCAAGTAAGTTGTATGGGAAGAATGTATTGAATTTCATGAATCTCATTGTAAACAAGGAAGGCGAATTGTTTTTGAATTTTGATGATGATCTCGTAAAGGGATGCTGTATTACCCATGGCGGAATTGTAGTGCACGAAAAAGTGAAGCTTCAGCCTGTAAATGTTTAAAAAAAAATTATGAGTAACATGTTAGCATGGATCTCAGCTAATCAGGAAATGATCTACATCGTGATCGTGATGATATTTCTGGGTATAGAAGTAATAGGACGTGTACCCAGTGTACTACATACTCCTTTGATGAGCGGGGCGAATGCCATACATGGAGTGGTGATCATTGGTGCAATTATAGTAATGGGAAAGGCAGAGCAGGATAATTACCTCGCATTATCATTAGGATTTCTTGCGGTAATACTCGGCACCCTGAATGTGGTGGGAGGATTTGTGGTGACGGACAGAATGCTGGAAATGTTTAAAAAGAAAAAGAAATAATGGAATTCAGCATACTCACCCTTTGTTATCTCATCGGTTCTGTCACCTTTATCATAGGGTTGAAAATGCTTTCTGATCCGGCGAATGCCCGGAGAGGAAATCTCATTGCTGCTGCGGGGATGACCATAGCTATCACCGGCACTATTTTTCTGTATGAAACAGCAGGTGAAAAATTGCATAACCACGGATGGATATTTGCTGGTCTGACCATAGGTGGTATCATAGGAACACTGGCAGCGAAAAAAGTTCAGATGACGGCAATGCCTGAAATGGTGAGCCTTTTCAACGGAATGGGCGGCGCGTGCGCCGCACTGATATCAATAATTGAATTTGATCACCTGGTGAATAACCCGGTAATTATACATCCCGGGCACATTCTTATTATTTTTTCAGGTCTTGTAATCGGATCAGTTTCATTTGCGGGAAGCATAGTGGCATGGGGTAAACTGAATGGTAGATTTGGTGATTTCGCATTCAAAGGCCAGCACATCATCAACCAGCTTATATTTTTTGTGATCGTTGCAGCTACAGCTTATACGGTGATCGTATCCGGCACAGATCTTAATCCTTCATTTCTGTATGGCATACTTTTTCTTTCATTATTGTATGGAGTATTTTTTGTGCTTCCGATAGGTGGCGCAGATATGCCAGTGGTTATTTCATTACTGAATTCATTCACCGGGGTTGCAGCTGCGTGCGGAGGATTTTTGTATGATAATAAAGTGATGCTGACAGGCGGAATTCTTGTGGGCGCAGCAGGTACATTGCTTACAATATTAATGTGCAAGGCTATGAACAGGTCGCTTATCAATGTGTTGATCGGTTCGTTCGGCGCCGCAGGAACAAAGCAAGGAGGAACAAATAAAGAACAGGGACAATATAAAGAGATCACTATTACAGATGCTGCAGTTGTGATGAGCTATGCTGCAAAGGTGATGATAGTACCGGGTTACGGACTTGCAGTGGCTCAGGCACAGCACGCCTGTCATGAGCTTGAAAAATATTTGGCAGAAAAGGGCGTAGATGTTAAATACGCCATCCACCCGGTTGCGGGCCGTATGCCTGGTCATATGAATGTATTGCTTGCTGAAGCTGACGTGAGTTATGAGAAACTGCTTGAAATGGAACAGGCGAATGAAGAATTTCCTACAACGGATGTGGTGCTTATTTTAGGGGCGAATGATGTTGTAAATCCTGCAGCTAAATCTGATCCTTCGTCACCCATTTACGGCATGCCTATCTTGGATGTTGAACTGGCGAAAATGGTGATCGTTAATAAGAGAAGCATGAAGCCTGGATATGCCGGCATAGAGAACGATTTGTTCTTCCGGCCAAAAACTTCAATGCTTTTTGGCGACGCTAAAAAAGTTTTACAGGACCTGCTCGGTGAAATCAAAAACATTTGATTGATTGTGGAAGTTAAAAAAGTTCCGGATGAACTGTTGCACTCGCTGCAGCATGTTGAAGGGTTTGATAAAAAAGCATTCACCGAGGTGCATGAACAGCGAAACCAGGTGGTTTCTATACGCATCAACCCGGGAAAAATAAAGGATCCTCCATTTGCGGGCTGTGAAAAAATTCCCTGGAGCTCCACAGGATATTATTTACCGCACAGACCTTCTTTTACACTTGATCCTTTTTTGCATGCAGGCGCATATTATGTGCAGGAAGCTTCAGGCATGTTCCTGGAGCAATGCCTCACGCAATGTGCAGATATTACATCCACTTTAAATGTCCTGGATCTTTGTGCTGCGCCGGGTGGCAAATCAACACTTATTCAAAGTTGTATATCAAAGGAAAGTCTCCTTATAAGCAACGAGGTGATCAAAACAAGGGCAGCAGTGCTGGTCGAAAATATTTCAAAATGGGGCGGTTCAAATGTGATCGTAACCAACAATGATCCACGCGATTTCAGCAGGCTGGAAAATTATTTTGATGTGATGGTGGTAGATGCACCATGTTCAGGGTCTGGTTTATTTCGCCGCGACCCTGATGCAATAAATGAATGGAGCACTGATGCAGTTGATACTTGCAGCGTACGTCAGAAAAGAATTTTAACGGATGCCTATCCCTGCCTTAAACAAAACGGCATATTGATTTATTCAACCTGCTCGTATTCGCTTGAAGAAGACGAAGATATTTCAGACTGGCTAATATCTGCTTATGATCTGTCGTCATTGAAAGTTGTCACTGATGCATCATGGAATATCGTTGAAACTAAAAGTAATGTGAACAACGCTTTCGGTTACCGGTTTTTTCCTGATAAACTGAAGGGTGAAGGCTTTTATATTGCGTGCTTCAAAAAGAATGAGGGAGATACAGTGCCGGACGCTGGAACAAAAAAATCGAAAGTCGTAAAAGCAACTGAATCTGTCCGGAGAAACATTGAACCATGGATAAACCAGGAATCATCTGTGAATGTTTTTTATAATGGAGAAGAAGTATATGCTTTTCCTCAATCGCTGGAAGCCAGTTTGTTGACAATTCATTCGAACCTGTACATCAAAAAAGCCGGTGTATTGCTTGGAAAACTGGTACGAAACGAGTTGTTGCCGGCACATGAACTGGCACTGAGCCCACTGGTGAACCGTGAGTTGGTTACTATTTCGTTAAAAAAAGAAGAGGCCCTGCAATATTTGCGCAAGGAAGAAGTTACAATAAATGCGCATCACCGCGGATGGGCACTGGTTCAATTCGAACGGCAAAACCTCGGTTGGATAAAGATGTTAGGCAACAGGGTAAACAATTATTACCCTAAAGAATGGAGGATACTAAAAAGCGGAAACGTTTGAACGTTATCTTTGCATATTGAAATTTTATTTACCTATGAACAGAAACAGAACTTTGTTACTGGGGATACTGGTTTTAGTGATACAGGCTGTGTCTGGCCAGGAATTATATACACACGGTACATCAGCAGACCTGCATGTATTACATACAGTTGAAGGAAAAGAAACATGGTACAGCATAGCCAAAAAATACAACCTTTTACCAAAAGAAATAGCCACCTTTAATAACCTCAGCATTGACCGCCCCCTGGAAATCGGTCAGTCGTTGAAAGTACCTTTAACCAGATCAAATTTTTCACAGGAAGATCCATCAGGATCAGTGGATGACCTGGTGCCGGTATACCACATTGTTCAGGACAAGGAATGGATGTACCGCATCAGTGTGAACCATCATAAAGTGCCGATTGAAAAACTGGAAAGGTGGAACAACATTACCCGTGACGAGGCAAAGTCTGGGAAAAAACTTATCGTAGGCTTTTTTACCACTAAAAATCCTGTTGAAACGGCTAAAGTTGATACGCCTAAAATGGAAGTGTCGAAAACCACAACCGTATCAAGGCAGGTACAGATCCCATCTGTTTCGAACACACCTGCAGCGCCTGCAAATGTTCCTAAAGATGGTGGTTATTTCAAGATGCAATTTGATGAGAATGGAAAGAACCGCACAGGGTTCTCCGGCATCTTCAAAAGTACCAGCGGGTGGAATGACGGTAAGTATTATGCGCTGATGAATAATGTTACCATTGGTACCATCGTAAAAGTCAATTTTCCTTCTACAAATAAATTTATCTATGCGAAAGTATTGGGTGAACTCCCTGATATGAAGGAGAGTGCCGGGCTTGCCCTGCGCATCAGTGACGCCGCTGCGAAAGAACTTGGAGCAGTAAGTAGTAAGTTTAATGTTGAGGTAAAATTCTAAACGCGATTACGCTTTAAGAAAGTCACTATTTTTGCTCCATTCAATAGTTTCCTTCAGACCATCCTTCATCTGGATGTACGGTTCATATCCAAACAAACGTGATGCTTTTTCGATAGAAGCGAGACTGTGTTTGATGTCGCCCACTCTCTGGGGTGCATGTATCGCATCAATATTCACCCCTATATCCTGCGATATTAGTTTCCACAGATCATTTAATGTAGTCATTGCACCGCATGCAACATTTACCACTTCATGTGTTTTGATGGGTGCGAACAGCGCTTTGATATTTGCCTGCACAACATTTTCAACAAACGTAAAGTCGCGGCCAGTTTCACCGTCTCCGTTGATTGATGCGGGCTCATTTTCAAGCGCAGCTTTTACAAACAATGGAATAACGGCCGCATAAGGACCGTTAGGGTTCTGTCGTGGACCGAATACATTGAAATACCTCAGGCCAAGTGTATGAAATCCATATGTGCGTGAGAACACGCTTGCATACAATTCGTTAATGTATTTCGAGCAGGCGTATGGTGAAAGGGGGCTTCCAATATTTTCTTCAATTTTCGGGAGATCCGGGTTGTCGCCATATGTGCTGGAACTTGCGGCATAGATCATTCTTTTTACTCCTGCATCCCGTGCTGCAACGAGTACATTGAGAAAGCCTGTTACATTAACTTCATTTGTAGTTATGGGGTCATTAATGGATCGCGGAACAGAACCGAGCGCTGCCTGGTGTAAAACATAATCAATCCCCTTCATGGCATTTTTGCATGATTCCAGGTCACGGATATCGTTTTCAACGATCTCTAATGCGGAAAAAGACTTGAACAAAATCAAATTCTCATGTGAGCCGGTACTGAAATTATCGAGCACCCGTACTTTGCCTGCCCCCTTCTTTAAAAGGTATTCAACAACATGAGAACCAATGAATCCTGCACCACCAGTTATAAGAAAACTTGAAGTATGAATGTCAGGTTTATGATAGTCGTTTTCGTACATGCTATGGCTTTCAGAAATAGTTAAAGGCCTGCAAAACTATATATTTGGTATTAATATTGCCAAAATAAGGTATCCTCCCCTGAATTTTCCCAACCGATCTGCTTGTGAGAAGTTCTTTTTGTACTCAATTAAATATAGTCGTATAAGGAATTTCCTTAATAATTGTTATATTTTTTGAATACTACTGATAATTAATAAGTTATTAATAAGGATAATGCAATTTTGCCCCAGGTGCAACGTTTGATTGCCATTGACGGTCAAAATTGAAATTACAGCACAGTCTGTGAAACCTTATTTGAAAAACTATTTTAAATCCAATCGGGGATAGCCCCACACAAGGAAGTATGAAATCGGCATTAACGTTAGCTCATCTGACCTCGCGGTCAATGACGGAAAAAATTTCTCTCAGGCACTATGTAGATGAAAAACCCGCGTATTTCTTCTTCAAAAGGCTATTCGATATTACCTTCTCACTTGTTGTTATTCTCGGTGTTTTAACCTGGTTGATCCCTATAGCCGGCATTCTTATATTGCTTGATTCAAAAGGAGGAATATTTTTCATTCAGAGAAGAGTAGGAAAGGGTGGAAAAATTTTCGACTGTATAAAGTTCCGTACCATGGTCAACAATGCCGAGGCGAACTCTGAACAGGCAAAACCGGATGATGTGCGAATAACACGGGTTGGAAAGTTTCTGCGATTTACCAATCTTGATGAGTTCCCACAGTTTTTTAATGTTCTCATTGGTAATATGAGTATTGTTGGTCCTAGGCCGCACATGATCAACGACTGCAACAAATTCTCAAATGTTGTGAGTGGTTATAAATTCCGGAACATGGTTAAACCAGGCATCACCGGACTTTCTCAGGTTAAAGGATACAGGGGCCCCGCAAAAGAATTTTCTACAATTTTCCGCAGGTTTGAATATGATGCTTTCTATGTGAGGAATGCAAGCTTCGGGCTCGACTTCAGAATTATCCGCAGAACTACAGGACAGGTTGCGTATGCTTTGATTCGCAGAAGGATGCCTATACCAGCACCTTCACTGATCGACCAGCAAAAAGATATCAAGCTCCAGTTGTTTACCGCCAACTACAGTATTACAGATTATATCAGGGCTTCTGAAACAATCATTTCAAAAGCAAGGGTGAGAAAAAGCTATGGTGTGTCTGCTCTTGCAGTCCATGGTTTAATTGAAACCGTTAAAGATATTTCGTTCCGTAACCTTGTTAACAAGCTCGACATGGTGGTACCTGACGGGCAGCCGATCAGGTGGGCATTGAATAGTTTCTATAAAGCAGGTCTTGAAGACAGGGTAACTGGACCAATTCTGACAAAATATGTACTCGCACGTGCAAGTGAAGAAAGGTTATCGGTATTCCTGTATGGCAGTACGAGCGAAACGCTTAAAAAATTTGTGGCATTTATCAACATAAATTACCCTGGAGTACAAATTGCAGGATTACATCCTGACCGGTTCAGGGAAGCTACCCCTGAAGAAGATTTGGCAGACATTAAAAAAATTCATGAAAGTGGTGCACACATCGTGCTTGTAGGTCGTGGTTGCCCCAGGCAGGAAAAGTGGGTTGCTGGCCATCTTGGTAAAGTAAATGCAGTTATGATGGCGGTAGGTGCCGCATTCGATTTTCATGCAGGTAACATCAGCCAGGCTCCGGCATGGATGCAGCAGGCTGGCATGGAATGGTTTTACAGGCTTATCCAGGAACCCAGAAAGCTTTGGAAAAGGTATATAACCACCAACCCTCATTTTATTATTTTATTCCTTCTTTGCAAACTTCGTCTGCGTAAAGTAGCATTTGCATAATTTTATCCGATTAAAAAACTACTCACGGATGAAGATCGCCCTTATAACCGGATCAGGAGGATTGATCGGTAGTGAAGCAGTGTCTTTCTTTGCTGATAAATTTGATCTTGTAATAGGGATTGATAATAACCTTCGCCAGTATTTTTTCGGTAAGGAAGCGTCAACAGACTGGAACAGGAACAGGCTCTCCAAAAAATTCAAGAACTACAAGGACTATTCAGTCGACATCAGAAGCTACTCTGATCTTGAAGTCATTTTCAAAAAATATGGCAAAGACATTTCACTAATTATACATACTGCTGCGCAGCCCAGTCATGATTGGGCGGCAAAGGAGCCTCTGACAGATTTTAGTGTAAATGCAACAGGTACACTTAACCTGCTTGAACTGACAAGACTTCAATGTCCTGATGCAGTATTCATCTTTACGTCAACTAATAAAGTGTATGGCGACAATCCTAATCTTCTGCCACTGGTAGAACTTGAAACCAGGTGGGAAATTGACAGCCGCCATCCGTATTTTGAAAAGGGCATTGATGAACAGATGAGCATTGATCACTCCAAGCATTCGGTATTCGGTGCATCGAAAGTGGCAGCGGATATCATGGTTCAGGAGTATGGAAGATATTTCAACATGAAAACGGCAATCTTCAGAGGTGGATGTTTAACCGGTCCCAACCATTCGGGTACCCAGTTACATGGATTTTTGGCGTACCTGATGAAATGCGCTATTACCGGAAGTCACTATACCATTTTTGGTTATAAAGGCAAACAGGTAAGGGATAACATTCACAGTTACGACCTGGTGAATATGTTCTGGAATTATTACAAGGCACCAAGATATGGTGAAGTGTATAACGCGGGGGGCGGCAGATTTTCGAACTGTTCTATGCTGGAAGCGATCACCATGTGTGAAGAGATCACCGGCAATAAATTATCATTTTCGTACAGCGACAATAACCGTATCGGCGACCATATCTGGTATATCAGCGACGTAAATAAATTTCAGCAACATTATCCCGGATGGGAATTTACTTACGGTATAAAGGAAACGCTTATCGAAATGTTTTATGGATTGAAGGAGCGGGTTGCACTATCACAACAATTGTGATTTTATTTTTGAAAAAGATAATAATTGCAGGACCCATAATTTCCTTTGCATAATATCCTTTTCAATTTTAAATTGTTCCTAATGCCCCATTGCAACATCTCGTCCTCTGATGCTGCTTCATAAGGAAGGCCTCCGAGCCAATCTACAAGATCATGATAAATGTTCATGCCCCTTTCAAGTTTTTCATTCCAGGTAAAAGGATTTTTTAAGTGTAATATTCTTTTCACCATGATCCGAAAGATATGATAAGATTCTATTATTTTCTTACCAAACGAAGAAGCTGAATTGTAATTTTTCTTCTGACGAATTGAATGGTCATAACTATCGTCTTTATAGATGGTAAGATAAAAAAATCCATTCTGGCGTACCAGTGTGAGTGCATTATCGATGGCTTCCCACATGTTGCCTGTATGATGCAGAACACCCCATGAATACACAAGATCAAACTGTCCAAGCTGCTCAATGAATGTTTTATCAAGGATTGATCCATGGAATACCTCCAGTTTGCAGGCTTGCCAAGTTTTTCCCAATGATAGGTAGTTGCCGTGACACTATTCGGATCGTAATCGAATGAAATAAGTTCGGATGCTCCCAATTCCAGTAATGAAAGTGAGTGAATTCCTGAACCGCTGCCGAGATCCAGAATTCTTTTTCCTTCAATATTTTCAATTCCTATCCAGGAGAGGAGATCTTTTTTCGCTTTCCCGATTTCTTCATCAGTAATATGCCTGTTAAGATCCATCCAGTTTTTACCAAAGGAGAAAGTAATTTTTGAACTCATGCAAGAACTTTTTTCTTAGATGATGGCAATATATAATTTGATAACAATTGTTGATGGCTCAATTTAATGATAATAAGTATTAGCCCGATTATTTCAGGGTATTCGATGTAATTATCAATAATGATTAAAAATAATAAGTTATAACTGCAGAATTTGTACATGTCCGACGGTATAAGTAACGAACGGTTGATTACTTTTTCAGAATAAAATCTTTTAAGACGCATGAAGTTGCTTACTACAACTGTGATGATAAGTACTGTGACAATTAACCCATATTCGCCAAGAAGAGCAAGAATAGATGTAAATGGTTGATTCATGAATCCATCATACGGGCCGGTATTGCCAGGATTCCATAGCGTGTAAGCATAGTTGTTAAAATAATATGGCTTTGCTTCACTTTTTATAATGTCTACATTAAAATAAGTAGGGCTGCCCACCATAAAAGCTGTACGACTATTAAATGTTCCTGGGCCCGAGCCGAATAACAAATCTAGAAAGTTTGAAGTGTATCCTTCTGCATAATTCTGAAATATGATCAGTTTCCTCGGTATCGTTTGCGGGGTTGGATGGAGAAACCTGTTAACTATGGCTAAATTATATTCATAAGTATAGGGGCTGATCAATTTCATTAATAATATTATTATTCCAAGAGTGAGTAAAGAGATAACGATCAAATTCAAGATATTTTTTTTACTGATCTTCAGATATGTCAGGAATATAGCTGCGAGAAACACCATCAGGCCTGCGCCATAGAAGCCGAGTACAGTGCATATGAGGAAAAACATTAACAAAAGAAAGTGAGTGATTTTTCTATACACCTGGAATGAAGTAAGGTAATAGAAAAACAATATTGAATTTACTATTGAAAGACCGTTTTGAGATACAGTAAAAATGCCATAAAAACCAATGAAGCTATCGTCATTTGGTTTGCGGATATACTGAATGATGCCGGCTATGTCATTGATTATTATTATAACAGTTAAAGCAGACATCAGGATATTGAGGTAATTGTTTCTGATTACCTCGAGTGGACGGGCAAATAGCAACAGAATAAAAGGAATAAAGTAATAAAAGCTTACCAGATTGTATTTAATAAAAAATCCGTTACGCAACGATGCTATCCAGAATAGAATGATAAGTCCGGATACAATAAGAATATTCCGGTCAAGCTTCCAATGAAAAATGTAAAAGCAAATGATTACGATGGCCGGATATATAAGGAGAAGTGACACACGTAAATAGGTACAGAACAATATAGCCATTAGGATCAGCGCCGGTTTATAGCCAGTTGATTTTTGATTTATGGCGAGATCCATGTTGTGAAATTTAGTTATTCAACACTTTTTCAAATACCTGATGCATGTTACGCTCAAAAATCTCAAGTGTATACTGGTTAAAAAATTTTTCTTTTGCCAGATCAGCCATTCTTCTCCTTTTTTCAGGATGGTCAATAAAACTTGCTATTGCATCTGCAAGATGTACTGGATTCTGCTGTTGTACGAGTACACCATTAACGCCATTGTCAATTATTTCAGGAATCGAACCTTCAAAAGTGCTGACAATGGCTTTACCAAATTGCATTGCTTCAAGTATTACTCCGGGGAAAAGTTCAAAATAAGTGGGAAATACAAAAATATCAGTGAGTGCAATAAAGTTAAATTTTTCCTCTCCGAACTTTGGTCCTTCAATGGTAACTTTCCCAGCTAAACCAGCGGATGCGATTAACTTTTCAACTTCTTCAAAGGATAAGTCCCATTCATTTCCCACAATATTTGTGTGTAAGATATACCCTTTTTCATCGAGCAGATGAAGAGCATTGATCAATTCAGGAATACCTTTCTTTCGTGAAAGATTTGAAAGAAAAAGAATTTTTATCATATCATGGTGTGCATGGACATATTCATCAGCAAGATGCAGATAAGCTGTTTCCACTTTTATACCATTTGGTACAATAAAAGGCTGATTGTTTGTAAGGCCAGCCATATCCTCAACGTGATGTTTGGACAGGCAGATAACATCACTTTTATTAAAAGCATATTTCACGAGTATTTTACCAATTGGTGTCTGGCTTGTCCTTTTTATTCCTTTCATACGAAAATGCAACAATGCTTTTTTTCTGAAAAGCCTAATTATAAAAATGAAAAGAATATCACGGTAAAATGCACCTCCTGAAGGGCTCATGGTAAAATATACGAGGTTGATCTTTTTTGTCGAAAAGATGGAGATCAATTTGAACGAATGACTTATCATCAACCAGATTTTCAAGACAGAGAATTTGCCAAGATCCTTCATGTTGTCTGTAAACTTCAGCGGCAGAGGAACAATGTTATATTCATTATTCAACAACTTACTCTCCAGGAGAGATTTATTACGCATTGCAGCACCATGGACCGGCGGTGGTAAATGAACCATAAACAGTATTGATTTTCTCATTTGCTGTATAGATTTGCGTACCGGTCCGCTATATCATTAATATTGTAAGATGCAATAATTCTTTTTCTTGCGTTTCGTCCCATTACGGCTGCAACATCCCTTTTTTCTAACAAGTATATAATTGCACCTGCAAGTTGTTGAATATCAGATGGTGGAACGATTATTCCACATTCACCTCCTTCAAGCAAATCCTGGCTTCCGGATATACTTGTGCCAATACATGGCACACCTGTCAGCATTGCTTCCATCAGCACATTCGGCATACCTTCCCTTCTCGAAGGAAGTACAAAAATATCTGTGTTGAGCATCAGCTCATGCACATTGTTATGTTTGCCAAGAAAAATTACTGAAGATTGAATGTTATGTTCTTTTACGTATTGTCTGTATGCACTAAGGTTTCCATCACCAGCTATGGAAAGCTTTGCCTGAGGAACAGCCATTATTACGATCTTCCATGCTTTTATTAAAATATCGACTCCTTTAGCAGGCTGTTGATACAGGTTACCAACAAATAAAACATTTTCAGCACCGGAATAATCGTTTTTGCAAGAATCATCCAGAAGGATTCCATTAGGTATCATCACAATCTTATTTTCAGGTACTCCGGCGTGTAAAAGATTTGTTTTGATGATGGTTGTCATAGCTACAAAATGTGACTGGCGAATGATCAATTCCTGTTTTTTCCTGCCGGAAGGGAAACGGAGAATATTGAAAATTCCATTCATTGTGGAATCTTTCACAATAAGCTTGATTTTAAACCATTTGCTCAACTTGGCTGCTACATATGCTGGCCATTCGATTGTATGACAATGAAGAATGCTTATGTTCGATTTTCTCTTTTTAATAAACAAATATGCGTTGATTAAAAAAACAAGATATCTTAAGCGTGATCCTAAGCCAATCCGGCGGTCAATAGTATTATGTGGAAGTGAATCATTATATTCTATTACTGTTTTTTTTACCGTACTTTTTTTACTGATTGAAAACAGCACATCCAATAAATAATTCAGGATAGAATGGAGTCTGTATACCGGAACACCATTTACTTGCGAGTAACCTTTTATTTTGCCAACTCCCGGAGTAATGAATAAATCATTAGTTCCTTTTTTTATCAATATTTCTGCAA
>DATLDR010000052.1:0-36329 GCA_035525775.1 Flavitalea sp.
GGTCTGAATTTAAATGATGACCAGATCAAAGATGTGATCAACCAGATCATAAAGCTTAACCCCAAGCCGGGAGGTAATCATAGCGAAACAAATAAAGCAGAGAGTTATGTGGTTCCTGACTTTTTCATTTATAACAATGGTGGAAAGCTTGAGCTGACATTAAATTCAAAAAACGCTCCAGACCTGAGAATAAGCGAAGGCTATAGGGATATGCTTCGTGATTATGATAAGGGGAGCAAGAAAGACAGGAGGCAAAAGGAAGCAGTAATATTTATCAAGCAGAAGATAGATGCAGCCAAATGGTTCATTGATGCGATAAAGCAGCGGCAGCACACTTTAACCAGTGTGATGGAAACAATAATGGAATACCAGCTTGAATTTTTTCTTTCCGGTGATGAAACATCGCTAAGGCCGATGATATTAAAAGATATTGCAGAAAGAACCGGCCTGGATATATCTACAGTGAGCCGTGTCGCCAACAGTAAATTTGTGCAGACGGAATTTGGCACATACAGGCTAAAATTCTTTTTTAGTGAATCACTAAGTACTGATAGCGGTGAAGAGGTTTCTACCAGGGAAGTAAAGAAAATATTGAGTGATTTTATTGAAGGGGAAAGTAAGAAGAAGCCTCTGAGCGATGAAAAGCTTACAGAATTATTACAGGAAAGAGGTTATAATATTGCACGGCGAACGGTTGCAAAATACAGGGAGCAGCTGAATATTCCCGTTGCCCGATTACGTAAAGAGTTATGAGTCTGATCACTGAAAGTAATGCGGGTGACATTACACCTCAAGATAAACATGCTGCGCCTGTGCGCTGGTTTGCTCATGCGGTTTCGTTTATCTTTCACCCGTTATTCATCCCATTGTATGTAACGTTGTTTGTTTTGTATGTGCATCCGTTGCTGTTTGCTGGTTATAGTGATCTGATGAAGATCCGGCTGACCGCTACAATCTTTGTAAATCTGGTGTTGCTTCCTGCGGTAACAGTCTTCTTGTGCTGGCGGTTGAAATTTATCAGCAGCATATTTCTGAATACGCAGAAAGAAAGAATTATTCCGCTCGCAGCCGCAATGATATTTTACTTCTGGTGTTGGTTTGTACTGAAGAGTAATGGCGGACTGCCAGTGGCCTTCAGGCAGTTTCTTCAAGGAACTTTTATCACTATTATTGGTGCCTGGCTTGCTAACATTGCATTTAAAGTAAGCCTGCATGCGCTTGCAGCAGGAGGATTGTTTTGCTTTATGCTGCTGCTGATGTTTAATACAGAGGGTGGCAGTGCGCAATACTTTGCTGCGGTTATTGCGGTGGCGGGGCTCATATGCAGTTCTCGCCTGATCGTTTCTTCGCACAAGCATTTTGATGTGTATGCAGGCTTTATTATTGGCGTCGTAAGCCAGCTTTTAGGATTACTCCTTTAAAGCGCATGGCAGTTTTTTTGTCACAACACTGCCGCTAAAATATCCAAAAATATTAGTGTTTTTCTGCTAAAATAATTAGTGTTGAAAACATCTTTTCCCTACATTTGTCAAACAATTTACTTTACCCATTAAATTTAGGAACATGTCAAATTCGAATACAAATACTGAAAAATTCAAGGCGCTAAAGCTCACCATGGACAAGATCGACAAGGATTTTGGAAAGGGCAGTGTAATGATGATGAATGAAAAATCGCACGATGCGATGGAAGTCATTTCAACCGGTTCAATAGGGCTGGATTCAGCTTTGGGGATTGGTGGATTACCTAAGGGAAGGATCGTTGAAATATACGGGCCTGAATCTTCCGGTAAAACCACCATAGCCATTCATGTGATCGCCGAAGCACAGAAAAAAGGAGGCATGTGTGCCATAATTGATGCGGAGCACGCATTTGACAGTTTATATGCAAGGAAGCTTGGTGTGGATGTAGACAATCTGCTGATTTCACAGCCAGATTACGGAGAGCAGGGCCTGGAAATCGCCGACAGGCTGATACTGTCCGGTGCGCTGGATGTGGTAGTGATCGATTCTGTTGCTGCGCTTGTACCTAAGGGTGAGCTTGAAGGTGAAATGGGCGACAGTAAAATGGGATTGCAGGCGAGATTGATGTCGCAGGCTTTAAGAAAGCTTACCGCTACCATCAATAAAACAAATACTATTTGCATATTCATTAACCAGCTGAGAGAAAAGATCGGGGTGATGTTTGGTAATCCTGAAACTACTACCGGTGGTAATGCCCTGAAATTTTATGCTTCTGTGCGTTTAGATATTCGCAGGATGAGCCAGATCAAAGACGGTGATGAAGCAGTAGGTAACAGAGTCAAAGTAAAAGTGGTGAAAAATAAAGTTGCTCCTCCTTTCCGGGCTGCAGAGTTCGATATTGTATTTGGAGAAGGCATTTCAAAAAATGGCGAGATCATAGACATAGGCGTTGAGCTGAATATTATTCAGAAAAGCGGATCCTGGTTCAGTTACAACAGCGACAAACTTGGACAGGGAAGAGAAACTGTTAAGCAGTTAATGTTCGACAATCCTGAACTGGCTGCAGAGATTGAAGGAAAGATCAGGGAAAAGTTGAAAGAACTGCAGGAAGCATAGACTTTCAGACAAAAAAATATCAGCGTGTACGCGAAATGCTGTGATGGGTTAGTTAGTAGAAGAGGGTTTCAGCGATGAAACCCTTTTTGTTATTTAAAAAATGAAGGTTAGCGGCTCAAGCAAGGAGGGATAAGTAACAGGAAAGTGTATAAATAACAAAGCCCCCGACAAACTAAAAATCAGTAAGTCAAGGGCCTCATTCGCTGTAGAGGGAGGACTCGAACCTCCACGAGGCGGTTAGCTGAAGCGCAATGTTTGTGGTGGTCAACCCCAGTCGCCCTGATTGCTCAAAGCGGCATTACACAACGTTTATCCCGTGATCCCCACCCCCGAGACAAGAGGGCATGTCTGCCAAAAGTTCCATCACTCCACAATCTTAAATCTCTATAAAGAACTACAATGACGTAAAATTAAATAAAAGTTGAATTACTTTGATGATTTTCAAGAAAAATTTTGAAATTTTAGAAAATATTCAAATATTTGGAAATAATATTAAAATTTTCAAAAACCACTGTAAAATATGGCCGCAAAATTGAACCTTGACAAACTCGACCTTCAGATCATCCACGAAATGATGGCTGACGCCGAAATATCCTACGCCGACCTTGGTAAGAAATTATTTGTTTCAGGAGGAACAATCCACGTACGCATTAAAAAGCTCGAAGAAGCCGGCATTGTCAAAGGTACCAGATTGAGTGTGGATATCAAGCAGCTTGGATACGATGTTATTGCGTTCATCGGCATCTACCTTGAAAAAAGTTCACTTTATGATTCAGTGGCCCGTGAACTGCATAAAATCCCGGAGATCATCAGGCTTAACTACACTACCGGCAATTACAGCATGTTCGCAGAAATAATTTGCAAGGATATCAACCAACTGCGTTATGTTCTACATGATGAACTTCAAAAAATAAAAGGTATAGAGAGAACAGAAACTTTTATTTCACTGGAAGAAAGTTTCAGCAGAAATGCACAGGTTTTTACGCCTTAACCTGCAGTGCATCTCTCAAGCCAGTTCCAACCATATTAAATGCAAGGACCAAAACCATTATGGCAAAGCCAGGTGCAAGTGCAAGCATTGGATTCTGAGTAATAATGAAATTATAATTCTCTTTGATCATTAGCCCCCAGCTTGGCTGCGGTGGCTGAACACCTACACCTAAGAAACTTAATCCTGCTTCTATCACAATTGCCGAAGCGAAATTTGATGCAGCAATAACAATCACCGGTCCCATTACATTAGGTAAAATATGCCGGACTATTATGCGGGCAGATGAATACCCTAAAGCACGTGCTGCTTCTATAAATTCAAGCTCTTTAATTCCCAATACCTGTGAACGAATAAGCCGGGCTACGTTCACCCACGTAGTTAATCCAATAGCAATAAACACCTGCCAGAATCCTTTACCAAGCACCAGTGTTATCGCAAACACAAGTAATAATGTAGGAATGCTCCACACAACATTTATCAGCCACATGATGATATCATCCGGGCGACCACGAAAATATCCGGCAATGGATCCTAGCAGCACCCCTATAAATAGCGAAAGCACTACGGTGACCAACCCAACGGCAAGGCTCACGCGAACACCTATGATCAGTCTGCTCAGAATATCCCGTCCATACTTGTCTGTTCCGATTAAAAATGTTTTTTTTACGATGTGTTGCTCTTCATTTCCAGCAAAAAGATAAGTAGGATACGCAATTCGTTCGGTAATGCCATCATCAATAAATTTATTGATGGTTATACTATCAGTTCGCCATGAATAACCTTGTATAGGGATATAATCATACCTCTCTTGTTTTCCATGTACAAGTGTCGAAAAAAAAGTTGAATTGCTGATAAAACCTTCTTTAGGTAATAAAAGAAATTGCTGGGTGAATCCTGGTTTCCTCCCACCTATTTCTACAATCATCCGGTTTGCATCCGGTGAACTATCGGGACTGATAAAATAAGCAAATACTGCAACAAAGACGGCGACGAAAATAAAGATCATACCGGCCATTGCCGGTTTGTTTTTTTTCAGCCTGTTCCAGGGATTGCGCTGGTTCGGGTGGACAGTCATTTTTGAAATTACTGTTTTAAGAGGTTTCGTCTTCCCTTATTTTTTATTGTACGGGATTTCCACACGTACGAACCAAATCTTCCAAGCCATCCTGAAACGATCACATAAAGAATGTGCAGCGGCTGTAAAAATGGAAAGTAATTCATCAGCGCCTGCTGCCCGAAAAAAATTGCAGCAGCATTCACAAAAGGGAATTCAACTAAAATTTTAGCAAGAAGGAATAACAGCAGGAACGATATCCATGAAATTTTAAACAGGGCAGCGATTGCCAGCACAAGGAAACATACATTCAAAAGATAGGTGAGCAGTAACACATAAATTATTCTTTTGTCTTTGTAATGCACTGCTTTACTGGCCCACCTAATGCGCTGGTGAATAAACTTTTTCCATGAAGATTCCGGATGCGTGGTAATAATCGCCTCGCTGTTTTTCATGAAGAGCACCTTGCCCGGATGTAAGCTGAATATTTTATACATCAGCAGCATGTCATCGCCAGATGGTATGTCATCTATTCCCTCAAAGCCATTCACTTGTATAAAAGCGTTTTTTGTATAAGCAAGATTGGCACCATTGCACATGGTGTGAAAGTGTCGGTACACGGATGCGCCTGTGATTGCCTGCAAGGCGAGAAAATCTAAACACTGAAATATATCTCTGACCGACTCACTCGTCTCCATTCTTACCGGAGCTGCTATAAACTGGGCACCTGTAATTTTATAAAAACAGGCATACGAGCTGATCCAGTATTCACCCATCAGGCAATCGGCGTCAGTAGTGATGATCAGTTCTCCGGTTGCGGATTGAATACCGTATTCAATAGCTTTCTTTTTAGATGAGATCCCATGCGGTAATTTCAATACAAAAAAATTATCGGATAGCGTTGAATGCAGTAAGGTTAGTGTCTGATCCTCCGAATGGTCGTCTACAAAAATTACTTCAAACAATTCTTTCGGATATTTTTGTTTAGCCAGTAGAGGGGCTAGTATGGGGATATTGATTTCTTCGTTTCGCACTGCAATGATTACTGATATTTTAACATCAGTTACCGGTTTAAACTGATGTACCGGAATCTGGTTCCAGGAACGCCTGTAAAAGTCAATCAGCAAGCTGTAAATAACCAGTATAATGAAAAATATGAGAAGGAAAATAGTCATGCCGGCCGCTTGGAATGTACATAAAAAATAATTAGGTTTGATTGGTTGTATAAACAACTATATGCAAAGCAACCAATTTAAAAAAGGTGAACTATATAGTTTTATTACAGGCAAAGCTTCTATCGCCATAGCACGTCGGCTGCAGAAAAAATTTAATTCTGCCGGTTTGAACCTCACAATTGAACAATGGAGCGTTCTGTATCAATTATGGAAGCATGATGGAAGCAGTCAGCAGGATTTATGCATGCGGACATACAGGGATAAGCCCAGTATTACCAGGCTGGTGGATAATCTTGAAAAGCTTCAGCTGGTAAAACGGGTGGCTTCTGCATCGGACAGGAGAATAAATCTTGTTTACCTGACTAGGCAGGGAATAAAAATGGAAGAGCTGTCGATGCAGCTTGCAGAAGAAACACTTAATGAGGCGTTAACCGGCATTGCAGCTGAGAATATTAATCTGTGTAAGGAAATTTTACAACAGGTGTATGATAATCTGAAATGATTAACCCTTTTAAAATAACCTCATGAACACAACTATTGAACAAACACGGATCAGGGGAGGAGAATGGCTGATTAAAGAAAGCACTCCTTCAGACACATTCATTCCTGAAGAATTCAACGAAGAGCAGAAGATGGTTAAAGAAATGTGTACTACATTTCTTGACAACGATGTAATTCCCATAATTGACCGTATTGATAAACTTGAGCAGGGTTTGATGCCATCGCTGATTGATAAAGCAGGTGAACAGGGATTGTTAGGCGTGTCGATACCGGAAGACTTCGGTGGGCTGGGTAAAGATTTTATAACCTCTACACTTGTAAATGAAGGGTTGGGTGGAGGATTTTCTTTTTCCGTTGCAGTGTCAGCGCATACGGGAATAGGCACACTTCCCATATTATACTTCGGAAACGAAGAACAGAAAAGAAAATATATTCCCAAGCTATGCACAGGTGAATGGAAAGGTGCTTACGGATTAACAGAGCCGAACAGTGGCAGTGATGCACTTGGTGCAAAAACTACTGCTACATTGAGCGCTGATAAAAACTATTATCTTCTCAATGGCCAAAAATGCTGGATAACCAATGGTGGATTTGCAGATGTGTACACTGTATTCGCTAAAATAGACGGTTCACAGTTTACTGCATTTATTGTAGAGAAACATTTCGAAGGTTTTACACGTGGCCAGGAAGAGCATAAAATGGGAATAAAGGGTTCTTCAACCGTCCAGCTCTTTTTCCAGGAATGCAAAGTGCCTGTTGAAAATGTTCTTGGTGAAATTGGTAAAGGTCATGTTATAGCATTTAATATTTTAAATATCGGCAGGCTGAAACTTTGTGCTGCTGCGCTTGGCGGAGCAAAAAGAGCTGCAGGCACTGCCATTCAGTATTCATTAACAAGAGAGCAGTTTAAAACCCCTATTGCAAATTTTGGGGCGATAAAAAGCAAGATCGCTGAAATGGCGATTGAGTTGTGGGCGAATGAAAGCTCACTATACAGAACCGCCATGTGGATCGACGAAAAAGAGCGTGACATGATCAGTTCAGGAAAACCATTTAATGAAGCGTTGTTAGGCGCTGCTGAAGAATATGCTATTGAATGTGCAATATTGAAAGTATCAGGCAGTGAAATGCTGGATTTCATTGTGGATGAAGGAGTACAGATCCATGGTGGTAATGGATTCAGCGAAGAATATATCATCTCGCGGGCATACCGCGATAGCCGTATCAATAGAATATTTGAAGGAACCAATGAAATCAACCGGTTACTGATAGTAGACATGATGCTGAAGCGTGCCATGAAGGGAAGGTTGGATATAATGGGGCCTGCTATGTCCGTTTCAAAAGAACTGATGAGCATTCCTGATTTTGGCAACGGGAACGAAGAACAATTTGGTGAGGAGAAAAAACTTATCATCAATTTTAAAAAGGCCATATTGCTAACAGCTGGTGCTGCTGTTCAAAAACTGATGATGAAACTGGAAAGTGAGCAGGAGATACTGATGAATATAGCTGACATAGCTATCCAGACCTTTAATGCTGAAAGTTCATTATTAAGACTGATAAAGTTGAGTGAACTTAAAGGCCCGGAAAACGTAAGCTATGAAACAGATATAGTAAAATCGTACTTGTATGATGCAGCAGACAGAATAAATAAAAGTGCGAAAGATGCGATAAACGCTTTCGCAGAAGGCGATGAACAAAGGATGATGCTCATGGGTGTAAAGCGTTTTACAAAAGCTTCTTCATTTAATACAAAAGCTGCAAAAAGAAGAATTGCTGAAAAACTCCTGGCCAGGGGAACATATCCATTGTAAACCGGTTTATCATTAATTCTAAACATTGTCAACCCATTACTCAGATAATCTATTACAACAACCGGCAAATTGACGCTTGCCGCATCAACCGGTATATTTGCATTAAACAATCAAGCGTCATGACAGCAAAGAACATGTTCATTCATCATGTATACTTCTGGTTAAAAAACCCAACGAACCGTGAAGACCGCCAGAAACTTATTGAGGGGTTGGAAAAACTGACCAGCGTGAAAACCATTAAAGTGTTCCATATTGGCCAGCCAGCAGATACGAAACGTGATGTAATTGATACTTCCTATTCAATTTCATGGATGTTGATGTTTGATGATAAGGACGCCGAAGAAAGTTACCAGGTAGATCCTATACACCTGAATTTCGTTGAAACATGCAAGCATCTGTGGCAGAAAGTGGTGGTATATGACTCTGTGAATGTTTAGTAAAAAGCCTGTCTGGTAAGGATTTCAGCAGTGGCACCTCGTAAAAATCAATTATTTTTGCACTATGAGCAATGTATTGATTACTCCGGCCCCAGCCTTAACCGCTAAAGATTTTTCTACAGATCAGGAAGTGCGCTGGTGCCCTGGTTGCGGAGATTATTCTATCCTCGCACAGGTACAGAAAGTGCTGCCCGGTCTTGGTATTCCAAGAGAAAACATTGTAATCATTTCTGGTATCGGCTGCAGCAGCAGGTTTCCATATTACATGAATACTTTTGGCATGCACTCCATTCATGGAAGGGCAACGGCTATTGCTTCAGGATTGAAAGCCACAAGGCCGGAACTAAGTGTTTGGGTGGTTACGGGAGATGGCGATGGACTAAGCATAGGTGGGAACCATACGATTCATTTGCTGAGAAGAAATTTTGATATCAATATTCTTCTGTTCAACAACCAGATTTATGGTCTTACAAAAGGCCAGTATTCACCAACATCTGAATCGAAGAAAGTAACCAAGTCTACTCCATTTGGCAGTCTTGATCATCCATTTAATCCACTTGCCCTGGCAATGGGCGCTGATGCAACTTTTATAGCAAGGACAATGGACAGGGATCCTAAGCACCTGCAACAGTTACTGGTAAGAGCAAACCAGCATAAAGGCGCCTCATTCCTTGAAATATATCAGAATTGTAACATCTTCAATGATGGAGCCTTTGAAATATTCACTGAAAAATCGAGCAAGCCGGAAGAAACAATATTCCTGGAACAGGGCAAACCTTTAGTTTTCGGCGCGCAGCAAAATAAAGGTGTCAGGTTAGACGGCTACAAACCCGTTGTTGTAGATCTGGGACCTGAATATTCTGTTGATGATCTGTGGATCCATGATGAAAAAGATTATTACAAAGCACAATTACTCGTACGCATGTTTGAAGATCCTCGGGTTGAAGGACATCTTCCTCGTCCTTTCGGTGTTTTTTATCTAACAGACAGACTGACATATGAGGACCTCATGAGTATGCAGATCGAAGAAGTTATCAGCACAAAGGGTAAAGGCGATCTCGATAAATTATTGAGGGGTAATGAAACGTGGACGATTCTTTAAAGTGTTAAGGCAAAAAAATGCCAGCGATGAAAATCGCCGGCCTGTGCTTACCTCTGAAACCACAAAAAGAAAGAAGTTATAATTAAAAGCAGTTAGTTCCGGTTTCTTTTGATGCACTAAAACTGCGAATATTTATGAATTTTATTGGATACTCAACCTTAAAAAAGAGGATTGTGTGGCTATTCACTGAATTGGATAATTTGCTTGCTTTTGTGGTTATTATTGTATAAACCTTTAACAGCCGGGTAAAAGTAAAGACGTTTGACAAATAAATCAACAAATTATCTAAGATTTTTTATTCTTTACCTACTGCTGGTTCAAAAAGATTGTTCAATTGTCAATTCTTTCTCCGCTGCTTTAAAGATTTTCTCCTTCTTGAAATCATACCACCAATGAGGGGCTGTTTTTTTCATTAATGTATCAATATTCCGCATACCTACTATATTCCAAAGGCCTTTAGCTAATCCTGGAATATTGCGTTGAACCGCTCGGAGGCTCATGGCAAATCCACTGTCTATGTATTCCATATGGTGCCAGTAACCTGCAGGCATAAATAATGTATCTCCATGTTCCAGCGTTACCTCGTAACCGTTAGCGAGCTTAATGGCTGGAAACATTTTATAATCAGGCTTATCATTGCCTTTATGATAATTACTGAAATCAGCCATGCTAAGCACTTCAAATGGTTTACGGTAAAGCTTATGTTGTTCCTCATAAGGAAATAAAAGCACCTTTTTCCTTCCGCCAAATTGGGTGTGAAGAATATGCGACATATCCATATCAAAATGCATATGAGTGATGCTGGTGGAACCCCCGATGAATAACATTGGGGCACGTTTTACAAACCCCTTCATCAGATTTTCGGGCCATATAAAATCGTTCGTCAGCTGTGGAGCATGATTGAAGATATTAAATAAGAATATTCTCCATTGAGCCGGACCCTTGCGGACCATATCAACATATTGACCAAAGGTTATATAGTCGTCCGCTTTGTTTACTGGTGTATACGCGTCGCTCTTGGTGTTGTTGTAAATTCCAACCTGAGTATCACCCACAATTTTTTTAAAGTAATCCCAGTTCCACTTTTCATAAGCTGGCCATTTTTTTGCAAGTTCAGTAAGAACCACCGGCTTGCCCGTCTGGTAAAATCGTTTTTTAAACTCGTGGTCACTGATCCTTCCTATCTTCTCAATAGGTTGTAAACGCATCTCATAAAAAATTTGCGTAAAGTTAATATTAAATTGTGCATATGTATTTACCCATTCATCCGGAAAACCCTCAGCAAAGAAACATTAACAACGTGGTAGAGATATTAAAAAAGGGCGGTGTGATCATTTATCCTACGGACACCATTTATGGATTGGGTTGCAACATTTTCGAACAAAAAGCCATTCAACGCATATGCAGGATCAAGAACATCAACCCTGCTAAAGCCCAGCTTTCATTTGTATGCTACGACCTTAGCGACATGAGCAGATATATTAAGCCTATCCCTACTGCTACTTACCGCTTGCTAAGGTATCATCTGCCTGGTCCTTACACTTTTATTCTCAATGCCAGCAAGGAAGTACCTAAAGTATTGAAAAGTAAAAAAGATACTGTAGGCCTCAGAGTGCCGGATAACGTAATCGCCCGGGCAATTGTTAAAGAACTTGGACATCCGATCCTCAGTGTGTCTTTACCAGGGGATATGGTTGAAGACTATACCGATCCGGAACTCATATACAGGAACTTTGAAAAACTGGTAGATGTGGTAGTTGATGGAGGTGTTGGAGGAATGATCCCTTCTACAATAATTGATTGTACAGGAGATGAACCGGTAATAACAAGACAGGGATTGGGTGCATGGGAAACGGTTCACTGAGAATTTATATCAGGTGAGAAAAAAATAAACTTTTTCTTTCTTTCCATTCATCTTTCAGGATGCTGTAATAGGCGCTGTCTCTTCTACGGTTACCCGGCATTTGCATATGGCTGCGTAAAATGCCTTCTGGTATCATACCAATTTTGAGCAAGCCGGCTTTTGCCCGTTCATTCAGAAAATCGGTTTTTGCTTCTATCCTTTCCATTTTCATTACTTCAAACGCATACGACATCAGGGCAAACTTTACTGCAACATTCACTCCCATTCCAATGTAATCGGCTGCAAGCCAGGTCCATCCTATCTCTATTCTTTTATCAAAAAATGAAATATTGCCTAAGCTCGTACTGCCACAGATTTCATTTGTATCACGATCAATAACAGTAAAAGGCATTCTTTTGCATTCATTTTTTTCTTTCATTGCATCATTCATCCAGTCTTGAAGTTCAGACGCAATGCTAAGATCCTTCGTGAAATATTTCCACAGCTCAGGTGATTTCGTGGTTAAAGGTAGAAAGGCTTCATAATCTTCTGGTTTCATCGGCTTTACGATGACCCGCAGAGTTTCTATAGTAAAATCCGAAGGGAAGAATTTTTTAAATTGTTCCTGCTGAGACATGAATAAGCTTTGTTGTTCAAATATAGAACTTGAACACTAATCTTCTGTTTCTTCAGACAAGGCTTCGAGCGTCCAGTTGAATGAACGGCGGTGGTAAGGTGAGGGGCCATGCTTAGCGATGGCGTGACGGTGTTCACGGGTTCCATAACCTTTATTGGTAACCCACCTGTATTGCGGGTATTCGTCGTGAAGATTTTTCATGAAGTCGTCGCGGTAAGTTTTAGCGAGTATGCTTGCAGCCGCGATAGAAGCGTAGATGCCATCACCTTTGATAATACATTCATGTTTTGTGCGACGATATTTGGTGAACCGGTTACCATCTATCAGCAAAAGTTTAGGGCGCTTCTTCAGTTTATCAAGTGCGAGATGCATTGCTTTGAATGACGCTTTCAGAATATTTATCCTGTCGATCTCTTCGTGATCAACCTGGGCAACACTATACGCGAGAGCATTATTCTCAATGAATATTCTTAAATCATTACGAGTATCTTCTACCACCTGCTTCGAATCATTCAGCAGCGGATGGTAAAAATCTGGTGGAACAATTACTGCTGCTGCGAAAACAGGCCCGGCAAGGCATCCTCTGCCTGCTTCATCGCATCCTGCTTCAATTCTGACCGCCTGGTGAGTTGCCTTCAGCAATTAGTAAAGTTTGATCCAAATGTAGGGATTGGATTTTTTTTGATTTTTAAATTTTATACACATAGTGCGAGGCGAAAGGAAAATGGAAAACAATAGGCAAGGTCAATCAATGGAATTAAGATTATTCAGCACTCAGCCCTATGCCTTCTGCACTCTGCGTATATTTGCGGGCACATGAAAATTTCTTCAAAGCCCGTAGCGATCTGGATAGGCATCGGCGTTTTGATGTTGCTGATCCAGGTGATACTTGGAGGTGTAACAAGATTAACAGGATCAGGATTATCAATTACAGAATGGAACGTCATTACAGGTGCATTACCTCCACTTAATCACGCTGCATGGGTAAATGAATTTAATAAGTACAAACAAACACCGCAATACCACCTACTCAATGTTAATTTTACATTAAGTGATTTTAAATTTATTTTTTTCTGGGAATGGCTCCACCGTCTGTGGGCAAGACTTATCGGAGTGATTTTTATCATCGGCTTTATTTACCTGGTTTCCAAAAAACATCTGAAGCAGGAGATGATCAGGCCGCTGCTAATTTTATTTCTGCTGGGTGCATTGCAGGGGGCTGTTGGATGGATCATGGTGGCCAGTGGGTTAACTGGTGATGCAGTGTATGTTAAGCCAACAAGGCTTGCGCTCCATTTTATTTTCGCGATGGTGCTGATAGCTTACGCATATTGGTACTTTCTTGTGTTAGTAGTTCCAGAAAACCAGCGGATACCATCCGGGAAAATAAAATCTTTTACCGGATGGCTGCTGATGCTTACCGCCATACAGCTTGTTTTCGGCGCACTGATGGCTGGGCATAAAGCAGCAACGGCTGCTCCTGGCTGGCCCGATATTAATGGAAGTATGCTGCCTGATGCCATATTAAGGGATGTTCCGGTTTTATTGAATTTCATTGAAAATAAGATCACCATCCACTTCGTACACCGTAACCTGGCATATATCATCTTTGTGCTTGTTTGTATTCTTACCTGGAAATTATACCACGTCACACAGCTGCCACCAGTTTTTAACAAATTAAAAGCAGTGCCGCTTTTAGTCGTTTTGATACAGATCATACTGGGTATTCTTTCACTGGTAACAAGCGCTGGCATTGTGCCTAATCACTGGGGCGCATTCGATTGGTTTGCCCAGTTGCACCAGGTAACGGGCATGTTATTCGCTCTATGCCTCATTAGTCTCTTTTACCTCGTTAGGAGAAGATAAGAACTTTTATTATTTTAGAAGAGCCCTCAGACCATGAAAGCAATCTTTACAGGTATATATCATTCTTTCCCCGTACAGCTGGTGTTCCTACATTTTAAAAGATTCCAGATTTTATTAGTTTTCTGGTACCTGCTGTTCAGTACGGTAGGCGGTACATTCATGAACAGCTACGGTGCAGATTCGCTGTTCCTTGCTCCTGAATATCTGGGTGAAGTAAACATGGCAAGTGCTATGATCATGGGTTGCGCCATTGCTATTTTTATTATGAGCTGGAACATCACAACATTTATTTTATTCAGCAGGCACTTCCGTTTCCTGGCCACCACATCAAATCCTTTTTTAAAATACTGCATCAACAATTCAATCATTCCTGTTGTTTTTCTGTTGTATTACTTCTTCAAAACCATGCATTTTGAACGGTATAAAGAATTGATGACCGCCACAGAAATGTTTTTAAGTGCATCGGGATTCCTGATAGGTATGATCATCATTGTGCTCATCTCTTTCCTGTATTTTTTCCGAGCCGACAGGTCGATCATAAGAACACTGGCACCGGTAATGAGCAATCCAAAGTTGTTCAAAGAAATGTTCAGGCCGACTGAAAATAAAATTTACAAGAGCAGGGTAATAAGGGTCGACTGGTACCTGAATGCGAAATTCGCTGTAAAGAAAACACGTGATGTAACTCATTACAGCAGGGAGTTCATAGAAACTATCTTCAACCGGCATCACTTTGCTGCAGTAGTTAGCATATTCATTTCATTCCTTTTCCTGATCTTCATCGGCTTCTGGCTCGACAGTCCTTATTTTCAGCTACCTGCGGCTGCAGGCATTACAGTTTTCTTTGCCATACTCATTGCGATATCCGGTGCATTTTCTTATTTTTTACAGAATTGGAGCATACCTGTTTTAATAGTATTTATTGTATTGCTCAATATCCTGTTCAGGTACAATGTAATTGATCCAAGCAACAGGGCATACGGCCTGAATTACAAAAATGTAAAACAACGACCAGAGTACAACCTGAAAAAACTGCAGGCGCTTAGCACAGATGAAAAAATCGATCATGATAAAAGGAATATGATCGGGATCCTCAATAAATGGAAAGAGAAACAAAAACAGGAAAAACCTTTGCTGTACCTTATCAGTACAAGTGGTGGCGGCAACCGCAGCGCAACATTTACGCTTAATGTGCTGCAGCGACTTGACAGTTTAAGCGGTGGAACACTGATGGATAAAACGTTCCTGATCTCAGGTGCTTCAGGCGGAATGCTTGGCGCATCATATTACCGTGAGCTGGTTAACCAGCAATCCAATGGTTTTAATCCAACAGACAAAAAATATGCTGAAGACATTTCTCAGGATCTGCTGAATGCGATTTTCACTTCATTTGTTGCCCGTGATATAGCCTCGCCGGCTCAAAAATTTCGTGTAGGAGAGTATGAATATGTTAAAGACAGGGGATACGCTTTTGAACAAAAGCTCGACCAGAATACACGCGGCCTGATGAACAGGCAACTGAAAGACATTGAAGCCGATGAAAAGAATGCTAAAATACCATTGATGATTTTTAATTCTGTTGTAACGCGCGACGGAAAGAAAATGATATTAAGCACTCAGCCGGTAAGTTTTCTTATGAAGCCGATACAGGATACCGGCAGAATTACTCCAATGGAACCGGATGCAGTGGACTTCCAGGCATTATTCGAAAAGCAGGATCCCAAAAATATGCGTCTGCTTACGGCACTGCGAATGAATGCCACTTTTCCATATGTACTGCCGAATGTGTGGCTGCCGAGTGAACCAGTGATTGATGTAATGGATGCAGGCTTACGTGACAATTACGGTCCTGAAACTATCGTACGCTTTATACAGGTATTTAAAGATTGGATAAAAGAAAATACTTCCGGAGTGGTGCTGATTCAGGTTCGTGACCGTATAGTAGGTGGATGGGATCATCCTTACGAATCAACAGACATCACAGAACTTTTTACCAAGCCTTTCCTTATACTCCAATATAACTGGTATAAAATGCAGGATTATAACCAGAATGATCTTATCAGCCTTACACAGCAGTCGCTTGGACAATATTTTCATAAGATCACTTTTCAATATGCACCGCTAAAAGAAGATGCAGGAGCTGCGTTAAGTTTTCACCTCACAAAACGAGAGAAATGGAACATTCATGAGTCGCTCGATCATGAGAATAATAAAAAATGCTTCAGCCAGTTTGTCAACTTCCTTGATACTATGCAAAATGCTGCAAGGAAGGCTGCAATAGCCGGAACGCGTTAGGCATTATAGTAATTTGTATTTTTTCTGTTAATGGTTCCGGTTCCCCATCAATATGCAAAGGTGCGTTACTGCGATTTATGATTGTTGCTTCGCGTGTTTGGAAATAAATGATATTCTTATTATTCCTGTAATTTTTGAGTTCTTCGAGTGCATTAATTCCGGCAATCTGATGAAGCAATGCAAAAGGCAGCATCAGCTTATTCATTTTTTTAACAATAACAATGTCGAGTAAGCCATCATTCAGGCTGGCTTTAGGTGCAATTGTTATGTTATTACCAAATTGATTGCTGTTTGAAATGGTAATGAAGAATGCCTCCACTTGCATGGAAAGACCGTTTGTACTTACAGTGAAATGGAAAGGCTGTGCCTTGAAATATTGTAAGGCCGATAATTTAAGATATGTTTTCAATCCCCTTATTTTCCGGGTAGAGAAGTCGTGTGCAATCTGCGCGTCGCTCCCGATGCCACACATCATGCACGAAAATTTATTATTGATCAAAAAGCCATCAATCAGCGAAGAATACCCTTGAAAAATTATCTGCAATGCTCTTTGAGTTGAATAAGGTATTCCTGCAGCAAGCGCCAGTCCATTGCCCGACCCTGTTGGCACAATGCCAATGTTTACGTGTGTATCGAGCAAAAAGGAGGTAACTGTGCTTACGGTGCCGTCTCCACCGCAAATGATCACATCTGTTATGTTTTGTTCCTGGATGCGTTGAGCCAGTTTAGAGTAATTGCCATCCCTGCGTGTTTCTTCTATTTCAAATGATAAGTGCTCTTCTGATGTTCTTTTTTGAATAATTTGTTTTAAAAGTGGTTTACGTTTTGTTCCGGATATAGGATTTATAAGGTAAAGAAGCTTTCTTTTCATTAAAACTCATTTAAGCTTTAATACTTCGTCCATAAAATTTTCAATCTCCTTTTCAACTGTGGCAATATCTTTCGACTTTATGTATGAACCAATCACATGGTTGCCCGCACCAGGAACAGCAACAGCACGTTTTTTATCAGAAGGTGTTCCAAGCTCCTGAAACATTTTTTGCATGGCTTCAACTTTCACCACACTATCCTGGTTAATGTTATCACGGTAATAATACAACATGAGCACCGGCTGTTGTACTTTTTTAAATAATTCAGGTTTCATGGCTGATTCAAGCATTTCTTCCAGTTGTACAACAGCTTCGATGCGGTATCCATACGACCAGTACTGTTTGTAAATCGGTCGTGTGTCTTTCGAAACAATATAATCTGAACCGACGACCAATTTTGCGATGTGAAGTCCCCACGGATTGTTAAGGAGCCATGCGGTACCGTCGAAAATTTCAATATTTGGTGAAAGAAGGACCAGGGAGTGCACCTGCGGGTAATTTGCTGCGAGCATGAGCGCGAGTGAGCCTCCGGTTGAAGTGCCCATGATAATTACTTTTTTGCCAAGCTTCGCTGTGATTGCATAAGCCTCCTTTGCTGATTCCCACAGGTTACCGGCAGTAAGATTAATTAATTTTTCTGTTGTGTCTATACCATGCTCGGCGAGCCTCGATAAATAAAGATTACACCCATATTTTTTTGCGATATATGTATGTACAGGATCTCCTTCTCCCTGCGATGCTGAAAAACCATGCAGGTACAGGATTGCATAATCAGTTATGTATTTAAGTGAATCATTCGCCCACACAATTCTCGCCTCATTATCTGGTCTGAGTTTGTGCATAGACTCATGTTCATAAATATAATTTTCAAGTGCCGGAGCAGCAGGCACCTGGGGAAGACTATTGTTGTAAACGGGTGTTGATGGCTGAGGTCCGGAAAGATAAAAAACAGCAAACATCAGAATCGCTACTATTAACCAGATTATTTTCTTCATTGAAGGGGTTTAAAAGTGAGTTAATCCTTTGCTTCAACCGTTGTTTTAGCGTACCTTCGCGCCTCGAATTTTCAATATGAATATCAGAAATATAGCCATTATTGCACACGTTGACCACGGAAAAACTACGCTGGTAGACAAGATTTTACATACTACCAAGGTTTTTCGTGACAACCAGGAGACAGGTGAGCTGATAATGGACAGCAACGACCTTGAAAAAGAAAGAGGTATCACCATATTCAGCAAAAACGCAGCAGTTGAATACAAAGGCGTTAAGATCAATGTGATTGATACTCCGGGTCACTCAGACTTTGGCGGCGAAGTAGAAAGAGTATTGAAAATGGCTGATGGAGTGTTATTACTGGTGGATGCTTTCGAAGGTCCGATGCCGCAAACAAGATTTGTACTTCAAAAAGCTTTACACCTTCACCTGAAACCAATAGTGGTGATCAACAAAGTTGATAAGCCAAATTGCCGTCCTGATGAAGTTCATGATGCCGTATTTGAATTATTTTTTAACCTCGATGCCACTGAAGAACAGCTGAATTTTCCTACAATTTATGGTTCTTCCAAGCAAGGATGGATGAATACTTCACTCACTCAAACAGATGGCATCACTCCGTTGCTTGATGCAATTCTTGAATTTGTTCCTGAGCCTAAGGTAAACGAAGGCACCCTGCAGCTTCAGATCACTTCTCTTGACTACTCCTCTTTCCTTGGAAGGATCGCGGTAGGAAAAGTTGCAAGAGGTTCGATAAGAGAAGGGCAGAACATTTCGCTTGTGCAGGCTGATGGCTCCATTAAAAGATCAAAAGTAAGAGAGCTGTATACTTTTGAAGGGATGGGCAAGAAAAAAGCAACCGAAGTTTTTGCGGGAGATATATGTGCAGTAGTAGGGCTTGAAGAATTTAATATAGGTGACACTATAGCTGATCTGGAAAATCCGGAAGCATTGCCGATCATCAGTGTTGATGAACCTACTATGAGCATGCTTTTCAGTATCAATAATTCACCGTTCTTTGGCCGTGATGGAAAATTTGTTACATCGCGCCATCTCAGAGACAGGCTGATGAAAGAAACTGAAAAGAACCTCGCACTGAAAGTTGAAGATTCAGACAGTGCGGATAGTTTTCTGGTATATGGACGTGGGATCCTTCATCTTGGTATCCTTATCGAAACTATGAGAAGGGAAGGATTTGAGCTTACAGTTGGCCAGCCTACAGTAATTGTAAAGGAGATCAATGGAAAAAAACATGAACCATATGAGAACCTTGTGGTGGATGTTCCGCAGGAATTCAGCGGTAAAGTGATTGACCTTGTGACGCAACGAAAAGGCGAAATGCTGGTAATGGAAAGTAAAGGCGACATGCAACATCTTGAATTTGAAATTCCATCCAGGGGTCTGATAGGGCTAAGAAGTAATATGCTTACCAACACAGCCGGGGAGGCAGTAATGGCGCATCGTTTCACAGAATACAAACCATGGAAAGGACAGATACCCGGAAGAAATAACGGCGTATTACTTTCTAAAAATCAGGAACGTACTACGGGATATTCAATTGATAAACTACAGGACCGTGGAACCTTCTTTGTAGATCCGGGTGAAGAGGTATATGCAGGTCAGATCATTGCAGAACACATCAAACCAGGAGACCTGGTGGTGAATGCAACTGAAGCCAAAAAGCTTACCAACCACCGTGCAAGTGGAAGCGATGATGCAGCTCGCATTGCTCCAAAAATATTAATGACACTTGAGGAATGCATGGAATATATTCAGCAGGATGAATGTATTGAGGTTACGCCAAAAGCAATCAGACTCAGAAAAGTGATATTGCAGGAAGAGGAAAGGAAGAAGGTACAGAAGAGCATGGCTTCAGCGCAGTAAACCAAGTTTGTAAAGATGGTGCAGTGGTTTAAAATATTATTTTTTTTTCTAGCTTCCATGCTGTCTGCGGTATGGATGTATGGCCAGTGTTCCATTTGTACTAAAACTGCATCACAGATGGGTGAAGAAGCCGGACGTGGCCTCAATGGAGGTATACTTTACCTTGCTGCTGCACCATTCATGATACTGACTTATATTGGTTACAGATGGTGGAAGAATAATCAGGATTAAATTTTGTTTTTAATAAAGCTGAACAGTTCGCCAACACCCATATTAGTGTTGGCGATTGTTTTTATCACTACTTTATTTTTAGCAGAAAGTTTAATTTGATGTGCAAATAGGTCAGCACCTGGTCGGTCGCACTTATTTACAACGATGATATCACCTATCTCCATCAAGCCTGCTTTCATAAACTGTATGTCGTCACCGCTTTCCGGAACAAGAACAACAATTGTAATATCGGCAAGCGCGGCAATTTCAATTTCATTCTGGCCTACACCAACCGTTTCTATGATAATAATGTCGAAGGATGCCTGTTTTACAAGATTTATGATCTCCTCTGCCTTAGCCGGTAATCCTCCCAGAGATCCTCTTGTTGCCAGAGACCTGATGAACACTTGCGGATGATTATACCAATCGGTCATACGTATACGGTCGCCAAGGATTGCACCATGAGTAAAAGGCGATGAAGGATCAATGCACAGCACCGCTATTGTACTGTCTTCCCGTATAAATTGCCCGATTAGTTTATCTGTGAGTGTGCTTTTCCCTGCGCCGGGCGGACCTGTTATTCCTATAACAGGAGTTTGCACAGAATAATCATCGTTTTCGAAACTCTGTTCGTTATTCACCAGCAATGATATGCCACGTGAAAGCGCTTTGATGTCACCCTGTCTTATATCGTCGAGTAAAGTATTCTTCATTGATGAGAAAGTTTTTGTTTGTGATACAGCTTTGCATGTTTAAGAAAACTGAGATGTGCCACATGCAATGCTATTACAAACCCATAAAAGCCATCAAGGAATCCACCACGAAAAATATAGCCAAGAATAAACGCCCACAAAGGATGAAGGATCATTTTAAACAGGCTGGTCTTCTTCCCTTTCGTGAAATAAGTTTCTGCGGATATAGTACTGAATTTATTATTCTGCTGTATATGTTCTTCAATGCTGTTATAAGAATAATGAAGTATATCACCTTTCAGATGCTTAACCCCGCTGTGATCCTTCAACACAAGTTTATCATGCGGATTATCTCCTCCCCAGAATGAATATCTTTTATCAATCAGTCTCAGCTTGCGGTCGGGATACCATGATCCGCGCCTGATAAATTTACCGCAGTAACTGGTGCAGCGGTTCATTGAATATCCTTTGTAAGTGAAGTTCTTTTTTTCTTCGAGTATAGCGCATTCAAGAACTTTATCAAGGGCTTCGTCAGCATCTAAACTGAGTACGTAGTCATTTGCTGCAGCTTCAAGCGCCATATTTTTCTGTTCCACGTAGCCGAGAAACGGCTGAAGTTTAACCTGTGCACCCTTGCTGCTGGCAATTTCCGCTGTTTTGTCTGTGGAACATGAATCGACCACAATAATTTCGTCAGCCACTTTCAATACAGAATCAATGCACCTGCCGATATTTTTTTCCTCGTTAAAAGTTATTATTACCACTGAAAGCCTCATCAGACTAGTTATTTTTGCGCTTAACTTGAAAAAAAATCCGGGTTTTGAAAGCACAAATAAAGAACAAAGCACCTTATATTCCTAAAAAGTGGGAAAGTGTAAACTGTCCTTTCTGCAATGCCAATGTGCCGGCATTATATGAGCGCTTTGGAAGTGAACTGCAGTATAGTTATGTAATGTGTGGAAACTGCGGTTTGATATATACGAATCCGCGACCCGCGTATGACCAGGATTTTATAGATGCTGCTTATGCTTCGTATTATCAGTATGCTGAAAATATCAGGGTAAGCGACCTTGACAATATCCATCAGTCATCTCTGAAAATGTTTGAGAGTGAAGTGGATCACATCGTGAAATATGATAAAGATAAGAAGGCAGCGCTCGATATAGGAAGCGGCATGGGCACGTTTTTAATGGCTGCCAGGAAATATTATGGAAATAATGTAATG
Organism: Flavitalea sp.; assembly: GCA_035525775.1. Classification (GTDB taxonomy): domain Bacteria; phylum Bacteroidota; class Bacteroidia; order Chitinophagales; family Chitinophagaceae; genus Flavitalea. Next base: position 22,169 of record DATLDR010000052.1, read on the forward strand.
GGAATAGATGTATCTGTGAAAATGGGGCAGTTCGTAGAAAAAAATATTGGCATCAAAGTGCATATTGGACAATATGAAGAGTTTAATCCTTCTGAAAAGTTCTCGCTTATTCATATGAGTCATGTTCTGGAACATGTTCCTGATCCGAATAAATGGATACAACATTCGAGGAATCTGCTAACGCCAAATGGCGTATTGGTGATTAATGTTCCCAATAAATTTGGCCTGGGTAACCGGATGCAACATTTGTTTTATAAAGCGAAACTAAAAAACCAGTTTGCTTCAGGGTGGAAAGATGCTTCCCGCACCCCCGACCACCTTTTTGAGCCAACGGTAAGGAGTATGAAGTATTTGCTCGCGAAAAATGATTTTGAAATACTGGAGTACTACACATACAGCAGGAAAGATCCTGTTTCAGATAAGTCACTTTTTTCCAGAGTTATGAACCGATGGCTAAAAAAAGGAACTAATCTTGCATTAATAACGAGACCTGTGAATAAGCTAACATGACGAATTTTATTCCAATATTTCCTCTTTCGATTGTAATATACCCCATGGAGAAGGTTCATCTACACATTTTCGAGCCGCGGTATAAGCAACTGATCAGAGAGTGCAAGGATGCACAGAAACCATTCGGCATTCCTACGGTTCTTAACAACAGACTGCAGGATATGGGCACTCTTGTTGAAGTGGCAGAAATAGTGCAGGAATATGAAAATGGTGAAATGGATATCAACACAGCAGGCATTAAGGTTTTCAGAACTCTTGAAGTGATTAAAAAAGTGCCTGAAAAACTATACAGCGGAGCAATAGTAAATTACCCGCATAATAAAACTGACGATGGAAATGCGAAGCTGATGCAATCGATAATCAATGGAGTAAAGGAAGTGCACAGGCTACTGAACATCACTAAAGATTTCAAAAAACCCGAAAATGAGCTTACCTCATACGATGTTGCTCATCATGCAGGACTTTCAGTAGAAGAAGAATATGAATTTTTGGGATTGCTGCGTGAGCTGCACCGCCAGGAATATTTAAAAAGACATTTACAGAAAGTTTTACCAATGCTGATGGAAATGGAACAGTTGAAAAAGAAGGTGAAGCTGAATGGCCATTTCAGAAATCTATCACCTTTAGATCTGAATATTGATCCTTAAACGAAAAATCCTATTCGCTGCTCTTATTGCCGCTGTGGCCACTATTCCATTGAAAAATCAGTGGAACAGCATTGCTACCATATTATTTGTTCTAACGTGTTTTTGTCAACACCCATTATCTGTTTCCATTACAAAAATCAAGGAGTCGAAATTGTGGGTGATTCCGCTTGTGTATTTCGTCTGGCTTGCTTTCTCGCATTTCTGGGATGTGAGCGGCGGATACAGGCTGCGCGACATTGAACGTTATCTCATCCTGTTCTTTGCTCCTCCTGCCATGGCAGTTGCCCCAGAGGAAATGAAGACATTTATCAAAAAAGCCTGCTTCGTTTTTATAGGTGTTACAATTGCCGTGTGCCTGGTGTCACTTGTTAAATCGTATAACGAATATCAGGCGACCCACGACTATCGTGTTTTTTATTACCAGTACCTGGCAGAACAAACAGGACTTAATGCGATTTTCCTTTCAAACTATTGCCTGGCTTCAATTAGCTGGTTGCTCTATTACGGCTTCCTGGGAAAGCGACATTCAAAACGAATATATGCACTGATCTGCGCATGCATAGCTTTCTTATTTGTAGTGATATTTCTGTTGTCATCAAAGCTGCTCATCTTTCTCACACTGGTAGTGATGGTTATCTTTATTTTAATACTGGGTTATACGAAAGGTTTTCTGATGAGGGCTGTTCTGATCACTTCAGTCGTATTAGCGGTGGGCTTAGTGGCGGTAGATAAATTGTCTTATCTGAAATGGAGAATAGAGAGCACAGAACTTAAAATGTATACCGGCCAGGAGGATAATCAAAACGGTATTGCGATAAGATTGTACATGTGGAAGGCTGTTAGCGGATTAATTAAAGAAAGGCCGTTACTGGGTTACGGAATCAGAGGCGGAAGGTTGGAAACTCTGGCTAAATATCACAAGGACGGATTTGAAATGGGCGTTTTGGGTGACTACCATGCGCACAACCAGTATCTGGAATCGTGGTTGATGGCAGGAATTCCGGGTTTAATATTACTGGTATCCCTGATGGCTATTGTATTAACCAGGGCATTACAATCCAAGAACTTTTTATTGCTACTCATTGTAATTCATTTTATGACTCAATGTGTTTTTGAATCTACATTTGAAGTTCAGCACGAGCTGGTATTTTATATATTTTTTATTTTTCTTTTTTATTATCATGGCCCACGCATCCGTAACGCTTTGCTTTGATTTTGGAAATACACGCCTGAAGTGCGGGGTGTTTGATGGTGCTGACCTTAAGGAGGTGGTAACGCTTGAAAACGACAATGATGAAACAATCAGTTCGTTGGTCGGCCGGTACAAACCTTCAAAATCACTTCTGTCATCTGTAATCAATCATAATCCTGCCATAGAAACTATATTATCTGCAGCAGGCAAATTTCACCGGCTCGACCATCATTCAAAAATACCTATTACCAGCCCTGTAGGAAAACCTGATACAATTGGTGCAGACCGGCTGGCACTGGTGGTAGCAGCGAGTAACATGTACCCTGATCAACATAACCTGGTGATAGGTTTGGGTACGGCGATTACATACAATTTCATTAACAAGAAAAAAGACTTCATCGGAGGAGGCATTTCTCCAGGTATGGAGATGAGGTTTAAGTCGTTGCAGGTATTTACAGCTAAGCTGCCATTAATTGAGAAAGACTGGAATTTTCCGCTTATCGGTTATGATACCAGAACGAATATATTAAGCGGTGTAATACTAGGAATGGCGAAAGAGATTGATGGCATTATTGATTCATATTCAGACAAATATAGTAACCTTAACGTGCTATTAACAGGGGGCGATTCCACTTATTTTGCCCGCCATCTCAAAAATAAGATATTTGCAGACCTTAATTTAATCTTCAAAGGCCTGTATGCTATCAGCGAGCTCAACAATGTGTAAGAAAATCAAGCTTTTAGGGATATTGATAATGCTCGCGACAAGCATCCTGAATGCGCAGACTGAGAACTCTCCTTATTCAAGATATGGACTTGGCGACCACCTTCCATCTCAGAATATCGTATCGCGCGGATTAGGAGGTGTGTCAGCTGGTTATGCGGATGTTATCTCAGTAAATTTTCAGAATCCTGCTTCATATGCACGTCTTAAAAGAGCAACGTTTGATTTTGGCCTCGAAATTGACAATAGAACGCTTAAGGCAATCAATCCGCCGCGCAAATTTTCTTCCACGAGTCCGAACATTTCTTATGTGCAATTAGGTTTGCCGTTAAGTACGAAACACAACTGGGGAATGAATATTGGTCTCAGACCGGTTACCAGCATTAATTATAAAATTCAAAAACTTGAAAAGCTGAACGAAAGCAATGATAGCGCCAGCACATTGTTCGAGGGGAACGGAGGTATCTATGAAGTATACACGGGAACAGGTTTTAATATTAAAAATCTAAGCCTTGGCTTCAATGTCGGATACCGGTTTGGAACGAAAGATTTCAGCACGAAAAGATTTCTGTTGCCTTCCGATACTGTGTTTGTTTATCCTTCACAATACATCAACAATACAAATGTAGGAGGTCTGTTTGTTAATGGCGGACTTCAGTATACCATCAAAATGGGTAAACAGGATATGTTGCGTCTCGGTGCATTCGGTAGTATGAAAAGAGATCTGACAGCACATAACCATCAGTTGGTTCAGACTTTTCAGCAAAATTCAACGACCAATGTAATTGACAGTATTGATGTGATATCCAATACAAATACGTCGGGTAAAATTACTTACCCCGGCACTTTTGGCGGTGGCATCATGTTTTACAAAGGTGATATGTGGTTGTTGGGCGCAGACTTTACCAAAACCAAATGGAGCGATTACAGGTATTTCGGTGCTGTCGACTCCGTTCAGGATGCCTGGTCATTTCATTTAGGCGGACAGATAATACCTAATGCAACAAATGCAAAATCCTACTGGGGCAGAGTAACCTACAGAGCGGGATTATGGTATGGCCGCGATTATGTGAAAGTAGTTGATGATCTTCCTTCATGGGGCCTAAGTATAGGATTTGGCCTTCCCATGCGGCCCCCTTCTTACAGTAACCAGTATTCGATCATCAATACTGCTTTTGAATTCGGGCAGAGAGGAACCAATTCAAACCTCATAAAGGAAAATGTGTTCAAGATATCAATTGGGCTTACATTAAGTGATATCTGGTTTATCAAGAAAAAGTACGACTAATGAGATGAAATTTTTATTACGATATGCAATGTTGCCGGCAGCTTTATTGATAAGCTGCTTTTTTGTTTCATCGTGTGAGAATGACATTAAAGCAGTTAATGATTTGCTAACCAAGCAAACTGGTGTTGAAGAAGCGAACGATGTTACAAGCTACATGAGCCAACAGGGGAAGGTTAAAGCAAAATTGCGATCTCCTTATATGCTGCGGTACCAGGCTGATTCACCTTATGTTGAATTCCCGAGAACAATGCATGTGGATTTTTATAATGATTCTACAAAAATCGAAAGTACCGTAGATGCTCTCTATGCCCGTTACAGGGAGTACGAAAATAAAGTTTTACTAAGAGACAGTGTGGTAGTGATCAACATTGAGAAAGGTGATACACTCAGAACAAATGAGCTTTGGTGGGATCAGAGTACTGAAGAATTCTTCACCGACAAGCCGGTGCGCATATACCAGAAGGATAAAACCATTTTTGGGCACGGCTTAAAAGCCAAACAGGATTTCAGCAGCTACGACATTTTCAATATTACAGGGATAGTCCTTACAAAAGGCAATGAACTGGACTAAAAAGAAAGCAGCCCCGCGGATTAAACAGGGCTGCTAAAAAACTTTGTACAACCTTAACAACTTTGCTTGGCCATCAATAGGTACAAATTTTAAGGTCTTTCACTGGATTAGGGACATTGGGTTTTAACTCTGTCGATTTAATGATTCCGGAACGTTGGTTTAACGGATGTTGGATTGGTTTTTCGGATCTGGACTTTGGTTCTTACAAGATTTTGGTTTTTGGTTGTTCCTTCGATCATCAATCGAGAATACAAACATAATATCCACATGCCCTGTGGACAAGAGCACTTATGCTCCATTTTAATACTTCAGCATTTACCGCAGTTTTGGGATATTTACGATCAATACATATCGTATAAATTACATTGAACTTACTACATCATTATCTCATACTTTTATAATGAATTAATAATATGAGCCTGACAAATAAAAATGTACTTATAACCGGCGCCAGCCGCGGCATTGGAAAAGCAATTGCTATCAGGCTTGCCCATGCCGGAGCAAATATTGCGATTGCCTCCAAAACAGTTGAGGAGCACCCTAAGCTGGAAGGAACTATATTCTCTGCAGCGGAAGAAATTAAAAAAGCAGGTACCGGAAAAGTGATAGCCCTGCAAGCTGACATACGCAATGAAGACCAGATTTCAGAAGCTGTAAATAAAACTTCTGAAGCATTCGGTGGGATAGATATACTCATCAATAATGCCAGTGCAATTAATCTTTCTTCTACAGAACAGATAGAATCTAAACGTTATGACCTGATGCACGACATCAATGTACGTGGTACATTCCTGATGAGCCAGGCATGCATCCCATTTCTGAAAAGATCTTCATGCGCGCATATTCTGAACATTTCCCCTCCATTGAATATGGACCGAAAGTGGTTTCCTAAACATCTTGCCTATACGATGAGTAAATATGGTATGAGTATGATTGTACTCGGATTGTCTGCCGAATTAAAAAAATATAAAATAGCTGTAAATGCATTATGGCCGAAAACAACAATTGCCACTGCTGCTGTGAAAAATTTATTGGGTGGCGACGACCTGGTAAGGCATAGCAGAAAACCGGAGATTGTTGCTGATGCTGCATATGCTATACTTGAACGATCATTTGATGAAGGATCCGGAAATTTTTATATAGATGAGGATGTGCTTCGCAAAAATGGTGTGGAAAACTTTGATGAGTATGCTATTACTCCTGGTGTGAACTTAATGCCCGACCTGTTCCTGTAAACCTGTTGCGTTTTCGTATTTTTGCTGAATGCAAGAATACTTATCAGGATTGAATGAGCAACAACGTGAAGCGGTACTGCATAAAGACGGGCCATTAATGATTGTTGCAGGAGCAGGAAGCGGAAAAACAAAAGTGCTTACTACACGGATAGCTCACCTGATGGCTTACCACGAAATTGATTCATTTAATATTCTCGCACTTACTTTTACCAACAAGGCGGCTAAGGAAATGAAGGAAAGGGTTGAAAAAGTTCTGGGAAACACCAATGCCCGAAATTTATATATAGGTACCTTTCACAGTGTGTTTGCACGTATACTCCGGAGTGAAGCTCCCCGGCTTGGCTATCCTTCCAATTTTACTATTTACGATACTGATGATGCGAAAAGCGTGGTAAAAGCTGTTGTGAACGAACTTGGACTTGATGATAAGTTATATAAACCAGCAACGGTTTACAACAGGATATCCAGTGCAAAGAATGCGTTGGTAGGTGTTGCAGAATATGCAGCGGATTATGGAATACAGCAGGAAGACCTCAGAAGCAACAGGCCGGCTATCGCCCAGATATATGAAGCATATGCAAAGCGTTGTTTCAAGAACGGCGCCATGGACTTTGATGACCTCCTTATAAAATTTTATGAACTGCTGAAAAATTTTGCTGACGCACTTCACAAATACCAGCATAAATTTAAATACATTCTTATCGATGAATACCAGGATACTAATCCCGCACAGTACGAGGTGATAAAGCTGCTTGGCGCAGCACATGAAAATGTGTGTGTAGTCGGGGACGATGCACAGAGTATCTATAGTTTCAGAGGTGCAACAATTCAGAATATACTGCAGTTCCAGAAAGACTATGAAGATGTGAAGGTGATAAAGCTTGAACAGAATTATCGGAGCTCACAGAATATTTTAAATGTAGCTAATGAAGTCATTAAAAATAACAAGGGTCAGATCCCAAAAAATCTATGGACAGAAAATATTGAAGGGGAGAAGATCAGGCTTGTACGCACTATGACAGACAATGATGAAGGAAAGTTTGTTGCAGACACTATACAGGAACAAAAGCTGCGAAACCATTACAGGAATAACGACTTCGCCATACTGTACAGAACAAATGCACAAAGCCGTGCGTTTGAAGAAAGCTTACGCAGAATGAATATACCTTATACTATTTATGGCGGTATAAGCTTTTACCAGCGGAGAGAAATAAAGGATTTTGTTGCTTACCTGCGGCTACTTGTTAATACAAGAGATGAAGAAAGTTTAAAACGCATTATCAATTTTCCTGCACGTGGTATTGGTAAAACATCAGTAGACAGGGCAATACTTGCCGCAAACGGAAATAATATTTCTATGTGGGAAGTGCTCGAGAACGCATCACAGTATGGTTACAAAAGCGGCACGCTTGAAGCTATTTATAATTTTGTACTGATGATCAGGTCGTTTACGAGTATGCTGAAAGAAAAGAATGCATATGAAGTGGCTATTCATGTAGGTAAGCAAACTAATATCGTAAAGGAATTATTTAACGATAAGAGCACCGAAGGAGTATCGCGTTATGAGAATATTCAGGAATTGCTGAACTCAATTAAAGAGTTCACCGAAACGCCTTCAAATGAATTTGGTGAGGTTGGTGATAAAAGTCTCGGTGCTTATCTGCAACAAATTACCTTACTAACCTACGCGGATGAAAAAGATCAGCATTCAGATACTGTAAAATTAATGACGATACATGCAGCGAAGGGACTTGAATTCGGATGTGTTTTTGCATGCGGCCTCGAGGAAATGCTATTTCCAAGTGGCATGTCAATCAATACAAGAGAAGAGCTTGAAGAAGAAAGACGTTTGTTTTATGTGGTGATTACACGCGCAAAAAGCGACCTCTGGATCACGTATGCTAATACCAGATATAAATTCGGATCATTAGTGCAGAATGAACCTAGCAGGTTCATAAATGAATTACCTGAAGCTTACCTCGACAGAAGTTTTGCCGGGGGAGGTGCACGAAACCAGCAGTCGAGTTTCTTTGGTTCTTCTTCTTCTTCGGCATTCGATAGAATGCATCGCGGGTTCGACAGCACAGCAGCACAGGCGGAAAAAAAATACGGACCTCCATCAAAACCATCTCAGCCTTCATATGTTACACCAAGGCCAGCAACAAAAACAGTAGAACACACTCCATCAGCTGATTTTATTGCCAGCGATACTTCATCGCTTGCAGCAGGTCAAAGAGTTGAACATCAAAAATTTGGATACGGTGAAGTGATAAAGCTTGAAGGATCTGCGCATAATCCTATTGCAACAGTCAGGTTTGATGTGAATGGTGAAAAGAAAATCATGCTTAATTATGCGAAGCTGAGAATATTGTAAGTAGAGGCTTCGGCCGGATTATTGTACCTTGAAAGTACAATATGATTGCCGATGAGGCTTAATCTCCCTGTTTTATTACTTATAAGTGTAAGCTCCATGCAATCGGACGGGCTTATGGCACAGGGGAAAAAAGTAAAATTAAAAGCTTCCGAAAATTTTACGATCGAACAACTTGCTCCCAACGTGTGGGTCGCTATTCATAATGATAATTATGGTAAGGCTATCTGTAATGCTGGTATTGTGGATCTGGGTGATAAGACTATAGTTTTTGATCCGTTCATGACACCCTCGGCCGCTCTTGAGCTTCACGACATTGCTATGCAGCTGACAAAAAGAAATTACGCATATGTAGTGAACAGTCATTATCATAATGATCATATAAGAGGCAACCAGTCATTTTTGCCAAATGCTACGATTATAAGTACTAATACTACCCGTGAACAAATTGAACGGAACGAGCCGGGCGAACAGGAATGGGAGAAGAAACATGCGCCAACGCTGCTGCAGGCAATACGAAAACGCATGGTGAATGCAAATGAAATGGAAAGAGCCGAACTTCCCTACTGGATTGGTTATTATGAAGGCATTCTGGAATCATCTGACCAGCTATTTACGTCGCTGGCCGATGAAACTTTCGACGACTCTATGTGGATAGTGGGAAAGAATATGAATATTAAATTAGTGGAGCGCAAAAATGGCCATACTATCAGTGATGCAGTTATGCTGCTTCCTGACCTTGGAATTGCATTTATGGGAGATCTGCTATGTACTGACCGTCATCCATGGTTAAGTGATGGAAATGTTGACAGTTGGAGAAGTTCTTTAAAGTTATTTTATGAAGACACTTTATATACAACTTATCTGCCTGGTCATGGTAAAGTGTGCGGGAAGCAATCGCTTAAAGTATTATATGACTACCTGAGCGATGTTCAGAACTTATGCAACAATGCTCAAACTGACTCAGCACAGGCAGAACTCATGAATCAACCGATTCCAGATGCCTATAAAGGATGGTTCTGCGGCAGATTTTATCAACCAAATCTTCAATTTCTGATCAGTGTTGCTAAAGCAAGGCGGTTAGATTGATAAAGTAAGAAGAAACAACGCTTTGCTATGTTAAGTGCTCTTTCAAAGCATCAACTGTTTTCTTCTCACTCCCAATGAATATTTTCTTTCCGTTTATTACCACAGGTCGTTTCAGAAAAGTATATTCTTTTAAAATCAGGTCTCGGTAATCTTTTTCTGAAAGGTTATTATCTTTCAATCCCCACTCTTTGTATTTCAACGCACGCCGGCTGAAAAGTGCTTCATAACTGCCAGCCAATTCCTTTAAAGTATCCAATTGCGGCGCAGTGATACTTTCAGTTTTTATTTCCTGAAAATTAAACCGTTTTTTATCGGCATTTATTTCTTTCAGGATTCTCTGGCAGGTTGTACAATTGCCAAGATGATAGATTTTTTTCATGCAGGGTTTAAAGCTTCCTCAGCTTTATATTTCTGTACATAACCTTATTACCATGATCCTGCAGTGCAATAGCCCCTTTTTTGAAAGTGCCGAATGTTTTCCACTCCTTAAACTTGCTGCCGGAAATTAATTTTTTCCAGTTTTGATCGAGCATTTTAGTTTGAACTACTGTAGTTCCGTTAAGTCTTAATGTGAGTGAATCTTTGTTCCTGATTACTTCAGCGGTGTTCCACTGGCCTGCAGGTTTCACTGTTTCTGTGGAGCTGGTGATAAGATCATAAAGATCGCCGGCACGGTGTTTCGGTATTTTTGCATCAGAATGCCGCTCATTGTCGAGTACCTGCATTTCCAGCCCGGTTTTATATGTTCTGTCATATTCCGGTGATTCCTTCACATTGAAAATAATACCACTGTTACCACCTTCACTTATGTTCCAGTCGAGCATCAGGTGGTAGCTTTCATATTCTTCGTTAGTAATGATATCTTCATCTTTATTAGTGCTGTTCAGCACAAGCATGCCGTTTTCCACTTTCCAGTCTTCCAGGTTTCCTTTTTTATTATAGCTGTGCCAGCCGTTTTTTGTTTGTCCATCAAACAGCAATTGCCAGCCCTGGCTTTTCTCTGCATCGGATAATTTATTCACAGAAGCTGTATCAGCAGCTGTCGTATTTGCAGCTGTATCATGTGAAGCCATAGAAGTGTCGGCATTTGAACCAGAATGATCTGTTGATTCATCTGATGAGCCACATCCTGCAAATAATGCAAGTATAACGGGGATGAGTAAACGCATATTTACTTATTTTTCAATGAAAGGATATATTTCACCATAACCTTTGCGTCTGCTTCAGGAAGGTCGGGATGTGGTGTCATAACCAAATTGCCCCAATTTCCGGATCCACCATGTTTTATTTTTGATACAAGCGAATCAACAATTGCGGGGGTGTCTTCATATTTTTTCGCAACATCTTTATATGCTGGTCCGATTACTTTGCGGTCAATGGCATGGCAAGTCATACAATCGCTGCTGCCAATGAGCGTAAGTGCTTTTTCGTCATCCGCTCCAGCGTCGGTTGATGCAGCTGCAGGTGCCGCTGTTGTATCAGCAGGTTTTGTTTGTTCCGGCTCATTTTTTTTGTCGCCGTCACCGCACGAATATATAAGGGCGGAAGCGAACAGCAAGGCTACTAATTTTTTCATTTGTCATTGATTTTTAAAAGATGTTATTGTTCTATTGCAATCCTAATACCGAACGATTGAAGCTTTCATCACTGCCTGTACCCGCAAAATCGTCAAAAGCTTTTTCTGTAACTTTTATTATATGTTCTTTTATAAAAGGGGCTCCTTCGCGGGCGCCCTGTTCAGGATGTTTTATCGCACATTCCCATTCCATCACTGCCCATCCGCTATAATCATATTGTGCGAGTTTGCTAAATACGGATTTAAAGTTAACCTGTCCATCCCCCAGAGAACGGAATCTTCCGGCTCTGTTCAGCCAACCCTGGTAGCCTCCATAAACACCCTGTTTTCCTGTAGGGTTGAATTCGGCGTCTTTTACATGAAACATTTTTATTCTTTCATGATAATGATCAATGTAAGAAAGGTAATCCAGTGATTGTAAAACAAAGTGACTTGGATCATACAGGAGGCAGGCGCGCTTATGATTATTAACTGCCTCAAGAAACATTTCATAAGAGACTCCATCATGCAGGTCTTCACCAGGATGGATTTCATAACACAGGTCAACTCCATGCTCATCATAAACATCCAGAATAGGGTTCCATCTGTTTGCGAGTTCTTTGAAACCTGTTTCAACAAGACCGGCGGGGCGCTGGGGCCATGGATATACAGTATGCCAAAGTAAGGCGCCGCTGAAAGTTGCTGATGCGTTCAGACCCAGATTTTGTGAAGCCTTTGCAGCAAAATTCAGCTGTTGTATGGCCCATTCAGTTCTTGCCTTTGGATTATTCCGTTTGTTCTCCGGAGCAAATCCATCGAACAGGCTATCGTAAGCAGGGTGAACAGCTACAAGCTGACCCTGCAAATGTGTTGAAAGCTCAGTAACCTCAATGCCTGTTTCGTTCAATTTTCCTTTCCATTCATCAGCATATGTTTTACTTTCAGCGGCTTGCTGTAAATCAATGCACCTCGAATCCCATGTTGGTATCTGTACACCCACGAATCCAATTTCGTTCGCCCACCTGCTGATGCTGATAATATCGTTGAACGGCGCTTTATCTCCCATAAACTGTGCGAGGAAGATGCCGGGACCTTTGAGTGTCTTCATGCTAAATCAATTGACAGTATGTTTTGTCCATTTTTCGGTGGAGATAGAAGATGCAACAACATTATCAATAAATGCCATGCCGCGGATACCATCATCTACGCCGGGGAAATCAAGATTTTCAGGCTTTGGCTGCGTGCCATCTAACCGTGCTGAAAGTGTTAATGCAAAGTTGCGGTAAATGTTTGCAAAGGCTTCGAGGTATCCTTCCGGATGACCACCAGGTGTTCTGCAGTTTGAAGTAGCAAAGCCTGATAGTACGGAAGAATAATTTGCTCCGGCGCGCAAAATCTGAGCAGGCTGATCCAGCCATTTTACAATTAATGTATTGGGTTCATGCTGCGCCCATTCAATTCCGCCGTGTTCACCATACACGCGGATCTTGAGTGCATTTTCTTCACCGGCAGCTACCTGTGAGGCCATCAGCACGCCAGCAGCGCCATTGTCAAATTTCAGAAGTACGTTTCCATCATCATCAAGATGGCGGCCTGGAACCATAATATTCAGATCAGCACAAATGTGTGTGATCTTTAATCCTGTTATGTATTCCGCAAGATGAGCGGCGTGTGTTCCAATGTCGCCCATGCAGCCGCTTTTACCACTTTTTTTCGGATCCGTTCTCCACGCTGCCTGCGCATTCCCTTCGCGTTCTGAAAGTTTGCTAAGCCAGCCCTGCGGATATTCTACATATACTTTTCTGATCTTTCCGAGTGCACCATCTTTTACCATAGCCTTTGCCTGCTTCACCATAGGATATCCTGAATAAGTATGTGTGAGGCAAAGTATGAGGCCTGTTTCTTGTGTTTTCTTCTTTAATTGTTTTGCTTCATCGAGTGTAAAGGTGATGGGTTTTTCTATCACCACGTGAAAACCATTATCAAGTGCCATCATCGCCGGAGCAAAGTGAGCGAAATTTGGTGTAACGATTGTTACAAAGTCCATTCTTCTGTCATCACCCAGTTGTTTTTCTTTCGAAATCATTTCTTCGAAATTCAGGTAAGTCCTGTCTTCCTGTAAGAATAAAGATTTTGCTGAATCCACGGCGATTTCAGGATTGATGCTTAATGCTCCGCAAGATAGTTCGATGAGTCCATCCATATTGGCTGCAAGACGGTGAATGGCACCAATGAATGCATCCTTGCCTCCACCAACCATCCCCATTCGTAATTTTCTGTTCATGAAAAACTTGATTGAAAAGAATTAAAGAATAAGCTATTGAAAAATAAATTAATTAAAATTATACATGTATTTTTAGCGCATGTGAAATTAAGGTATTGATTCTTTTGAAAAAATATTTTGTATTTTAACGCCAACGATTTCAAACCAAATTGTCTGCCATGCAATCAAACATTCAACGCAACAAACTTTTTGTTGCAAGCTGCTTAGCTCTTATGGTAACAGGATTATCATTTGGGATAAGAGCTGGAAATCTTCCTCAATGGGCTGCTGAATTCAACCTTAATGCAACTGAACTATCAGCGATCACTGCAACAGCTTTCTGGGGATTTCCGGTAGCAGTAATCATCGGAGGCATGATCGTAGATGCCATTGGAATGAAAAGACTTTTAGTGATGGCGTTTATTTTTCACCTGTTAGGAATTATCCTTACAGTATATGCAGGAAGTTTTGGAAACGCTTTCTGGCCTTTGTTCCTTTCTACATTATTAATAGGTATTGCAAACGGAACTGTTGAAGCGGCATGTAATCCGCTTGTTGCAGCGTTGTACCCAGGAAATAAAACAACAAAACTTAATCACTTTCATCTCTGGTTTCCGGGTGGTATTGTGATCGGATCGCTTATTGTTCATTTTTACGGTCAGTATGTAGGAGGTAACGTAAGCATGTATAAACCATGGCAGGTTGAAGTGGCCACC
>DATLDR010000058.1:0-12018 GCA_035525775.1 Flavitalea sp.
CAATTGATTAATTTTAAAAATATTTTTGTATCAAGATCGCTTCTGATCAGGCTACCAGAATAGCCCACACGGATTGTATCGTCACTTCTTCTTTCATTGAAGCTATACAAAAAAACATCAGCAACTCCATGATTCACTAGCAACTTAGGCTTATTAAATTTTTTATAAGCGTTCAAAATAGTTTCAGTTACTGAAATGATAACATCTGCGTCTTCTGCTGCTCTTTTCTCATGATCATGCCCGAATGGGCCATCTACCGGCATGAAAATTTTGACTGCACTTTTATAAAAATATTTTAGTGGAATTGAATTTCCCGCATCAAAAGACCACACTATATCAGGATACTTACCTGCAATCCGAATTAACTTTCTTATATGAAATGCCGTAAGAAGATTGTATAGATGGTTTAACCGGAACTTAAAGAAATAAGGGTGAAATAACCTATGTACGACATGAAACAGATTATCGAATTCTGTCTTAAGCACCTGAACCTGTCCACGCTTCAATTCTTTTCGCTTGTCTGGATGATTGATAAAATAAACAGTATTACCTGCTTTTGCTAATTCAATGGCATAATGGTGCTTGGACATACGCATTGCACCCCAATTTTCATATGATATTATAAAGATTACTTTACCAGATAAATTCATTTGATTTTAGCCAATTGATATTTTAGAGTTTCTGAAATCTTTTTACCTGCTGTACCATTGCCATAAAGCTCATACCATGAAGACGAGTTAATTTCGGTATTAAATGCGTTCTTTATTTCACTATTGACTGCTTGTGTAAGTATATTCCAGTTATTATGAAGAGTTTCAACCCATTCAGTTTCTGTTCGTATAGTTATACACGGCTTTTTTGCCCAATAGGCTTCTTTTTGCAATCCGCCTGAATCCGTCAATATCTTTTTCGCACCACGCAATATGACCATCATTTCAAAGTAAGAAAATGGGTCGTGGATAAAAACGTTGGCAGGTACGTTAAGCTTTCCTAAAATTGATTTATTTCTCGGATGTACGGGCCATACAATATTTGTTTTTAAACTTTTGAGACCATTCAGAATTGCCGTAAGATTTTGAATATTATCAGTGTTAACCGGCCGATGTATTGTTAGCAGGCTAAAATCTTCAGCCACATCTTGCGGAATAATATCTGATATTACAAATTTGTTCGCGGCAATACTTGAAAACATATTAAACGCATCAAGCATTATGTCGCCGCTGATATGTACACCACCCGTTATCCCTTCTTTCTTAAGATTCTCAACGCCAGTGTCGCTTGAACAAAACAGCAAGGACGAAACATGGTCAGTTGTTACGCGGTTGATCTCTTCAGGCATAGCCCTGTTGTAACTTCTCAGGCCCGCTTCAATGTGTATGACAGGTATATTCAGCTTCGCCGCTGCCAGCGCACCAGCAAGAGTGCTGTTAGTATCGCCGTAAAGCAGTACGTGCGAAATCTTTTTTATATGTTCGAGCAGATATCTTTCGATACCTGTGAGCATCTCACCCGTTTGAATACCATGCGATCCTGAGCCAACATTCAGGTTAATCTCTGCACCTGGCAGCGCAAGTTCAGAAAAAAACACCTCACTCATTTTGTAATCGTAATGCTGGCCGGTATGAATGATTACTTCAGGTATTCCCTGACATTTCAACGCTTTTGATAGCATTGCAGCCTTAATAAATTGCGGGCGCGCACCGATTACTGTTACAATCATCTTCTCAGAATAAGTCTTTTGATTGGAACAAATAACTTCAATATCGGATAATCCTCACTTAAGCGATTATAACTTCCGTAATAAGAGTGATCTACAGCTTCAGACTCCAAATAATCCTGAAACTCCTTTTCTGTAAGTCCCAGCTTCTTTAAAACAAAAGGCTTATCTATAGCTAACTGTTCAGGTGGGTAAATTGGTTTCTCCAATTCTTCCAATGCCTCATCCCGAGTGATTTGTCCCGAGAATATAAGATTTGAAAGATGTGATTTTCTTTTGTCGACATGAAATTTAACGGGAAGAATATAACCCTGATAAAATCTGGTGAATATCGATTCGTAATGTTTGCCGCCATAATCCTTCCATTCAAGCACTTTCATAATTTCCTTCTTCGCTTGTTTCTTATTATACTCGATATGGTTCAAAAGTGGTACAGATGAATATGACTTTCTTATTGAATGAATTTCTTTCTTGAATCTTCCAATGATTGGAAAAGTTTTCAACGGGCGGGTTCCAAATTTTCTATGAATATTCAACATGTTCCCAAGGTCCTTATTGAGCCATGCATATGGAATTGTTTGTTCAGTAACTATATTCCTTCCGTCCAATATATATTTAAGATCATACTTAGCGCATATTTTATCCAGAGCTAAAAAAATGGCAATATCATTTACCGCTTCAATGTCTATCACATTAGCTTTAAAATATGATAGCTGGATATCTTTGAATTCTTCCCAATCAATAACGTAAGTATACAGATCAAAATTTAACCGGCTAACTATGTTTTCAATATTCTTTACAGCAAGTTCCGAATCCCAGCCATTATCAAAATGAACACACAACACTCTCAGTCCTAATTGCTTTGCCTTCAGCGCCAAAAAAGTACTGTCCACACCCCCACTAACTCCCAGCATACAGTCATACTTTCTACCGGCACCAGACGACTTCAATTGAGTAACAAGCTGGTCAAGTCGGGCTTGGGCATCTTTACCCCTGAAAACAAACTTTTTTTCAGCTTGTTTGTATTCGTAATAGTAATTACATATACCTTTTTCATCAAAATGAATATTCGGATCGGCAATATTATCCATTACACTTAATGTACATTGCCTGTACAGCGGATCATTTGCTGATAATACCATTATGCTTCAATTGAGAGTAATTTCATTGAGTTCATTTTGTGTAGGGTAACTGATCAGCACAGCCTGGTGAGGTCGTTTGAAAACAAACATGCTGCCCGCTGCAACCGCAGAAGCGCCATGTTGCCGTGCCTTTTTAAAATCATCCACTGTTCCGGCACCTCCCAAGGCAATCACAGGAATTTTTACAGCAGCAGCCACTAGTGAAACAAGGTCGTTGTCGTAACCTTCATAAGTTCCATCTCTGTGTATAGCATTCAGTAATATTTCACCTGCACCTAGTTCTTCTATTTGTTTCGCTAATTCCGCCGGCTTTAAATTGGTTTTTTTCCGTCCGTTATCTGTATATACACTATACCCTTTGAACAGCGACTTTTTTACATCTACAGATACCACCACACTTTGGCTTCCATAAAGTTTTGCTGCTGCCGAAATGATGGATGGATTAGTGTGGGCAAGCTTGTTGACAATCACCTTCTCAACGCCAATATTATAAAGCTTCCCGAACTGCTCTAGTGTAGTTACTCCTCCACCATACGCCACAGGCATAAAAGCCTCAGAAACTATTTCACTTATCAGGCTCATATTCGGCCCCCGGTTTTCTGCCGTGGCACCAATGTCTAATATGCCAATTTCATCAGCTTCCTTCTCATTAAATATTTTAACGGCATTTATAGGATCCCCAACGTATTTATAATCTTTAAATTTAACCGACTTCACCAATCCTCCTTTCTCCATAAGAAGGCATGGTATAACTCGTAACCTCATTGCTCGCTGTTGAATATGTTCAATATCCTCTCAATTGCAGTTGTTGTAGAATAACCGTGACTCCGGTCAATATAATAAACAGGTATTTTTAGATCTTCCCCTGTTATCATCTTACCTTTATAATCCTCGCCGAGAAAGCGGATGTTAATATTTCTTGCTTTCAGCAGCTGGTATAGTCCTTCTTCTGAATCATATTCAAGCACTTCATCAACATACTTACTATTCTGAAGAACCATTTTTCTTTCTTCGAGTGAGAAAACCGGTTTCCTTTTTCCAGGATTAATTTTGTCAGAAATATTTTCACCTTTGTTAACCGCTACAATAAGGTAGTCGCAATGCTGCCTGCACTTTTTCAGCATCATTACATGACCAGCATGAAAAATATCGAATACACCACATGCAAAACCGATCTTCATGATAAAACTTCCTTTTGAGCAACCATTATATATCCTAGTGGAAATGTTTCTCTCGTCCTTTTGGATAGTCTCTTAACAAATCCAAGTCTGGATAAGAAGGCGCCGGTTTTACGCCAGAAAAATAAAAACGGCCGACGAAAGGGAAAATTCCCAAAAATATAACCCTTAAACACCAGGTCATAAAGTACTTCGGGCAGGCCACCATACTCTTCGATATAAATTGTACTTAATTTATTACGATTGCAATATTCCACCAGCATGTACTTTGTATACCTGTGAAAGTCATATGGCGCGTCATGGATCCAGTACATGAAAGGAACAGTAATAATAACTTTCCCTTCTTTCTTCATGATTCTGGAGATTTCCGAAACAACCAAACCTGGATTTTTAATATGTTCAAGTACATCCGTGCAAAGCACTGTATCAAAAACATCATTTTCAAGAGGAATGCCTTCATTTAAATCTACAATATAATCTAAATGCAAAGGGCCCCTTCCTTCTTGTCCCCAATCAACACAAATGTTGTCTGATACAAGATCTTTGTAAATACTATAATAAGGAACGTCCCCACAGCCGATATCTGCCAGCAGACCTGTTGCATGTTCTCTTATTACTTTTTCATAAGTACGTCCTATGATTTTATGCATGTGCGTACCCTTGAGTCGGTTTTTGCTGTCTCTATGATAATGGGAGGGTAGCCAGGCTTCCTTATTTTTCATTTAGAACTTCTTTGAAATACTCATCCAGGCCGAACCTGGGTTCCCAATTCAATAAATTTTTTGCCTTGTTGATATCAGCGAAAGTAATATCCGCTTCGCCTTCTCTCTTAGGAATGAATTCTACCTGTTGTGATATTTTATGCGCAAGCTCCAGTATGGTGATTGTGCTGCCCTTACCTATATTAAAGGATGTATTTACTATTTCCTGCTGAATTGCTGCCAGGTAATTTGCCCGGGCCAGGTCCTTAACATGAATGAAATCTCTTTTCTGTGAACCATCGCCTGTTACCAAAAGGGGTAAACCCGAATTCTTTCTGTTAATAAAAATGCCGACTACACTACTGTAAGCATTAAACTTATTGGCCGGATTGAAACTCCGTGGACCATACGGATTAAAATACCGCAGGTTGATATAATTGACCGGGTAACGGGTTGCAAGCAATTCAAGATATTTCTCTACCTCATATTTTTGAAATGCATATGGACTCAGGCAATCGATCCGTTCATTCTCGTCTGTAGGTATTTTTGAAGGCGTTCCATATATTGCGCTGGAACTACTGTACACAAATCTGGGAAAATAATTTTCTTTTATCATCAATTCGATCAGGTGAACTGATTCGTTAAGATTTGCCTGAATATGCTCATTTACAGATTCAAAGCTTGGTTGAATTCTCGGGAGTGCTGCCAGATGAAATATACAATGAAAAGACTTTAATGAATTAAGGTCGGTGCACTTCTGCTCTGAAAAACCAAAGCGAGAGTTATCCAAATGATCTTGAATGTTTTCCCTGCGCCCTGTAGACAGATTGTCAATACCTTCAATCTGCCAGTCGGTTTCATTTATTAAAAAGTCCAGAAGATTAGACCCTATAAATCCGGCTACTCCGGTTATCAATACTTTTTTAATCATTCAAAGAGTCTAATATAATATGCAGGACAACCTGGTGATAGCATTCAGCAATTCCATAGCTGCTCACATTGATATGAAAATTGATGTCGCCAGTTTTCCGGAGGCTGTTTTCATGCTGGAATCCTGACAGGGTTATTACTTTTCCATTCTTGCTTTTTGCATATTTCACTGCATTCAAAATATTCTCTGATTCGCCTGAACTGCTTATTGCTACAAGCAGATCTTTCTCAGTAAAAAACATTTTAAGCCATTCAGCCATCGCTTTATCATAGCCAAAGTCGTTTGCGTAACATGTAATGAGTGCGGCATCAGAAAATGAATATGCAGGGTAACCAGCTAATTTCATAAAATCTTCCATCATGTGCGAACAGATGGAATTCGAACCACCGTTGCCAAGGAAAAATAGGCTTCTTGCGCCTTTTATCATTTCTACCGAACGCTGAATATCCCTTTCAACTTCAGGTTGTCTGAAGTATTCTTCAAATACTTGGTTATAGGCTTTGAGCTGCATATTCCCGTAGTGCTTTTTTAGTTACAAATTTTTCATTGCACAGCCATGTTGTCGATAAACTGGCCGACAATGAAGGTACCACAAGCAGTTCATCAGCCTGGTCAACACATGTTGCAAGCGTTACAAACGCATAAAATGTATCGCCTGCGCCAATCGTGTCCACGATGCTGCTTCTGAAACACTCATGCTTCCTGATTTTCTTCCCATCATAAAACAACGAGCCCTGGCTGCCCAGCGTAATAAATAAATGTTCGGAACAAAGTTCATAATTAAAAAGCTCATCCACTTCTTCTTTTTCCGTAAATCTTCCCTTTTTATTCAACTGCAAACTTGCTTCCCGAAGATCAATGCAAACACTTTTCTTCTTATAATTCTTCCATTTCGATACCCTGTTAAATCCAAAATTGTTAGAGTTGGTCTGACACA
Organism: Flavitalea sp.; assembly: GCA_035525775.1. GTDB lineage: Bacteria > Bacteroidota > Bacteroidia > Chitinophagales > Chitinophagaceae > Flavitalea. The sequence continues at coordinate 6,607 of DATLDR010000058.1, forward strand.
TCAGATGAAATCCATCATTGATTGACAATTGCTCACAAAATCCATGTCCAAAATCAGCTACAATCACAACATCATACATGTTTACATCAATAGTGAACTTTTTATTGTTAGTCAGATTGAACCTGTTTATCTCAACATGTTTTTTCTGGTCTGACACATCTATGTAGCGCGTCTTTACTATTTCGCCTCCCGGATTTGAAAACAAGTCCACTTTCTTTACAAAGTCCCTGAGATGATTTGCGATGGCTGCAGCTCCCCCTGCCTGAATTTCATGCCTGCCTGTAGTTTTAAAAACAGGGCAAATGGATTTCATCGACTGCCCTTCATAACTCACAAATACAAACTCATCTGTGATGGTTTCGCCAATTACAGCAATATTCAAATCCTTTACTTTTTCAATAAAATTGTCAACAATGTCCAGGAGCATTTAATCTATTTTTTACCGGTACAAATGAAAACGAAATGATAATGATTCTCTTTATAAAACGTGGTGATCACCTGGTCTATTTGTCCGAAAGTATAAACATTGCTGAATTTAGTGTTGCATACATTCAGCAGCTCTTCAAAAGTCAGTTCTTTTTTATGCTCTTTCTTCCTGTTTTGTGTAGGAGGTGGGTCAATTTTGCGAACTGTTGAAATGAACAACGTGCCTTTTTCTGAAATCAATGAATGAAGATCTTCCATTAATTTCAGTTGCGCCGGTTCATCAAGGTGTTCAATTACTTCAAAACATGTGATGATATCATACCTTCTTTGCCTGATTTTGTTAATGTCCTGTTCTACCATGATGTCTTTTGGAAGGTAACCGTCAGGGTAAACATCAAACGATGTAACTTCCTTAAAATGTTCTTTCAGCACCTTAGTGCCGTATCCGGAACCGCATCCGAAGTCCAGCGCTTTTAATGATCGATCGTTAACAGTCCTTGTTACAAAAGCGTAACGGGCAAGGCTTACCAAAGCATCCATTGCACCCAGCGAATATTCAATTTCTAATCTTTTCACCTGTCATTTCATTGATAAAATGCCCGATCTCATCGTAAGTGTAGGCATACCTGAAATTATGTTTGGTACCTAATCCGGCTTTAAATTTATTTGTGATTTGAATATTGCCAATGTCGCGGCCGCCTTTATATATGATAAGAACAGGTGTATTGGTATATTCTCCAAGGTACACTGAACCCGAATGCTGAGATATAATCAACCTGCTGTTGGAACACAATTCAAGTATCAGGCCGTTATCGTTTGTAATATTCACTTCAACATTATCAAAAGACCCGAATGCAACATCACTGAATGCAGGATGTCCTATAACAAATACCCTATCGAAGTTTTTTGATGCGGCCTTAGCGATTCTGTAATAATCCCATTGCTGCCCGTTGTTATGCAGCTGTGTATCGTTTTGCACCGTCACATTCATTTTCCTGGGGAATATCACTGCAGCATTCAACTTTGTCGTTCTGTAAACCTTTGACAGGTCGAATGTTTTCATATATCTTTTTTCAAGGATCCACCATCTGAAATAATCGAAGTAGTAATTAAATTCTGAATTGTCCCAATAAGGAAGACCTGATTTCTTAGCCTTGTTTATAAACCGCGATGTAATAGAATTTACATCATGAGGACCTTCAGCGGTGTTACAATTAGGCAAAGACTCATCAAAGAAATCGCGCACAGACAAATAAGTTTCAACAATTTCATTGCCTTTCTCCTCCACAAAAAATGGCCTATGTATTTCCATTCCGCAGTAATGAACTTTCACCCCCTTTGAATATAGATAAGATATGAAAGGAAGATTATGTCCAAGTAAGTGACCGAATTCTCCGGTAAAGGGCCCGAAATAACATTCTTTTTTTAACATGGTACGGTACATCAGCATATTCGCCCTGAGCGTCCAGATTACCTTATTATAAATACGCTTTCTTAATCGTGTCAAATTTTTTCTGAACCTGATGTATTTCTTTACAGTATTCATATCAGTCAAAAAATTCCCATTTACAATCCGGCAGCACATGTCCAACTTTCGCTGTACTATATTGTTTCTGGTTCGTCATGCCGTATACTGAAACGCTCATGCAATCATGTTGTATAACTACATTTCCATTTGAATTTCCAAACCAGATGGAAACAAGGTAATTACCATCAAACAATTTCGGATGCTTAAGTGTTACTCTCACCATCCCTTTTTTTGTGATCTTTCCTTTTGGATATTCTATAAGGTCGATCAAAGGGTTTGAGGCAACGACAGGAATCCCAAGATTTGTTTTTATGAGGAACCCAAACAAAGGGAAGTCCACATCAATATCAGTGTTATATTTTGCTTCGATAACGATCGTATCGTTTACCTGGTTGGCGGTAACATATTCAAGGTGGTTGTTGAACGTGGCAATATTATTATTACTGCTTTCCGCATAGGTCTCCACCACCTTTTCTATTTTATCAATGAGTTCTACATGGCCATTCTTCAGGTAAATCCCTTCTGTGCACAATTCAAGTATCGATGAAAAATTGTGGCTCACAAACAACACAGTCCTGCCATCACCTTTACTTACTTCTCCCATTTTGCCAAGACATTTTTTCTGAAACTCCGCATCACCTACAGCAAGCACTTCATCAACAATCAGAATTTCACTTTCAAGGTGAGCAGCAACAGCAAATGCAAGCCTTACATACATGCCGCTGCTGTATCTTTTTACCGGCGTGTTTATGTATCTCGCAATACCACTGAATTCAATTATTTCATCCAGCCTGCGGTCAATCTCTTTTTTCCGCATGCCCATAATGGCTCCGTTCAGGTAAATATTTTCTTTCCCGGTAAGTTCAGGATGAAAACCCGTTCCTACTTCAAGCAGGCTTGCCACTCTACCTTTAAGATGTACACGCCCCGTTGTTGGTGATGTTACACGGGACAGAATTTTCAACAACGTACTCTTTCCGGCACCATTCCTTCCGATAAGTCCCACTGCATCTCCCTGCGCAATTTCAAAATTTATATCCCGCAAACTGTAAACAAGATTACCACCTTTCACTGCCTTGTCGTTATCTTCCCCAATAGTGAGAAACGGATCTTCTTTACCCCGAACCTTGGCCATCCACCGCTGAAAGTCAAGGCTCAGCGTGCCGGTACCATATTCACCCAGCCTGTATATTTTTGAAAGATTATCGACCTTGATTGCGGTAGTCATAGGTGTGCCTTAGCTTATACAGTATCCACAAAATTCTTCTCCACTTTATTGAAGACAAGTATCCCGATGAAGAGTAACACGATTGTTATAGTACAACTGTAACCGATCAGCATCCAGTTGAATATTCCTTTGCCAAGCAATCCGTAGCGTATGGCTTCAAATATTCCTGTCATCGGGTTAATGCTTACCAGCCATTTATATTTACCAGATACGGCACTTAATGGATAAATTACCGGAGTTGCATACATGAGTAACTGCACACCAAAAGTTACCAGGAATGAGAGATCCCGGTATTTTGTAGTCATGGCACTGATGATCAGTCCTGATGCGAGCCCCAATCCAGCCATCATCAATATGGCGACAGGAAAGAATAAAATGTAAATATTAGTATCGGGATTGAATTTTGAAAAGATGATATAATACAGAAAAACCAGCAGGAGTAATATTAACTGAACACCAAACTTTATGAGATTGCTGAATACAATACTTAAAGGCATGATAAGCCTTGGAAAATAAACCTTGCCGAACATCGACGCATTATCACGGAAAACAGTACTTGTTTTAGTAAGACATTCGGCAAAATAGTTCCAGGCCACAATGCCAATAATATAAAATAAGGGAGGTGGCAGACCATCCGTACTGATGCCTGCAAGCCTTGAAAAAATTATTACAAAAATAAGAGTGGTAAAAAGCGGCTGTAGAAAAAACCACAGGGGACCGAGAATGGTTTGTTTGTAGAAGGAAACAAAATCGCGCTTAACTAGAAGAAAAATCAGGTCGCGATATCGCCACAGGTCTTTATATGAAAGTTGAAATATTGAGGTGTGCGGCTCAATAATTATATCCCAGTCTTTGAAAGCGCTGTCGTGGTTCATTAGTGAGTATGTAATTAAAATTTGCTAACCTGGCCGTTCACTAATGTGTAACCCTGTTGTTCTTCGCTGCACCACGCTTCATTTGCCGGATCAAATTCTAGCCTGTATCCCTGTTCACTTATCCATCCTATTTGCCGGGCAGGATTTCCAACAACCAATGCATAAGGCAGAACAGACTTAATTATCACGGCACCGGCGCCGATGAGCGAATATGCGCCGATCTCAATACCGCAAACAATTGTTGCATTGGCACCAATACTGGCGCCTTTGCGGACTATTGTAGATTTAAATTCATCCTTTCTTACAACAAAACTTCGGGGGTTAGTAACATTTGTAAAAACCATGGAGGGACCCAGAAAAACATCATCTTCACAAATCACTCCGGTATATATTGAAACGTTGTTCTGGACCTTTACATTCTTTCCAAGGACAACGCCTGAGGATATATAAACATTTTGACCAAGTTTACAGTTTTCACCAATAATGCTTCCAGACATAACATGTGCGAAGTGCCAGATCTTTGTTCCCGCGCCGATATTACAATCAGCATCTATTACAGCAGTAGGATGTGAAAAGTAAGAAGTCATTCAGGAATAATTCTACAACCCTATTTTAGATTTAATTCTTCTATAGAATGTTTTCTTTTTGCTGTCGGTTATATAATATGAATCACCATATCCTGAACCAGTGCCAAACCCATATCCATAACCATAACCGTACTTCGCCGCACCGTATCCATAATAACCTCTTGTTCCTTCGGAAATAAAATCATTTACCAGTATACCCATCTTTGGCAATTTGTGCTTTTTATACAGATCGTCGATAAAATTGATCTGCCGTTTAAATGTGTAACGTTGCCGTACCACATAGATAGTAGCGTCAGCATATTGACTTAGCGTAAACGCATCACTTACCAGGCCAACCGGCGCCGTATCAATTACAATGCAATCGAAATTTTCTTTGAGCCATGCAAACAACTGGTTGAATTTTGGTGTGAGTAAAATTTCTGACGGGTTAGGTGGAACCGGTCCGCATGGGATCACATATAAATTATCGACCTGTGGAACCGGCTTTGCCAGTTCTTCAAGCCTGGCGCCACCCACAAGATAATTTGTTAACCCATGGCCTTTCGCAAGACCAAGACCTACAAGAATTTTTGGTTTACGCAAATCCAGCTCTAATATCACCGTTTTTTGTCCTGATATAGCAAGCGTAGCACCGAGATTTGTAGAAATAAACGATTTTCCCTCTCCGCTGAAAGATGATGTTACAAGTATAGTTGGCTTATCGAACTGATCACCGAGAACAAAACGAAGATTGCTTCTTAATATTCTCATCTGCTCTGCAACAATTGT
>DATLDR010000061.1:0-14828 GCA_035525775.1 Flavitalea sp.
AGGCAATCACTTGTGTTGGCAGTTCACTCCCGGTTTTTTCCTTCAGCTGCCACCGGATTTCTTCGCTTATCACACTTTGAAATCTTGCCACCATGTCTGGGTAGGGGTGAGGCCCGACAACACTTCCTATGATATAATGTGTATGAACAGGTTCATTTATCCAGGCACGAATGGCTTCGTTAGTAGCATCTTTTAATGTTCTGCTTCCACTTTTTGCAGGCACCACTGTTGCGCCGAGCATACGCATGCGTGCAACATTTGGCGCCTGCCTTTCAATATCCTTCTCACCCATATAGATTACGCACTGAATATTTTTCAATGCGCATACTGTTGCTGTGGCAACTCCGTGCTGCCCGGCACCTGTTTCTGCGATTATCCGCTTCTTACCTAATTCTAGTGCAAGTAAGATCTGTCCAACCGTGTTATTAATCTTATGCGCGCCGGTGTGGCAAAGATCTTCACGTTTCAGATAAATGTTTGTATTGTGTTTTTCGCTTAAACGCTTTGCATAATACAATGGTGTAGGACGGCCGACATAATCTTTAAGCAGCGCCCTGAACGACTTTTGAAATGCAGGTTCATACATAATTGTGAGGTAACGGTTCTTCAGCTCCTCTACATTACGATGCAGCATTTCAGGGATATATGCTCCTCCGAAGTCTCCGTAATAACCCATTTCATTAGGTATCCTGTACAATTTTTTGTTCATTGCCATTATTTCAATTCCTTAATAAACTTCTCCACTCTCTTCATATCCTTTATACCAGGAGAAGATTCAAATTTACTGTTGATATCAATCGCAAACAGCGCTTTCGAAACAGGATCGGTTTCAAATTCTTTTAGTTCCTTCGTGTCTTCAGGTTGAATACCCCCGCTTAAAAAAAATGGTTTACCGATACTGCTTCCCTTCAGCATGTTCCAGTCAAATTTTTTACCTGTACCCCCATATCCGGCACCCATCGTATCGAACATGAACATGTCGCATACATCCATGTACGGCCGTATCATCCATTCTATTGAATCATTATCAGAAATTCTGAAAGCTTTCACCACTGACACATAATCGGCGATACGCTCGCAGTATTTTGGCGACTCATCACCATGCAGTTGTACCATATGCAACCTGCATTCATCAACCATTAAAAGAACTTCCTCAACCGATGCGTTCACAAACACACCAACTTTATTGATGGTGTTCACCTTCCTGATCTGCGCTGAAGTGAGATGCCTGAACACATATCTTGGAGATTTCGGATAAAAAATAAATCCTGCGAATGTAGCCCCAAGATCCGGCAGGCATTCTACCTGTTCCAGCATCGTCATCCCGCAAACTTTAGTTCTCATTGTGTTATTTTTCTTTCACTGCAGTAAAAGGGTTTTTTAAGTGTTTAACAAATGTGGCAAAGGCAATCGCAGGATCCGGTTCCCTCATGAAATTTTCGCCGATCAGGAAACCCCTGAAGCCGGCAGACCGCAACCTGTGAATAGTTTCAGTACCAGTGATGCCACTCTCAGATATTTTTACTTTTTCTGCCGGAATTTTTTCCGCCAATTCAAGAGACCGGTTTATATCGACAGTAAAATATTTCAGGTCGCGGTTATTTACACCCACTACATCGCATTCATCACATATGTGCTTAAGCTCTTCCTCATTATGTATTTCAAGCAACACTTCAAGATGCAGCGTTTTTGCAAATGATGCCAGCCGCTTTACATCAGCAGGCGTTAAACAGGCCGCGATCAGCAAAATAACATCAGCACCAATAGCTTTAGCCTCTAATACCTGGTATTCATCAATTATGAAATCCTTCCTTAAAATCGGAATAGTATTTATTCTTGTTCTTTCAAGATCTGCATTCGAACCGCCGAAAAAAGTTTTGTCCGTCAGTACCGACAAAGCAGCTGCGCCATTATCCGCATATGCACGCGTAACCTTCACCACATCCGCGTTGGCATTGATCACTCCTTTTGAAGGTGATTGCCGTTTAAATTCAGCAATAATCCCGGTACTGTGAATATCAAGCAAATTTTTTCTCAATGAAATAACCGCCCGGCTAAAAAATTCTTTTTTCTCCAGGTGCTGAACAGGTACGTTCAATTTGTTTTCTTCCACCTCCAGTTTTTTACCGGCTAGTATTTTATCAAGAATATTCATTATTGTAACGAGATTAATTTTTGAAGGCATCTGTGTGCGTTTCCGCTTTCGAGGCTTTCCACAGCAGCCTGGTAAGCATCATTATAGGATCCAAATTTACCTGTGCAATTTAGCGCCATTGCTGCATTAGCCAGCACAACTGCATTCTGCGACCATGTGCCGTTTCCCTTCAGAATAGTGAGAAACAGCTGAGCCGCTTCTTCCGGAGTATTTCCACCATGAATATCCTGTGCGTCAACAAGTCGTTTTCCCAATTGCTCTGGCGTCATTATCTTCTCGCCGGCAGCAGTGATCACTTTCGTGTCGTTCGTGAGGGATATTTCATCGTAACCATCAACACTGTGGATGATGGTGAAAGGACGACTGGTTTGCTGCAGCAGGTAATTATAAATACGCGCCATTTCGAGGTTATACACACCTACCAGCTGAAATGCCGGAAAGGCAGGATTGACCATCGGTCCCAGCATATTGAAGAACGTACGCACACCAAGATTTTTACGGATAGGACCAACAGTTTTCAATGCTGGGTGAAATACAGGGGCATGAAGAAAACAGATATTAGCTTCTTCAACCTCTTGGGTCAGCAGACTATTTTCTGTTTTAAACCGGTATCCCATCCTTTCCATTACATTTGATGCTCCGCTGATAGAAGTAGCTCCGTAATTTCCGTGCTTCGCCACCTTTTGTCCTGTTCCTGCAACAATAAAACAGGCGAGTGTTGAGATATTGAATGTATTCTTTCCGTCTCCACCGGTTCCAACTATGTCAATAGTTGAATGACCATTAAGATCAACTTTTAAGCACAGCTCCAGAAGTGCGTCACGGAATCCCTGCAGTTCCTCAATAGTAATACTTCGCATAAGGAACACTGTTATAAATGATGCGATCTCCGATTCATTGTAAACACCTTTTGAAATGTTCACCAGAACTTCCTTCGCCTGTTCATTTGATAGCGTTTTATGTTCGTATAAATATTGAAGTATCTTTTTCATATTATTTTTTCAGCCAGTTTTTCATGATCGCCTCTCCTTCAGGTGTCAGTACACTCTCAGGATGAAATTGCACACCCTGTATGTCGTACGTTTTATGCTGCATGGCCATAATGTAACCATTCTCATCTTCTGCTGTAATCTCGAGTACATCAGGGAACTTATCTTTTGATACGATCCAGCTATGGTATCTGCCTATCTCAATTTCTGACGGAAGGCCAGTAAACAACTCACTTGAATTTCCAATGATTTTACAATTTGTTGCAATACCATGATATACTGTGCTAAGGTTAATCAGTTCGCCACCGAATGCTTCCCCGATCGCCTGGTGACCGAGACAAACACCAAGAATGCATTTGGATGAAGCATACTCTTTTATCAGCGGCAGCAGTAATCCTGCTTCAGTAGGAACACCAGGACCAGGGGAAAGAATAATCTTGTCGTATTCTTTTATTTTTTCCAGACTTATCTGATCATTACGAAATACATCCACCCTAACCGGCAATATTTTTTCAACCAGGTGAACGAGATTATAAGTAAATGAATCGTAATTATCGAATACTAATATTTTCATATTTTATTTTAAATCTTTTGCCGCGCTTATCGCCGTTTTGAGCGCATTCAGTTTATTATTAACTTCCTGCAATTCACTTTCCGGGTTTGAAGCTGCAACAACTCCTGCACCCGCCTGGTAGATCAGATGATTATTTTTACTCAGTAGTGTTCTAATCATAATGGCATGATTACAACTTCCATCAAAACCCATAAAACCGATTCCACCGCCGTAATAACTTCTTTGCGTTGGCTCAAATGAATCAATAAGCGTCATTGCCTTAAACTTTGGTGCACCACTCAATGTTCCTGCGGGAAATGTCCGGGCCAGCAAATCAAACGGATTGCTGCCTTCTCTTATACGTCCTGTTACCTCACTTACCAGGTGTATAACATGCGAATAATACTGTATCTGCCTGTATTGCTGCACATGAACATCATCGCACAAACGGCTCAGATCGTTGCGTGCGAGGTCAACCAGCATAACATGTTCTGCATTTTCTTTTGAATCCCTAAGCAACTCTTCCGCCCTCTGCTGATCAGTGATCTCATCACCAGATCTTTTAAAAGTTCCCGCGATCGGATGCACCACCGCACGACCGTTCCTGATAATAATCTGCGCTTCAGGAGAAGATCCCATAAGCCTGTAATCGCCATAGTCGAAATAAAAAAGATATGGAGATGGATTGATCGAACGCAACGCCCTGTACACATTGAATTCATCACCTGTAAATCCCTGGCTGAACCGCCTGCTGAGTACTATCTGGAAAACATCACCACGGTGACAGCTCTGTATTCCTTTCCTTACCATTTCCCTGTAATCTTCATCGGCCATGTTTGATGATTCATCGCCCTTCGTATTAAAAGGATACACGGGCACGTCTTTGCTTCTGATGAGTGATTCCACTACCTGAATCTCACTTGTAATCCCCTGAATGGTATTCTCACAAAGAAACAATTCGTCTTTAAAATGATTGATGGCAATTACATACTGGTACAGGCGATAACGGGCAAGAGGAATATCTGTTTCATTGTTCTTCGTGTGTGTAAGATTAATAGTGTCAAAAAACTGTACTGCATCATATGTTGTGTAACCATACAAACCCTTAGCAAATTTTTCCTCTTTGCCAGTACCGCCTGAAACATCATAGCGCTGCATGTAATCCCATAACATAGATGGCACAACAGATCGGTCCTTTATTGCAGTACGTTCAACAGGCATGCCTGCTATTTTCGTTTCAATCGTATTCAGGGAACTGATCTCAATTCCACCAATCGCATTAATACAGATGAAAGAATAACTATTATCGGCAGCATGATTGTCTGTGCTTTCAAGCAGGATGGCGTCTCTGAACCTGTCACGAACGCGCAGGTAAATGCCAACCGGTGTGAACACGTCAGCAAGCATTTTTTTGCACTTTGTTTCTATTCTTATCTTCTTCATTTTGATTGAATACAAATAAAAAACCCCGGTACACCGGGGCTTTAAAATATTATTACACATAGTAATAGCATTCACCTGCCCCGATCGGAGAAAGTATGCCACCACCATATTTGAATGAAATTTGTCATGCAGGTGCAAAGATGTGGTTTTTTTCGATTAATCCAAAAATTTTCTAGCTTATAGAACACCCTTTGTGCTCGGCAGGTAATTGCTCATCGGATCCCTTGTAACAGCCATCCTGATAGCTTTTGCAAATGCCTTGAATATCGCCTCTATTTTATGATGCTCATTTTCTCCATGGCTTTCTATATTCAGGTTGCATCGCGCTGCATCGCTGAACGACTTAAAAAAATGAAAAAACATTTCAGTTGGCATTTCCCCAATGCTCTCCCTTTTGAATTCTGCATTCCACACGATCCAGCTTCTGCCTCCAAAATCAATCAGCACTTTTGCTTCCGCATCGTCCATTGGCAATGCGAATCCATACCTTGCCATACCACGTTTATCAGACAACGCTTTTGCAAACGCTTCACCCAACGCTATACCAGTATCTTCTATCGTATGATGTTCGTCTATATGCAGGTCACCGTTCGCCCTGATGGTGATGTCCATCTTTCCATGCCTGGCGATCTGATCGAGCATGTGATCAAAAAATCCCAGGCCCGTAATAATGTTTGATCTTCCACTACCGTCTATATTCAATTCTATTTTTATCTGTGTTTCATGGGTATTGCGTTCATGAACTACCTGTCTTAATCCCGATTTAAGAAACTGGTAAATATCTTTCCATGCTGTAGTTTCAAGTATCACCACCGATTTCAAGTCCTGTACCTTGTCAGCTATTTCTGCAGATCCAAGTGAAGGATCATTATTCAGCCATATAGCTTTACATCCTAAATTTTTCGCAAGCTGCACATCAGTTATCCTGTCGCCTATTACAAAAGAATTTACAACATCATACTGATCATTGTTCAGGTAAGGCATCACCAGCCCGATGTTTGGTTTGCGCGTGTATGCGTTTTCAGATGCAAGCGTCCGGTCGATTAATACCTTGCTGAAATGAATATCTTCACCTTCAAGGGACTTCATTATCAACTCATGCACAGGCCAGAAAGTGTTTTCCGGAAAAGATGATGAACCTAGTCCATCCTGGTTGGTGATCATTACCAGCTCAAAGTCGAGCTCGCGTGCTATCCTGCCCATGTATTCAAACATGTGCGGATAAAATTCAAGTTTGTCAGCAGAATCAATCTGGTAAGTAGGCGGAGCTTCTTTGATCAGCGTGCCATCCCTGTCAATGAAAAGTATTCTCTTCATTTGCCGCGAATCTTTTTTACATCCGCTTCCGTGACCCTTCCCGCTTTGTTACCAAAATTGTTTCTAACGAAGGTTAGAACATCTGCAATCTCGCGGTCACTCAGATTTGCGAATGCAGGCATCACATTATTATACGTTTCTCCGTTCACTTCAATTTCTTTATCCAGCCCTTTCAAAACTATAGTGATCGGTATTTTCTTATCTCCACTAACATATTTTGATTTCTTTAATGGAGGATTCATTCCCGGAACACCTGAACCATTTACCTGATGGCATGCAAGGCAGGTGTTTTCATATACTTTCCTGCCCCTTTCCATAGATGCCTTTAACGGATCCTGCAATGGTGAATATGTTGCAGACGATATCATCGCCATTATAACAATCATCCCTAAACTAAAAATAATTTTCCTCATCATATGCTTAAATAAATATTCAATTTGTATGTGCGTGGATGCTTATTGCCCCTTGTACGAAATTTTCCAGATATGGCCGGTTACTGAATCAGAAATATACAATGAACCATCAGCTGCCTGGGCGAGTCCGCAAGGGCGTGACTTTGCTTCATCCGGCGAATCTATATCAGGTGCACCTATAAACCCGTCTGCAAATACTTCGTACTCGCCTGACAACTGGCCATCTTTCAAGGGTACAAATACCACCTTATAACCCTGTTGTTTTAACGGTGCCCTGTTCCATGAACCATGAAAGGCAATGAATGCTCCATGCCTGTATTTTTCAGGAAACTGATTGCCGGTATAAAATATAATATCGTTTGGTGCCCAGTGGCCAGGGAAAGCTACTACCGGAGTCTCCACACCTTCGCATCTTCCCTGTTTAGTTTTATCGCCCCCATATTCGGGTGCAAGAATTTTTTTATTCAGCATTTGGTCGTAATAACAGTAAGGCCAGCCAAAATCAGAGCCTTTTCTTACCCGCAACATTTCTTCTGCAGGCAATTCTGCGCCCTGCTTTTCATCATACATTTCAGGGAACATCTGGAAAAGTCCATCACGGCCATGCTGAGTTGCATAAAGATCATTCACCTCATCGTTCCATTCTATACCCATTGCATTCCTTATACCTGTTGCATAACGTACTCCATCTTTGTATGTCTGATTAAGTTTATCTGCTTTGAACTGCCATATGCCTCCTGTACTGTCGAGCAATGAACACGGGTCCTGTCCCATCGATCCTTTTTCACGATCCTTTACCTGACACGAGTTTGAAGGCGCACCTATTGTTACATAAATATTCCCTTCATTATCCAGCGTAATGGGTTTAGCTTCATGTTGCCGCCTGCTGATCAATCCGGTTACGATCTTTTCCGCCTTCTGTGAAGGATCAACTGTTCCTTTGTCGTTCAGTTTAAAACGAAATACTTCCTGGTTATTACTTGCATATACATAACCATTTTTGATGGCAATTCCTGTTCCGCCAAAATCGCCAAACGAGTTGATGGCTTTCGCTTTTCCATTTGTCTCTTTGAGAACAATTATTCCTTTTCCATTTTTCAGTTGCCCCAGCTTCACGTACAGGTCACCGTTAGGGCCAACAGCAACATGACGGTTCTTTCCAACGTTTTCGGCAATAGATACAGAAGTAAAGCCCTGAGGCAATTTCAGCATTATATCATCCGCGTAGCGATGTTTTATATGCGTGGAATCATTCGTGAACCCGAAAGTTGATACCGATGAAATAAATACAACCAACAAAATTTTTACAGCAACTGATCTCATGTCATTATGATTTAACTGGTAGGATAGTAAAATTACCGATTTATTAAGCCTGAAATTCATTAAGCGCCATTAACAATGTTTTATTTTCCTGAGGTGTACCAACGGTTATCCTCAGGCAGCCTTCACAAAGCTCTACCCTGCTTCTATCGCGAACAACAATGCCCTTATCAAGAAGAAAATGATAAATTTTCAGGGGCTCAGTAACCTGTACCAGCAGAAAATTGCCATCAGACGGATGTATTTTTTGCACAACACCTGTTTCCGGCAGTTCTGTTTCGAGTATTTTCCGCTCTTTTACAATCTCCCTGATCATCCCATTTACTTCTTCCACCCTGCCGAGTGCCTGCAGAGCCAGGTCCTGTGAGGCCTGGTTGATATTATAAGGGGGCTTGATCTTATTCATCACATGAATGATATCTATAGAAGCAAATGCCATACCGAGCCGTAGTGCCGCAAGACCCCATGCTTTTGATAAAGTTTGCATCACTACCAAATTCGGATAATCGTTCAACTCCTGTGTGAACGACCTGAACCTTGAAAAATTAATATACGCTTCATCAATTGCTACGATGCCGGAATAATTATTCAGCAAGGCTTCAACATCTTCCCGGTTCAAAGAATTTCCGGTCGGATTATTAGGAGAACACAGAAAGATAAGTTTTGTATTGCCATCGATTGCCTCAGCCAGATTGTCCAGATCAAGCTCGTATGATGAAGTGAGTGGAACTTTCTTTATTTGAACGTTGTTGATGTTAGCGCTTACTTCATACATCCCGTAGGTGGGTGGACAAATAATAATATTATCAATCGCAGGTTCACAAAAAGCACGTAGCAGTATGTCGATACATTCATCGCTGCCATTACCTAAAAATATTTGTGATACAGGAATACCTTTTATTTCACTTATTTTTTCCTTTACTTTTATCTGCAAGGGGTCGGGATATCTGTTGTACCACTTTGTAAGAGGAGAACCGAAACTGTTTTCGTTAGCATCCAGGTAAATATTAGCGTGACCTTTGAATTCATCACGGGCAGATGAGTAGGGAGTCAGGTTTCTTATATTGGGTCGAATGATGGAATTAAGATCGAAATTCATTTTTCTTATTTTACTTTTTTAAACGTACACGGACCGCTTCGGCATGTGCTTTCAAGCCTTCCGTTTCCGCCATCACCACTACTGCAGGGGCGATGCTTTTTAATCCTTCTTCACTTAAATACTGAAAGGTGATTTTTTTCACGAAGCTGTCTACACTTACACCACTATATGTTTTGGCATAACCACCCGTTGGGAGTGTATGATTTGTTCCGCTTGCATAATCACCAACACTTTCTGGTGAGTAATGTCCTAGAAATACCGACCCCGCATTTATCACCATCTCTGCAAGTTCTTCAGGTGCATCACAACTCAATATCAGGTGCTCCGGAGCATATTCATTTAATAAATCCATAGCCTGAGACTTGTTATCGACTAAAATATATTTGCTGTTACCTAATGCTGTTTCCGCAATTTCCTTCCTCGGCAATACAGACAATTGCGATTGAAGTTCATCATTCACCAATGCAATCAGCGGCTCATAATCAGTAACGAGCAATACGTGGCTGTCGCCACCGTGTTCTGCCTGGGAAAGCAGGTCTGCGGCAACAAAGGAAGGATCCGCAGTTTTATCAGCAAAAACGGCCACCTCACTTGGACCGGCGGGCATGTCTATCGCTACTCCATACTTTTGCACTATTTGTTTAGCTGCGGTAACGTACTGATTACCCGGACCAAATATTTTATTCACTTTTGGAATCGTATTGGTGCCAAAAGTCATTGCGGCGATTGCCTGCACCCCACCAACTTTAAAAATTTTATTTATGCCAACATAACCCGCTGCAGCAAGGATTGCCGGGTGCACTTTTCCTTCAGCTGATGGTGGTGTGCAAATAA
Source organism: Flavitalea sp. (assembly GCA_035525775.1). Taxonomy (GTDB): domain Bacteria; phylum Bacteroidota; class Bacteroidia; order Chitinophagales; family Chitinophagaceae; genus Flavitalea. The sequence continues at coordinate 10,124 of DATLDR010000061.1, forward strand.
TAATTTCTTTACAGCCTGCCAGTACAGCCGGAATGGTAAGCATGAGCACTGTAGAAAATAAAGGGGCCGTTCCTCCGGGAACATATAAACCAACTTTTTCGATGCCTACATTTTTTCTCCAGCAGCTAACGCCTGGCATTATCTCCATCTTATCGGTTGCCTGCAATTGTTTTCTGTGAAACGCAGTAATATTTTCAGCAGCGAGTTTTATTGCTTCGAAAAGTTCTGTATTCACTTGATTCAGTGCAAAAATCTTTTCCTGTTCAGTCACTTCGAGGTTGTCAACAACCGCTTTATCAAATTCGGCTGTAAATTTCCTGAGAGCTTTATCGCCATCTTTTTTTACCTGCAGAAGAACTGCATTTACTTTTTCTTCAACGTTAGAAAAATCAAGTGCTGGACGCTTAAGCAACTGCTGCCATGAATCTTTTGATGGATATCTATAGATGTTCATTATCTGCTTTTGATGGTCATATTATCATTTTTTCAATGGGCACCACTAAAATTCCCTGCGCTCCTGCCGCTTTAAGCTTCTCGATGATGTCCCAGAATTCATTCTCACTCAAAACACTGTGTACGCTGCTCCATCCGGCCTCAGCAAGAGGCAATACAGTTGGACTTTTCATTCCTGGCAATAGTCCGATTATTGTTTTCAATTGATCATTTGGCGCATTCAGTAGAATATATTTATTGTTCTTCGCTTTCTTCACCGCCCTGATGCGGAACAATAATTTGTCAAGAAGTTTACTCTGCTCAACAGAAATCTTTGCATTCTTCACCATTACTGCCTGGGAACTCAAGATAGTTTCTACTTCTTTTAACCCATTTGCAAAAAGGGTTGAGCCGCTGCTTACCAGGTCAACTATAGCATCCGCCAGACCAATGCCAGGTGCTATTTCTACTGAACCGCTGATCTCGTGTATTTCGGCATTTACTTTATTTTCTTTCAAAAATCTATCAACGATCGCGGGGTAACTGGTAGCGATTTTTTTGCCTTCAAGAAAACCAGTGCCGCTGTACGATTCACTTCTTCCAACGGCTATGGATAACCTGCATTTGCCGAAGCCAAGCTTTTCAATTATTTCAACACTTTTATTTTTTTCGTACAGCACATTTTCTCCTACTATGCCGATGTCGGCAACCTGATCTTCAACATACTGAGGAATATCATCATCGCGCAGAAAATAAATTTCCATGGGAAAGTTATCAGCTTCTGTTTTCAGTTTGTTGCCACCGTTCTTGATATCGATGCCGCAGTCTTTCATCAACTGAACAGAATCTTCGTGCAGGCGACCCGATTTCTGAATGGCGATCTTTAACTTACTACGCTCCATTTTAATTTTATTTGAGTATGGTGCAAAAAAATAAGGGCCTACCTGAGTAAGCCCTTATCGTATTCTTTGACATGCGCAAACAACACACCGGCCTACCCTGCGAGGGAAGTATGGTGATGGTGTATCTGCATGGTGAAATTCATAATAGTGCGCAAAAATAACGGCAATTCCCTTTTAACAAAAATTTTTTTGACAATTAGGCATAATTTTATGGCTATACAACCCTAAGCGTGATTAAATTGTCTTGATAACACTGTGAAAAATATACTGATAACCATATACCTGTTAACTACCGCCCACGTGCTTTCGGCGCAGACACTCGATTCGATTTTCTTTAACTTATATACCGACAGCCTCAAAAAAGGCACGCATAATTATATTAATGTTGAAGGTCACTTTTCCGATGGCACCTACCTGCCACTCGGTAACAAGGAATTGAAATTTAGCTCGAGTGGTGGAAAGTTTAATGGCAACAGCCTGTTTATTGACACTTCATTCACAGATGATAAAGTAAAGGTTAAGGTTGCAGTGATCAGGAACCCCCGCCTTTCAAGAGAAATTGAAATTTATATTAAAAAATCAGCCGACAATGAGAAGCTGCCGACCATTGACGAAGTGATGCACAGCGGAAGAGACAGTGCCGCAGGAAGAAAACGAAAAAGAAAATAGGTTTATAGGACTTCGCCGTTTATGTTAACCAAATTGCCTCTGCTTTTTTATACGGTTGCCATTTCAGCTCTCATCTTCGTGGCATCTTCGAGGAATTTTGCCAAACCCAGATCTGTAAGCGGATGCTTGAGCAATCCAAGTATAGGCTCGAGAGGACAGGTACAAACATCAGCTCCTGCCTCCGCACATTTCACAATGTGCAATGAATTTCTGATGGAAGCCGCGAGAATTTCAGTTTTATAACCTTGTAACTGGTAAATGTGTGCTATCTGTGCAATCAGCTCCACACCATCCCAGCTCGAATCATCAATCCTGCCTATAAAAGGAGAAACGTATGCAGCACCAGCTTTCGCCGCAAGTATTGCCTGACCCGCAGAAAATACTAAAGTGCAATTTGTTTTAATTCCATTATCTGAAAACCATTTTATCGCCTTGACTCCATCCCTGATCATTGGAACTTTCACGACAATATTAGGATGTATCGCAGCAAGTTTTTTACCTTCTTCAACAATTTCATCAAACCTCGTAGTGATCACTTCAGCGCTCACGTCGCCATCAACAAGTTCACAGATCTTTTTATAGTGATCTATCACACCTTGTTCATTTTTAATGCCTTCTTTCGCCATTAAAGATGGGTTGGTGGTCACTCCATCGAGAATACCGAGATCGTGGGCTTCCCTGATCTGCGCGAGGTTCGCAGTGTCAATAAAAAACTTCATGTGTGGTTATGTTATAAAATAAAAATCGGCAGATTACTTACATCGCACCGCTACAACCGCCTACCCTTGCTATCTTCCGATCCTGGGGGAGTTCAGCAGGAGCTGGTCGTGTAAGACCTGCCGGCCGCAAAAGTAATGGAAAAAGCGTGATATTATTTTGCACTTATTAATTTATTATTAACTTCACGGGCACAAAAAAGCCCTCCTAAGAATAGGACGGCCTCTAACGATTGCTTGCCATATGAAAATCTTACATAGTATGTTTTGGGCTGAGTGCCACAGCTTACTATCTTAATGAGCCTCTACGATTCTTGCTTCAACGATTGCCTGCTATATGTTTAACCCGTTCGACATTACAAATATATGGCAGCGATTTATGCTCCGGTAATCAACAATTAATGGTTATCATGATGCCAAATTAATGGCGTCATTCATGAAACCCGTGCCAGTCATAGCTTTACAGCAGATTTTTTCATTATGTCCACCCGCTATTCTGATATTTTATTTCAGCTTATCCATTCTCTTGAAAAATCGGAAAAGAGACATTTTAAACTTTATATCCGGCGAAATTCGGCAAAAGAAGACCTTAAGATCGTTCAGCTTTTCGACGCCCTTGATAAAATGCAGGAATATGATGAAAAACTGCTCCTGAAAAAGCTGCCGGGAATTGAAAAACCACAGCTTTCGAACCTCAAAACACACCTTTACCGGCAGGTACTTGCCAGCCTTCGGCTGCAAAAGCGTACAGAAAATGTTGACCTGGAACTGAACGAACAGCTTGATTACGCCCGCATACTTTATTACAAAGGGCTTTATATGCAAAGCCTGAAAATCCTGGATAAGGTGAAAGAGGCAGCAGTAACTTATCACCAGGATACTATTCTGATCCAGGTAATCTCACTCGAGAAAAAAATACAAACGCTTCACATCACGCGTAGCCTGCAGGATAAAGCCGACCAACTGGCCATCGAGGCTAATGAAGTGCACGACCGCAGGAAAATGATCATGCAACTTTCCAATCTCGCCCTTCAGCTTTACAGCTGGTATGTTAAAAATGGTCATGCCAGGAATGTAAAAGATGAGGAAGGTGTGAAACAATTCTTTAAGGAACACCTACCTGCCGGTGCTTACAGCCAAACAGGTTTTTATGAAAGGCTCTACTTGTACCAGAGCTACGGATGGTATGCTTTTATCCGGCAGGACTTTATTCAATACTACCGGTATGCACAAAAATGGGTGGATCTTTTCCGTGAGTTTCCAGAAATGATCAACGTGGAAACCGGACATTACATCAAAGGAATGCATAACCTTATGAATGCTCACTTTGATTTGCGTAATCATCAGCAGCTCGATATAGTGCTGGAAGAACTTGAAAAATTTGCGCCCTCGCACGTTGTACAGCATAACGATAATTTCAGGGTGCAGGTTTTTGTTTCTATTCAACAGGCCAGGATCAACAGGCATTTCATGCGCGGCACTTTTTCAGAAGGACTATCTCTGGTTCCATATATAGACCAAAAGCTTGAAGAACTATCATTGTTCCTCGACAAGCACCGCATCCTGGTATTCAATTATAAAATAGCGTCCCTGTATTTTGGAAGTGGCGACTACAACACAACAATTGATTACGTACAAAGAATAATCAATGAACCTATTGATCTTCGCAGCGACCTTCAATGTTACGCACGTCTGTTGCACCTTTTGTCGCATTATGAGCTTGGTAATTTTGAATTAATGGAACCATTAACAAAATCTGTGTACAGGTTCATGGCAAAAATGGAAAATCTTACAGTTATAGAAGAAGAGATCTTCCGATTTCTGAGAAACTCATTCCAATTTTCAAAGCACAGGGTAAGACAGGAGCTTGAACAATTTCTGCATAAAATAAAACACCTGGAGAAGAATCGTTTTGAAACAAGGACGTTCGCGTATCTCGACATCATATCATGGGTGGAAGGGAAGGTATACAACAAGCCGATGAGC